>NZ_JACMOM010000108.1 GCF_014378035.1 Aeromicrobium sp. | reverse complement strand
GCCGGGAGCGCGGGGATGACGGCGGCAGCCGCGTCGAGGTCGGCCGCGATGTCGTCGAGGATCCGGTCCCGATCGGCATCACAGAATCGCTCGATGTCAAGGCCCGGGAAGTAGCGACGCCCCAGGGTGTCGTGGTCCTCGGCGAGGTCGCGGAGAAAGTTGAGCTTCTGGAAGGCTGCGCCCAACCGTCGCGCGCCCGGCGCGAGCCGGTCGTAGTCCTCCCACCTGTCAGCTGTCCCGTCTCCGGCGAGGAAGCCACGCAGGCACATGAGACCCACCACCTCCGCGGACCCGTAGACGTAGCGGTCGAAGCTTTCGCGGGTGTGGACGGTCATGTCAAGATCCATCTCCATCGACGCAAAGAACGGGTCGATGAGCTCCTCACCGATACCGCAGCGGACCGCCGTCCGTGCGAAGGCATGAACGACGAGATTGCCACTGAAGCCGTTGCGCAGGGCGTGTCGCACATCGTCATGGAGCCAGGCCAGCATCGTGGCCCGCGGCTCGCGCCCGAGACTGGGGTCGAGGGTGTCGACGATCTCGTCGGCGACTCGCACCAAGGCGTAGACGTTGCGCACGTCGGTGCGCACGGGTTCGGCGAGCAACCACGACGCGAGCCCGAATGAGGTGGAGAACGCACGGATGACCGCAGCGGCATTGCCCTCTGCAACGCAGTCGTAGAGACTCCGGGCGGGGCGTCGGCTGAGCAGGTGGGGTCTCATGCCGCTATCTCGTTCACTTCGACGACCGACGACCGATGTCCGCCACTGGCACGGGGTCGGGCAGTCCGGATTGCCACGTTGGCACTGAACACAGCGCGAAGATCTGTCATGGAGACACACACCTTCGCCCGGTTCGCCACATTTTTCGACCACTGAGCAGCGTATCTTGATTTGCCGGGTGTCGCCGAAATAGCCGCGGGCCGACAGACAGGTCCAGACACCGTGGTGGGGTGTGAACGCCGCCTGTCGGTCAGCCGTCCGACCGGGAACCGGTCACGAGCCCCGGCCCACCGGTCTTCAGTGTCCGTTCACCACCCGGCCATCCTGCGGTCCCCTGCAGTGCCTAGCGTCACCCGGGTCGGGGCAGACCCTCGATCACCAACGCCGAGGAGCTTCACATGACGATCCGTCCCGAACGCCCGCTGCTGCAGATCATCGAGGCGGACATGTCACCGTGCTCCACGGGGCGGGCGGCGCTGACCTGCCGGTACCGGTGCGGCGATGCGTGCGCGCACGAAGCGCCCAACGTGACGGACAACCCGACGTTCGCCGACGTCGTCGAAGAGGCCATCAGCCGCCGTGGTGTCCTCCGGGCGGGTGCCGTGCTGGGTGCCGTCGCGGTCGTGGGCGCGGGATCGATGGGCTCACCGGTTGCGGCGGCGGTCCCGGCGGCAACCAAGACCGGTGCTCGGAACGGTCACCCGACGGGCACGAAGGGACTCCGGTTCGATCCGGTCGCGCCCAACGTCGTCGATGCGGTGGTCACTGCGCCGGGCCATGACCAGAAGGTCGTCATCAGCTGGGGCGATCCCCTGTTCAGCGGCACGCCAGCGTTCGACGTCCAGCACCAGTCGGCCGATCGACAGAAGCGGCAGTTCGGCTTCAACAACGACTTCCTGGGCCTGCTCCCCTACGCACGCTCCACCCGGCTGATGGTGGTGAACCACGAGTACACCAGCGAGACGCTGATGTACCCGGGGTACGACGCCGCGAACCCCACGCGGGCACAGGTCGAGACGTCATGGGCTGCCCACGGTCTCAGCGTCGTTGCCGTGAAGGAAAACCTTCGCGACGGTTCGTTGGAGCCCATCGTCGGCCACCGCATGAATCGGCGCATCCACACCACGAGCGAATTCGCCCTGACCGGTCCGGTGGCCGGGCACCCGCTCGTGCGCACGACGGCCGACCCTTCGGGCCGTACCGCGCTCGGCACCCTCAACAACTGCTCGGGAGGCCTCACCCCGTGGGGCTCGTGGCTCACGGCTGAGGAGAACTTCAATCAGTACTTCGCGAACGCCGCTTCGGTCACCGACCCGCAGCTGGCGAAGCGACTTGCCCGTTACGGCATCACCGGCACTGCGTCCGAGCGCAAGTGGGAACGCTTTGACGACCGCTTCGATCTGGCCAAGGAGCCCAACGAGGCCAACCGCTTCGGCTGGATCGTCGAGATCGACCCCTACGACCCACGCTCGACCCCCCGGAAGCGGACGGCGCTGGGTCGGTTCAAGCACGAGGCGGCGCAACCCCGCATCACGTCGGACGGGCGCGTCGCCGTCTACATGGGCGACGACGAGCGGTTCGACTACTTCTACAAGTTCGTCTCCTCGGACAAGGTCCGCCACGGCGGCTCGAAGGCAGCGCGCGAGCACAACTTCGACCTCCTGGACCACGGCACGCTGTACGTCGCGCGGTTCACCGGCGACTCCCCCGTCGACCAGATCGACGGCACCGGAAAGCTCCCGTCGGACGGACAGTTCGATGGCAAGGGCGAGTGGATCCCCCTTGTCAGCGGCCAGCGTTCCCACGTGCCCGGCATGACTGCCGAGGAGGTGCTCCTCTTCACCCGCCTCGCGGGCGACGCCGTTGGCGCCACCAAGATGGATCGCCCCGAGGACGTGGAGCCGAGCCCTCAGACTGGTGCTGTCTACATCGCCCTGACGAACAACAGCAACCGCGGTGCCGCCGGCGCAGCCGGCGCCGACGAGGCCAACCCCCGCAAGTCGAACAAGAACGGTCACGTCATCGAGCTCGTCGAGCGTCACCGTGACTCGGCCGCGACAGAGTTCGCCTGGAACATCCTTCTCGTCTGCGGTGACCCTGCCGACCCGAGCACGTACTTCGGTGGCTACCCGAAGGAAGACGTGTCACCGATCTCATGCCCTGACAACGTTGCCTTCGACCCGTACGGCAACCTCTGGATCTCGACCGACGGCAACGCGCTCGGGTCTCACGACGGCCTGTTCGGCGTGGCCGTCGAGGGTCCAGAACGTGGCCGGACCCGCCAGTTCCTGACCGTGCCCACCGGTGCGGAGACCTGCGGACCGCTCATCGAGCGCGACCGGGTCATGGTCTGCGTCCAGCACCCCGGGGAGAAGGACGGCGCCACGGTCGAGAAGCCGGCGTCGATCTGGCCCGACGGACCCGGGCGGGTGCCCCGCCCCTCCGTGGTCGCGGTCTGGCGCAAGGACGGCCACCGCATCGGCGTGTGACCCACAGGGGCTCCGATGTCGTGAGACATCGGAGAGTCGGGATGACAGGATTCGAACCTGCGACCTCACCGCCCCAAACGGCGCGCGCTACCAAGCTGCGCTACATCCCGTAACCGGGCCAGTCTAGTGGACACTGGCCTGGTGACATCTCACCGGCTCGACGAGATCGTCCTCACGTTCCAGGAGCAGCGGCCAGCCTGCGGCTCGCCCCGCGTCGTGGCCGTCGACGGACCCAGCGGGTCGGGCAAAACGAGCCTGGCGGACGACATCGCCAAGGCCTCCGGCGCCACGCTGCTGCACCTCGACGACCTCTATCCCGGCTGGCACGGCCTGGCCGCGACGCCCCCGATGGTCGCCCGCGGTGTGCTCGACGCGATCGCCGCCGGCGACACCGGTACGGTTCGCCGCTGGAGCTGGGTACGCCATCGTCCGGGCCCCGAGTTGCATGTCGCCCCGGCCCCGTTGT
>NZ_JACMOM010000107.1 GCF_014378035.1 Aeromicrobium sp. | reverse complement strand
GGCTGCTGCATCACGGCACACTCGAGCTCGCGCTTGCTGCGGGCACCTGCCTCGACGATGACCTTGGGGTCGAACTCCCTGGCCTTGTCGACGGCGATCTCGAGCTCGTCCCACGTGTCGACCATCATCACGCCGGAGCTCGAGCCTGCCCGGGCGGGCTTGACGAAAACAGGCAGGCCCAGCGCACGGATGCGCGCCTCGACCCGGTCGCGCTCGCCCTTCCACTGCCACGGCATGATCGTGACGTAGGGGATCTGCGGCAGACCAGCGGCTGAGAACACCGTCTTGGTGACGGGCTTGTCCATGCTCACGGCACTTGCGAGCACACCCGCGCCGACATAGCGGACGTCGGCCATCTCCAGGAGGCCTTGGATCGTGCCGTCCTCGCCCCATGGCCCGTGCAGCAGGGGGAACACCGCGTCGAACTGGTGCAGGTCGCCCCACCCGAACGCCGGGAGGTCGTCTCGAACCGACGGAAGCTGCCCTGCCATCAGATCGGGCCAACGCGCCGTCTCCTCGACCCAGGCACCGTCGCGGGTGATGCCGATGGGCCGGATGTCGTACCGATCGGTGTCGATGACCGCGAGCACCTCGCGGGCCGTCAGGCACGACACACCGTGCTCACTGGAACGGCCGCCAAAAATGACGGCGAGGCGAGGTTTGTCGAAAGAATCGTCCACCGAGAGGCTCATTGCGGAGCACGATACCGGTCAGGGCATGATGGGTTCATGCATGGACACGATCTTTCGCCCTCGACCATTGCGGTCGGTGCCGGGCGGCCGGACCGCGTCCCGGGGGGACCGCTCAACGCGCCGATCACACTCGCCAGCGCGCTGGTTCCCGGCGGGGCGTCCGAGTACGGCCGACAAGGCAACCCCACCTGGGATTCGTTCGAGACGGTGCTCGGTGCACTCGAGGGCGGACGGGCGCTGGCCTTCGCCTCAGGGATCGCCGCCACGACGGCGTTGTTCGACCTCGTCCCGGCGAAGGCAGCCGTCGTGGCCCCCCGCCACGCCTACTACGGCACGATCGCCCAGCTGCAGGAGCGCGCCCGGCGCGGTCAGATCGAGCTGAGACTCGTCGACATCGACAACACGCAGCAGGTCATCGACGCGTCCGAGAGTGCCGCGCTGGTCTGGATCGAGTCGCCGACCAACCCGTCGCTCGAGATCGCCGACATCGAGGCCATCACGCGCGCCTCGGCCCGGTCGGGCACGGCGGTGGCGGTCGACAACACGTTCGCCACCCCCCTGCGTCAGCGACCGCTCGATCTGGGCGCCGACTTCGTGGTGCACTCCGCTTCCAAGCTGTTGTCCGGGCATAGCGACGTCATCCTCGGCGCCGTCGTCACGAACAGCGACCGCGCCCACGACGCGATCCAGAAGCGTCGCACCATGCTCGGCGCCATTCCCGGCGCCATGGAGACGTGGCTCGCCGCCCGAGGCATCCGCACGCTCCACGTGCGCCTCGACCGCGCCGAGTCGAATGCGCGCGAGCTGCACAAGCGCCTCTCGGCCTCGCGCCACATCACGCGGTGCCGCTACCCCGGGTTCGGCACGATCATCGCCTTCGAGGTCGTCGCCGGCGCCGACGTGGCGCAGAAGATGACCGAGCAGAGCGACATCATCACCTACGCGACGAGCCTCGGTGGGGTCGAGTCGACGTGGGAGCGCCGCCGCCGCCATCCTGGCGAGCCCTCGTCCGTCCCCGAATCGCTGATCCGTCTCTCCGTCGGCATCGAGGACGTCGAGGACCTCTGGATCGACATCCGCAATGTTCTGGCGACCTTCAACTAGACCGTTCTGGCCGCAGATTGCGGAGGGCTAGACCGTCTCGGGCTTGGCCTGACGCGAGATCAAATTCGCCACCAGCTCGTCGGGGCTCATCTCGCCAGCGATCAGTGCCGCCACGTGCTCCACGATCGGCATCTCGACGCCGTGCATCTTGGCGAGCTCACTGACCGACTGACACGACTTGACCCCCTCAGCCACCTGGCGGGTCTGCGCCGTGACCTCCGCGACGCTCATGCCCTCGCCGAGCTTCTCGCCAAACGAGCGGTTGCGCGACAGGGGCGAGGAGCACGTCGCCACCAGGTCGCCCATGCCGGCCAAGCCCATGAAGGTCACCGGGTCGGCACCGATCGCCACGCCGAGACGAGCCGTCTCGGCGAGCCCGCGGGTGATGACCGACGCCTTGGTGTTGTCGCCGTAGCCCAGGCCCACGCAGACGCCCACCGCCAGACCGATGATGTTCTTGGCGGTGCCGGCCAGCTCGCACCCGATGACGTCGGTCATCGAGTAGGGCCGGAACGCGGGCGTGTGGCAGGCCTTCTGCAGGCGTTCGGCCACCGTCTGGTCGGTGCAGGCGACGACGCTGGCAGCCGGCTCCCGGTTGGCGATCTCCTTGGCCAGGTTGGGCCCGGAGACCACGGCGATACGCTCGGGACCCGCGCCGGTGATCTCGGCGATGACCTCACTCATCCGCAGGTGGGTGCCCAGCTCGACGCCCTTCATGAGACTCACCATGACGGCATCGGCGGGGATGCGGTCGCTCCACGACTCGAGGTTGGCGCGCAGCTGCTGCGAGGGCACAGCGAGCACGACGATCTCGGCACCGGCGAGGGCCTCGGCTGGATCGGAGGTCGCCGAGATCGCGTCGGGCAGCAGCACGTCGGGAAGGTAGTCGGCGTTCTTGTGCGTGGAGTTGATCGTCTCGCAGAGCTCAGGCCGGCGTCCCCAGAGCGTGACCTCGTTGCCCGCATCGGCCAGCACCAGCGCGAAGGCCGTGCCCCACGATCCTGCGCCCATCACGGCAGTTTTCGCCATTGCCGATCTCCATCAGTTGTCGGTGGTGCCATGTCTCGACGGCGAAGGCGAGCCTACTCTTCCGGGGCGCCACTAGGGTGGGTGCCATGCAAGGCACCGTGGCGCGATTCGACCAGTCCACCCGCGCCGGCGGGCTGCTGACCGACGACGGCATACCGCTCGACTTCGGCGCCGCGACCCTCGCCGACCACATCCGTCACCTCCGCGTCGGCCAGCGCGTGTTCGTCGACACGGACACGTCCGGCAGCGTCATCGGCATCAGTATGTGGCGCTGACCAGCCACCCCTGGGTCTAGAGGGTGACCGGTTTGAAGCTCGGGCGGGTCGCTTCGTACGTCGTGATGTCAGCCTCGTGCGACAGCGTGATGGCGACGTCGTCAAGACCCTCGAGCAGACGCCAGCGGGTGTAGTCGTCAATCGTGAACGAGTCCTCGATGGCGTCGATGCCGTCACCTGCCCGCACCGTGCGGCTCTGGAGATCGACCGTGATCGAAGCTCCCGGCGTGGCGTCGAGGTAGTCCCACAGGCGCTGCACGACCTTGTCGTCGACCTGCGCAGCGAGCAGCCCGGCCTTGCCGGAGTTGCCTCGGAAGATGTCGCCGAAGCGTGGCGAGATGACGACCTTGAAGCCGTAGTTCTGCAGTGCCCAGACGGCGTGCTCGCGTGAGGAGCCGGTGCCGAAGTCGGGCCCGGCCACCAGCACCGAGGCGTCCTTGTAGGCGTCCTGGTTGAGCACGAACGACGGGTCGTTGCGCCATGCCGAGAAGAGTCCCTCCTCGAAGCCGTCGCGGGTGACCTTCTTGAGCCAGACCGCGGGGATGATCTGGTCGGTGTCGACGTTGCTACGACGCAGTGGCGCGCCGACTCCCGTGTGCGAGGAGTACCTCTCCATGTCAGCTACCTTCCCGGTCCGTGCAAGCGAGGTCGAGTCGCGACAGGACTGTCGCTCGAGGGGGTCCGGTGGTCGGGTCAGGCTTTTTCACGTCAGGCTCCTGCCTTCGCGAGTGCTGCGAGATCGGCCGGACCGGCCAAGTGGCCAAGGATCCCGGTTGCGACGGCGACGTCGGGCGACACGAGATGCGTCCGGCCGCCCTTGCCCTGGCGTCCCTCGAAGTTGCGGTTGGAGGTCGAGGCGCTGCGCTCGCCCGGGGTGAGCTGGTCGGGGTTCATACCCAAGCACATCGAGCAGCCTGCCCCGCGCCACTCTGCGCCGGCGTCCTTGAAGATCACGTCGAGGCCCTCCTGCTCAGCCTGCAGGCGTACACGCACCGAGCCCGGCACCACCAGGATGCGGGTGTCCTTGGCCACCGTGTGGCCCTCGATGAGCCGGGCGGCAACACGGAGGTCTTCGATGCGGCCGTTGGTGCACGAGCCGATGAATACGGTGTCGACGTCGATGTCCTTCATCGGGGTGCCGGCAGTGAGGCCCATGTACGTGAGGGCGTTCTCGGCGGCGACCCTCTCGTTCTCGTCCTCGAACGACGCCGGGTCGGGGACGTTGCCCGACAGTGGCACGCCCTGGCCGGGGTTGGTGCCCCACGTGACGAACGGCGTGATGGTCGACGCGTCGATCGTGATGACCTTGTCGAACACCGCGTCGTCATCGGTCACGAGGCTGTCCCAGTGCGCCGTGGCAGCGTCCCAGTCGGCGCCGGTCGGTGCGTTGGGGCGGCCCTCGAGATAGTCGTACGTTGTCTGGTCGGGTGCGATCAGCCCGGCTTTGGCACCCCACTCGATCGACATGTTGCAGATCGTCATGCGGGCTTCCATCGAGAGCCGGCGGATCGCATCACCGCGGTACTCCACGATGTAGCCCTGTCCCCCGCCGGTGGTCTCCTGCGTGATGAGCGCCAGAATCAGGTCCTTGGCGGTCGAGCCCTCGGGCAGGTCGCCGACGACCTCGACGGCCATCATCTTGGGCTTGGCCTGCGACAACGACTGGGTGGCCAGCACGTGCTCGACCTCTGACGTGCCGATGCCGAACGCGATCGAGCCGAACGCGCCGTGCGTCGAGGTGTGCGAGTCGCCGCACACGATCGTCATGCCGGGCTGCGTGAGGCCGAGCTGCGGGCCGACGACGTGCACGATGCCTTGGTCGATGTCACCCATCGGGTGCAGGCGGACGCCGAACTCCGCACAGTTGCGGCGCAGCGTTTCGACCTGCGTGCGCGACACGAGGTCGGCGATGGGCTTGTCGAGGTCGGTCGTCGGAATGTTGTGGTCTTCGGTGGCGAGGGTGAGGTCAGCGCGGCGCACCGTGCGTCCGGAGAGGCGAAGTCCATCGAATGCCTGGGGGCTCGTCACCTCGTGGATGAGGTGGAGGTCGACGTAGAGGAGGTCGGGCTCGCCCTCGTGGCGGCGCACGACGTGCTCTTCCCAGATCTTCTCGGCAAGGGTCCTGCCCATGATGCTCTCCTCGGCTCTTCCTGATTCTGCGGGGCGGTGGTGGCGCGGCTCACGCGCGTGTCATTCACTTGCGTCTCACAATGCGATACGTCAGTATCAGTACATGGACAACTCTAGCGGAGTCGGCGTTCTCGACAAAGCCGCCCTTGTGCTCGCGGCGCTCGAGCCCGGACCTGCCACCCTCGCCGGCCTCGTGGCGAGCACGGGGCTTGCTCGCCCCACCGCTCACCGCTTGGCTGTCGCCCTCGAGCATCATCGGCTCGTCGCCCGTGACATGCAAGGCCGCTTCATCCTCGGCCCCCGTCTCGGCGAGCTTGCCGCCGCGGCGGGCGAGGACCGTCTGCTCGCAGCCGCAGGGCCCGTCCTGGCCCGCCTCCGCGACATCACCGGCGAGTCGGCACAGCTGTTTCGCCGCCAAGGCGACTTCCGCGTCTGCGTCGCGGCTGCGGATCGTCCGACCGGCCTGCGCGACTCGATACCCGTCGGGGGTCAGCTGACGATGAGCGCCGGCTCCGCCGCGCAGATCCTGTTGTCGTGGGAGGACCCGGAGCGCATGAACAAGGGTCTGCTCAAGGCGACGTTCTCCGCCGCCGAGCTGTCGGCCGTGCGCCGTCGCGGGTGGGCACAGAGCGTCGGCGAGCGCGAGAACGGCGTGGGGTCGGTATCTGCACCGGTGCGCTCACCGTCGGGCAAGGTCGTCGCCGCAGTCTCGGTCTCCGGACCGCTCGAACGCCTCACCCGACAGCCGGGACGCATGCACGCGCCAGCCGTCGTGGCCGCCGCTGAGAGGCTCTCGCAGAGCCTTCGCCGATCGACCTGATCTCAGCCCCACCCAAGACCTCGGCCGACCCGAAAACGTCACCACGGGTGGTGAAGCGCCGGATCTGCTGACGCCCCGGGGTCTGCCGTCCGGGGTAAGGCGGTGCTGAGCTACTTCAGGGCGGCGACGAGCTGGTCCTTGCGCATGCGCGAGTAGCCCGCGACACCCTTCTTGCGGGCTGCGGCACGCAGCTGTGCGACGGTCGGCTCGGCGGTGGCGGACGACGTGGCGGCCGTGGTCTGGGCGGCAGGCGCCTTGGCAGCAGGAGCCGTGGTCACCGGGGTTGCCCGGACGGTGGTCGTCCTCGGTCTGGGAGCCGTCGTGCTGGCCTTGCGCGAGCCGGTGGCCGACTTCGCGGCCGCGGTGCCGGCCCTCTTGGCAGACGCTCCGCGCGCCTTGACCTCGGCCCTGACCTGGCCTGCCTTCTTCTCGAGCTTCTTCTCGAGCTTCTCGACATTCTTTTCGAGCTTCGAGACGGTCGACCTGAGCTTCTTGATCGTCGACTTCGCCGCGTCCAGCTCGGCGTCCAGCTTGGACTTGGTGGATTTCGCCTTGGAGTTCTTCTTCGCGGCCATGCCTTCTCCTCATCTTGAAACAACGATGACCTGTGATCCTGCCATGTCGAGGCGAACAGCGTGCCGCGCCATGCCCTCAGAGGGCAGGCACTGATCTGGTTCAGAACAAGCCCGGCTGCTCCAGGTCGAGCAAGGTCTTCTTGCGGTCGAGGCCGCCCGCATAGCCGGTGAGCGACCCGTCGGAGCCGATGACGCGGTGGCACGGCACCACGATGGGGATGGGGTTGGCGCCGTTGGCCGCCCCGACCGCGCGCGCGATCACCGTCTCGTAGCCCAGACGTCGGGCGATGTCGCCGTAGCTCGCCGTCTCGCCGTACGGGATGCGTCGAAGCTCTGACCAGACCTTCTTCTGAAACTCCGATCCCTCGCTGGCAAGAGGAAGGTCGAAGTCGTGACGCTCGCCGGCGAAGTACTCGGCCAGCTGCTTCTCGGCAAGGTCGAGCACCGGATCGTCGGCGCGACCGTCGTGGGGTGAGGCACCGAAGTCGATGGCGGTGATGAGTCCGGCCGACGAGTGCAGTCGCAGTCCTCCGATCGGCGAGTCGATCCATCGAGTCAATGAGGTGGTCATGATGGTGTCCTTTCGAAGGCAGAGGTGGCACGCCACAGGTGCATGCCGGCGTACGAGCGCCAGGGGCGCCAGTGCCGGGTGTCGTCACTGGTGAGCCCAAGTCGCTGGAGCTCGCGTCGCAGCACCAGGTCGGTCTCGAGCAGGATGTCGGGGTGGGCGAGGGCGCGCATCACGATGTAGTCGGCGGTCCAGGGGCCGATGCCCGGCATCGCCAGCAGCTGGGCGCGAGTGGCATCGCGATCGGCACCCGGGTCGAGGTCGAGCTCACCTGAGGCGACGGCTGCCGCGAGACCGATGACAGCCCGTGCCCTCGAACGCGGCATGCCCAGCTCGGTGTCGCCGACGGCGGCCAGCGCCTCGGGGGGCGGGAAGGCGTGGGTGAGGCCGTGCGCCGACGCCAGCACAAGATCGACCCGTGTGCCGAGGGTGTCGACCTGGCGCCCGAGCACCGTGTTGGCCCCCGCCACCGACACCTGCTGCCCGACGATGGTGCGCACCGCGACCTCGTAGCCGCTGACGTGGGACGGGACGCGAAGGCCCGGAGCCCCCTCGACGAGCGGGCGAAGCGTGGGATCGGCGCCCAGCACCTCGTCGATGGCGACAGGGTCGGCGTCGAGATCGAGCAGGCGTCGGGCCCGGTCGACGGCGACCGACATGTCGCGCAGGTCTTCGAGCTCAAGCTCACAGACCACGTGGTCGTCGTGGAGCGTGAGCGCCATGGCTCCGAGCCCCCGCGGCAGCCGCAGGGTGCGAGCGTACGTGCGGCCCTCGACCACCTCCACGCCGACAATGACGTGGGCGGCCAGGAAGTCGAGCAGGGCTGCTGCGTGGAACGGCTGACGCACCGCGAGCCTCACGGTGATGCGACCGGCGGGGCCGCTCTGCCGGGCTCCGCGACGTCCTCGCATCTCGGAGGGCGAGAGCGCATAGACATGCCGGATGGAGTCGTTGAACTGCCTGACCGAGGCGAACCCGGCCGCGAAGGCAATGTCGGACATCGGCATGTCGGTGGTCTCGATGAGCACCCGTGCGGCCTGCGACCTGTTGCTGCGGGCAAGGGCCAGGGGCCCGGCTCCGAGCTCTTGCGTGAGCAGGCGGGTGACGTGCCGCTGGCTGTAGCCCAGGCGGCTGGCCAGTCCGTCAACGCCCTCACGCTCGATGACCCCGTCGCCGATGAGCCGCATGGCGCGACCGACGGCGTCGGCGCGCACATCCCACTCCGGCGAGCCCGGCGTGGTGTCGGGGCGGCACCGGCGACAGGCGCGAAGCCCGGCTTCTTGGGCGGCCGCCGCGGTGACGAAGAAGGTGACGTTGGCCGGCTTGGGGGTGACCGCCGGACACGAGGGCCGGCAGTAGATGCCCGTGGTGCGGACCCCGGTGTAGAACACCCCGTCGAACCTCGCGTCACGCGCCTGAACTGCGCGATAACGGCGCTCGTGATCAAAGTCCATTCGTCCATCATGACCGCCTGCGCCGACAACTTCTAGCGGCTTTCAGACATGGACGCGGGTCGTGGTCCTGGCGCCACGGCTGCAGACCTCCGGACAATGGCATGCTGACGCGATGAAGATCTCGGTGGTCGAGGGTGACATCACCTGCCAGGACGTCGACGCCATCGTCAATGCAGCCAACCGGGCCATGCGAGGCGGAGGCGGCGTTGATGGCGCCATCCATCGTGCAGGAGGCCCCGAGATCCTCGAACAGTGCCGCCGTCGCTTTCCCACCGGCCTCGCGACCGGTGACGCGGGATGGACCACCGCCGGTGACATGCCGGCACGGTGGGTGATCCATGTGGTCGGACCCAACTACAACCGCGGTGAACGCGACCGCGGCCTGCTCACCTCCTGCTACGCCAGGGCGCTTCAGGTGGCGGATGATCTGGGGGTCCAGACCATGGCATTCCCACTGATCAGCGCAGGCAGCTACGGCTGGCCCCTGGACGACGCGATCGCGGCGGCCGACGAGGTGTTCCGAACAGCGACGACCAATGTTCGCGAAGCCCGACTTGTTGCCTTCGGGCCCAGAGCCTTCACCGCCATCGAGAGCCGGCTGGGTAGTGGAGGCGATCGATGAGCTGGCGAACCGTCCCCTCACCCTCGTGCGCGGGTGACGTGTCCCGACAGGTCACCGTGGGCATGGAGGGTGTCGGGCAAATGAAGACCCTCTGACCAGCATCGCTGCAGGTCAGAGGGTCTTTGTCCATGGTAGCCCCGACGGGATTCGAACCCGCGCTACCGCCTTGAGAG
>NZ_JACMOM010000106.1 GCF_014378035.1 Aeromicrobium sp. | reverse complement strand
GAGCTCGCGCACGAAGGAGCGGCCGCGCACCATCAGCGACACCTCGAAGTTGAGGCTGAACGAGCGCATGTCCATGTTGCTCGACCCGATCACGGCGACCTCGTCGTCGATGGTGAAGTGCTTGGCGTGCAGCACATACGGCGCCTTGTACAGGTAGATGACCACGCCGGCCCGCAACAACTCCTCGTAGTAGGAGCGCTGCGCGTGGTAGACCAGCGCCTGGTCGCCGACCTCGGAGACGAACAGCTCCACGTGCAGCCCGCGCTGGGTGGCCGTGGTGATCGCGTACATGATCGACTCGTCCGGCACGAAGTACGGGCTCGTGATGATGATGCGTTCCTGGGCGTAGTAGAGCAGCGCGAGGAACAGGCGCAGGTTGTTCTCGCCTTCGAACCCGGGGCCGCTGGGCACGACCTGGCAGTCCAGCGAGTGCGGCACGACCTCGGCATCCGCCGGTTCGATGTCACGGGTGAGCAGGTCGTCGGTCTCGCCGTACCAGTCGGTGATGAAGATCGCGTTGAGCCCGGACACGATCGGCCCCTCGAGCCGGGTCATCAGGTCTTTCCACTTGAGACCGCGACGGATGTTGCCGGGCATGTTGTAGCTGCGGTCGATGATGTTCTGCGAACCCATGTAGCCGACCTTGCCGTCGACGATGACGAGCTTGCGGTGGTTGCGCAGGTCGGGGCGCTGCCACTTGCCCTTGAGCGGCTGGAGCGGCAGCAGCAGCTCCCACTTCACGCCGGACTCCGTGAGCCGACGCAGGGTCTTGCGGTAGCCGGGCTTGCGCATCGACTGGATGTGGTCCATCAGCACCCGCACGGTCACCCCGCGCTTGACGGCGCGTTCGAGGGCGTCGAAGAACGGGGCGGGGGTCTTGTCGAGGGAGAGGATGTAGGACTCGACGTGCACGTACTTGCGGGCCGTGTCGATGTCGGCGACCATCTCGGCGAGGGTGCCCTCATAGTTGCCGAGCAGCCGGGCCTGGTTGCCGCCGACCAGGGGCATCGAGCCGAGGTTGCGGTTGAGTTCGACGACGGAATCCAGCCACGGCGGCCAGACGTGGTCCCTGCGCACCTGTTCGATGCCCTCGGTGCTGTCAATGATGAACTGGTTGATCTCCTCCTGCATCTCCAGCCGTTTCTTCGGCAGGGTGCGGTAGCCGATCAGCAGGAAGAGCAGGGCGCCGAGATAAGGGATGAAGAAGATGGCCAGCAGCCAGGCCATACCGGACGTGGGCCGGCGGTTGCGCGGGACCACGATGACGGCGACCACGCGGATGGTGAAGTCAACGGCGAGGGCGACCACCAGGATGAAGGTCGAGATGTCGATGCCGAACATGCCGGGTCAGGCGACCGGTTTGTCGAGTCCGACTGGCTTGTCGAGGCCGACCGGTTTGTCGAGCCCGAGTTTGGCGCGTTCCTCCGCCTCGATTTTGGCGTAGACCTTCCGCTCGGTGCGGTCGGCCCGGATGATGGACCGCATCACCAGCCAAAAGATCAGCCCGACCAGCACGGTGGGCACGAGCGACCAGAATGCGCTAACCCAGAAGTTGTCCATATCCCTGACTACGATACGGGAAATCGGCGCCGGCAACAGCCCGGTTCACGGGTGTGCCGCCACCGGGACTGACGCGGCTGCGCGGCATCCGCTCGCCACCCCCGTCGCCCCGTCGAATTCGACGGACTTTTTTCCCTCAACGGCCCTAAATCACGGTTTATCACCGCAATTCGGCAAAATCTCCGTCGAATTCGTTAGGGCGAGGACGTGCCAAGGCCCGCGTCGGTGACCGCATCGAGCCACAGGCTGGCGAGCAGCTCGTGGCCCACGCTCGTCGGGTGCACCCCGTCGAGGGCGATCACGGTGCCGCCGATGGCCGCGGCGCTCCGCGCGAGCCCGGCGTCGGCGGCGACGAGCACGGCGTCGTAGGCGACCGCCAGCCTGCGCACGACGTCGATTTTCGGGTCGAGGTCCTCGCGCCAGGCGT
>NZ_JACMOM010000105.1 GCF_014378035.1 Aeromicrobium sp. | reverse complement strand
GTCGGGTTCCCCGCCGTCCTTCTCGAGGGAAACGGTTGGCTCGTTCTCGTCCTCGGGCTCCGGCGGGGTTGTCGTCATGGCCCCACCCTAGGACCCCGCCGACCCGTTTTTCCCGTGGGAGTGACGTCGTTGTGGCGACACGCCGACATCGGCCACAACAATGTCACTCCCAGCGCGGACGGGACGCGGACGGGGCGGGACTCGGCTATACGGCGGCTCCCGTCGTGTTCCTTCCGTCGTCGACGTTCGCGTACGGGTCGATGACCTTCTTGCGGGGCCCCGACGGGTCGAACGGCCACCGTTCCTCGAGCACGACGGCCAAGGCCGAGGCTGTGAAGATCGTCGAGAGGATGCCGACCGACAGCCCGATCAAGAGAGCGATGGCGAAGTCGATGAGCGAGTCGCCACCCAGCACCGCCAACGCCGCCAGGATGAACATCGCGCCCAACCCGGTGTTGATGGTGCGCGGGATCGTCTGCAGGATCGCCTCGTTGACCACCTCGCGCAGAGGACGGTTGCGGTTCTCGCGCGTGTGCTCCCGGATGCGGTCGAACACGACGATCGTGTCGTTGGCGGCCAGGCCGATGATCGACAGGGCAGCGGCAAGGAACACTCCGTCGATCGGTTTGCCCCACCACGCGAAGACACCCACCACGGTGAGCACGACGGATGACATCGAGAGCACGGCCGCGGCGGCGTACGTCCAGCGGAACCGCCAAGCGAGGTAGAGCATCTGCGCCGCGATCGCGATCGCGAACGCGATGAGGGCCTTGTCGCGCAGCTCGGCCCCGAGGCTCGGCCCGATCAGCTCGTCGCGCTCTTTCACGACGTCTCCTGCCACCGCCGCGAGCGCGTTCTCGATCTCGAATGCTTCCTGGTTGGTGATGTCGTCGAGGCGGACGCTGATGTTCTGGTTCTCGCCATCGCCCGACGACGACTGGACGACGGCCTGCGTGAAGCCAGCCCGGCTGACGGCATCGCGCGCCTTCTCCGCGTCGATGCTCCTGGAGGTGGAGTACTCGAGCAGCCAGCCGCCGGTGAACTCCACCCCCAGGGTCAGGCCGCGCAGGGCGATGCCGCCGACCGACACCACCGCGACGACGAGGGTGATGACGATCCAGGTGCCGCTGCGCCTCATCAGGTCCGGACCGCTGTCGGCCAGCCAACGTCGGATGCGGCCGGTACCGGCGAGGCCACTGATCTCGGGATGCCGGCGTACCCATGCCCTCCTCATCGCCCACTCACTGAGCACTCGCGCGATGACCAAGGCCGAGATCATCGACGCCACGACCCCGATCGACAGGGTGACGCCGAAGCCCTTGACCGGGCCGGATGCGAGAAAGAACAGCAACCCAGCCGCGAGCAACGTCGTGACGTTGGAGTCGATGATCGCCGACCAGGCCTTGGTGAAGCCGGTGGAGAGGGCGGGGGAGAGTCCTGACGCCCGTCGTTCGGCATACTCCTCCCGCGCGCGCTCGAACACCAGCACGTTGGCGTCGATGGCGAGCCCGATGGCGAGCACGAATCCGGCGAGCCCGGGAAGCGTCAACGTGGCTCCGAGCCACACCAGCAGGCCGTAGGAAATGAGGGCATACGCGCCCAGGGCGACAGTCGCGAGGAGGCCGACGAGCCGGTAGACGAACATGATGAACATCCCGGTGAGGATGATGCCGATGATGGCGGCCTCGATCGACGCGTCGATGGCGACCTTGCCGAGCGTCGGCCCGACGGTCCTCTGCTCAAGCACCTCGACGGGCACCGGGAGCGCCCCGCCCTTGATGAGCACCGACAGGTCCTTGGCCTCGGCCTGGGTGAAGCTGCCGGTGATGCTGGTGCTGCCTCCTCCGCCCGAGCTGCACAGCCCGGGCACGACACCCGGTGAAGAGATCACCTTGTCGTCGAGCACGATCGCGACACGGTTGCCTGCCTCGGTGTTGGTGCAGGCGTCGGAGACGAGCTGCTTCCAACCACTGCTGCCCTGCCCGTTGAACGCCACGTTGACGACCCACTGGCCGAGGCCCTCCTGCTCGGCCTGGGCGTCGGCATCCTTGACGCCGTTGCCTTCGAGCTACGTCTTGCCGACCAGGATCGGCTGGCCAGACTCATCGGTCAGGAGTGTCTCACCGGCGGCGGCCTTC
>NZ_JACMOM010000104.1 GCF_014378035.1 Aeromicrobium sp. | reverse complement strand
GGCGGCGGCGTTGGCGCTGAGCCAAGCCTTCGCGGCAGGGGGCAGCTCGTCCTGGGTTGCGACCACCTCGTCGACGAGGCCCTCGGACAGCGCCTTGGCCGGCTTCATGCGCTGGCCCTGCAGCAGGAACTTCATCAGCGCGTCGGAGATGCCGAACATGCGGACGGTGCGGGTGACGCCGCCTCCGCCGGGCAGCAGACCCAAGGTGGCCTCCGGCAGGCCGATCTCGTAGCCGCCGTCGACCGCGATGCGGTGATGGGTTGCCAGCGCGACCTCGAGGCCGCCGCCGAGAGCAGCGCCGTTGATGGCCGCGACGACGGGCTTGCCGCACGTCTCGAGCCTGCGCAGGGTCGCCTTGATTCCCTCGACCTCGTCGAACAGGCGCTGGGCATCGGCGGGGGTCGACTGGACCATGAGCTTCAGGTCGCCGCCGGCGAAGAAGGTCTTCTTCGCCGACGAGACGACGACGCCCGTGATCGAGTCGGCATCCGCCGCGATGTCCTTGACCAGCCGATCGACGGCCTTGGCCATCGAGTCGGCATAGGCCTGATTCATGGTGTTGGCACTCTGGCTGGGGTCGTCGATGACGAGGTTGACGATTCCGCCCTCGACCTCGTAACGCACTGCTTCAGTCATAGGTATGTCTTTCTGCAAGGTGATGGAGAGTGGGAGAGGTCAGCTGAGGCGCTCGACGACGGTGGCGATGCCCATGCCGCCGCCCACGCACAGCGTGGCCAGGCCGTAGCGCTGATCGCGACGCTCGAGCTCGTCGATCAGGGTGCCGAGGATCATCGCGCCGGTCGCACCGAGCGGGTGGCCCATCGCGATCGATCCGCCGTTGACGTTGGTCTGGTCGTGCGGGAATCCACCGAGGTCCTTCATCAGGCGCAGCGCCACAGCAGCAAACGCCTCGTTGATCTCGAGCAGATCGATGTCACCGATCGTGAGGCCGGCGCGGTCGAGCGCCTTGTGGCTGGCGGGGCCGGGGCCCGTCAGCATGATCGTGGGCTCCGAGCCGGAGACCGCGGCCGACAGGATGCGGGCGCGCGGCTTGAGGCCGTGACGTGTGCCCGCCTCCTCCGAGCCGATCAGCACGAGGGCAGCACCGTCGACGATGCCCGAGGAGTTGCCCGCGTGGTGGACGTGGTTGATCTTCTCGACGCTCGTGTACTTCTCGAGGGCGACGGAGTCGAAACCACCCTGGTCGCCGATCGCGGCGAACGAGGCGGGTAGGCGGGAGAGACTTTCGACCGTCGTGCCCTCACGGACGAACTCGTCGTGGTCGAGGATCGTGAGGCCAGAAGCGTCCTTGACCGGGATGACCGACTTGTCGAAGTAGCCGTTGGCGATGGCCTTGGCGGCGCGCGCCTGCGACTCGGCGGCAAAGGTGTCGACGTCGGTGCGGCTGTAGCCCTCGATCGTGGCGATGAGGTCAGCGCCGATTCCCTGGGGCACGAAGTCAGTGTCGAACGCGGTCTTGGGATCCATGGCCCATGCACCGCCGTCGGACGCCATCGGCACCCGGCTCATCGACTCCACACCACCGGCGAGGATCAAGTCTTCCCAGCCGGAGCGGATGCGGGCCGAGGCCTGGTTGACGGCTTCGAGGCCCGAGGCGCAGAACCGGTTGAGCTGCACGCCGGCAACCGTGTCAGGCAGGCCAGCGGCGAGCGCGGCGGTCTTGGCGATGTCGGAACCCTGGTCGCCGACGGGCGAGACGACGCCGAGGACGAGGTCCTCGATGCCGTCGGTGTCGAGCGTCGGGTTGCGCTTGCGCATTTCATCGATCAGACCGGTCACGAGCGAGATCGGCTTGACCTCGTGGAGTGATCCGGTCTTCTTGCCGCGACCTCGTGGGGTGCGGATGGCGTCATAGACAAAGGCTTCGGTCATGAATGTGTCCTCGCAGGGTCTGGGTGAGACGTGTCAACATCGTGACACCGTCGATTGTGACAGCACCACTGTCAAAGTGGTAGGCGGGTTCACTGTCGGTCCGGTCACGTCTGGTCGGCCAGGGGTGTCCGAGCGACACCACACCACCGATCAGGCCGGCTCCTGTCGATCGACGGTACTCGCCGTCAGTCCGGTGGAATAGTCTCGGTCACATGACCCCCTCACCCGCCGAGACGATGAGCGTCGAGCAGCTGTCGTCACGTGTCGGCATGACGGTGCGCACGGTGCGTTTCTACGCGGGACGTGGGCTCATCCCGCCGCCGCGGCGCGAGGGACGCAATGGCTACTACGGGCCCGACCACCTCGCGCGGCTCGAGCTCGTGCGCGAGCTGCAGGCCCACGGGTTCACGCTCTCGGCCATCGAGGGCTACCTCGAGAACATCCCCAGTGACGCCAGTCCCGAGCAGGTCGCGCTGCACCGCACGCTGCTTGCACCGTGGATGCCCGACCTGCCCGAGACCGTCCACCGGCCAGACCTCGAGACCCGTTCAGGCCGATCGCTCTCCGACGACGATCTCGAGCTCCTCGTGGCGCTGGGTGTCATCGAGCCCACCCCGGTCGAGGACGTCTTCCAGCTTGCGCCAGCTCACCTCGCTGTGGGCGTCCAGTTCCTTGACCTCGGCCTCCCGACAGAGGCCGCACTCGCCGCTCGACGCATCATCACCGAGCATGGGCAGAGCATGGCGCGCGAGCTCACCGATCTCTTCCGCACGACGGTGTGGCCACACCTGATGTCTTCGGGTCAGCCACCCG
Organism: Aeromicrobium sp.; assembly: GCF_014378035.1. GTDB lineage: Bacteria > Actinomycetota > Actinomycetes > Propionibacteriales > Nocardioidaceae > Aeromicrobium. Next base: position 74 of record NZ_JACMOM010000104.1, on the reverse strand, counting down.
AGGCCATCACGTCGATGATCGAGAGATTCAAGCCGCTCACGATCCAGGCGCTCGTCACGGCCTACGAGACGGCC
>NZ_JACMOM010000103.1 GCF_014378035.1 Aeromicrobium sp. | reverse complement strand
GATGAGGCCGAGGAGGATGTGCTCGGTGCCGATGTAGTTGTGGCCCAGCTGCAGCGCCTCGCGCAAGCTCAGCTCGAGCACCTTCTTGGCGCGCGGGGTGAAGGGAATGTGTCCGCTCGGGGCCTGCTGGCCCTGACCGATGATGTCCTCGACCTGGCCGCGGACGGCCTCGAGCGAGATGTCGAGGCTCTCGAGAGCCTTGGCCGCGACGCCCTCACCTTCGTGGATGAGGCCGAGGAGGATGTGCTCCGTGCCGATGTAGTTGTGGCTGAGCATGCGCGCCTCTTCTTGGGCGAGCACGACCACGCGACGAGCACGGTCGGTGAATCTTTCGAACATGGCGTCCCCCTCTACTGGACTTTTCCCTGAGTTTAGTCGGGTCTGGTGAGTTTAGTTGGGTATGGAAATTCCCTACGGTCCGTCCACACCTCAGATCCAACGGTCGCCGCCGAAGTGGTGTTCCGGCGTTCGCTCTCGGCGCAACCTCCCGGCGCGATCTCGCTACTCGGCACGGCTGAGCGGGAACAGGATCGCCTCGCGGATGCCGATGCCCTGCAGGAGCATCACGAGGCGGTCGACGCCGAGTCCCATGCCGCCGGCCGGGGGCATGCCGAACTCGAGTGCCCGCAAGAAGTCCTCGTCGACATCCATCGCCTCGGGATCGCCCGCTGCGGCAAGGCGTGACTGCTCCTCGAGGCGATCACGCTGGATGACGGGATCGTTGAGCTCGGAGAAGGCCACACCCAGCTCGACGCCGTTGATGATCAGGTCCCACGCTTCGACGAGGCCCGGCTTGGTGCGGTGCTTCTTGGCCAACGGGCGCACCGACTCGGGATAGTCCCGGACGAACGTCGGCTCGATCAGCGTGTGCTCGACGAGCTTTTCGTAGAGCTCGAGCACGATGTCCCCAGCGCCCCAGTGGGGCTGCAGCGCGACGCCATGCCTCTGCGCAAGGGTGATAAGCACGTCGACGGGGGTGTCGTTGTCGACCTCGGCGTGGGTCGCGTGCGCCACGAGCTCGTGGATCGTCGCCTCGCGCCACTCGGCCTCCAGGTCGATGTCCGAGCCGTCACGCCCCGGCACCACGGTCTTGCCGACGGCGCGTGCAGCGTTGATCACCAGCTCGCGGGTCAGCTGCGCCATCGTGTCGTAGGAGCCATAGGCCTCATAGGCCTCGAGCATCATGAACTCGGGGTTGTGCGTGTTGTCGACGCCCTCGTTGCGGAACGTCTTGCCGATCTCGTAGACGTTGTCGACACCACCCACCAGTGCCCGCTTGAGGTGCAGCTCGATCGCGATGCGTAGCAGCATCGCTTCCTCGAAGGCATTGGTGTGGGTCTTGAACGGACGTGCCGCAGCGCCACCGTTGGTGTGCTGGAGCACCGGTGTGTCGACCTCGACGTAGGTGGCGGCATCGAGCGTCGAGCGGAGCGACTGCAACACCGTGGCCTTGACGCGGACGTTGTCACGGGCGGCGGGCCTCACGATCAGGTCGACGTAGCGCATGCGGCTGCGGGCCTCGTCGGACAACGGGTTGTGCTCGTTGGGCAGGGGGCGGACGGTCTTGGCTGCGATCTGCCACGACGTCGCCTGCACCGAGAGCTCTCCCCGGCGGCTGGTGATGACTTCGCCCGTGACGGCGAGGTGGTCGCCGATGTCGACGATCGCCTTGAAATCGGCCAGCCGCTCCTCACCCACGCCGTCGCGGGCGAGCATGGCCTGCAGCTCGGTGCCGTCTCCCTCGCGCAACCGGACGAAGCAGAGCTTGCCGGTGTTGCGCAGGAAGATGACGCGCCCCGTCACCGAGACGGTGTCGCCGGTGGAGGTGTCTGCTCCGAGTGCCTCGGCGTCGTACGTGCTGACGACTCGCTTGAGGGTGTGCGTGCGTTCGACCACGACCGGGTAGGCCTCGTCGCCAGCGGCAAGGAGCTGT
>NZ_JACMOM010000102.1 GCF_014378035.1 Aeromicrobium sp. | reverse complement strand
TGCATGGCTGCGCCCCTGGCCGCGGGCAGCGCCAGTGACGAACGCGACCTTGCCCGCCATGCGCCCCGTCATTTGATCATCCCGTAGCGCCGTCGGTCGATCGTCAAAGCCACGGCCGCGATGACGACCGCTCCCTTGACGATGAGCTGGGTGTAGGGGTCGACCGACGTGATGTCCATGCCGGCGCTGAGCAGCACAATGACGAGCGCGCCGAGGAGCGTACGGTGCGGGCCGCCGACGCCGCCGGACAACGCGGTGCCGCCGACGACGATCGCTGCGATCGAGTTGAGCAGGCTCGCGTCGGCGCCCATCGGCACACCCGTGCTGGCCTGGCCCGTGAAAATGATGCCGGCGATCGCGGCGACCGCTCCGGCGAGCGCGAAGACCGCCAGCTTCACAGCCCTCACCCGTACGCCACTGAGGGCTGCGGCCCGCTCATTCCCACCCACGGCGTACACGTGTCGGCCGAACGGGGTCGCGAACGCGACGATCGTCGCGACGGCCGTCAGGACGATCGCGATGAGCGCGCCGTTGGGCACGTTGGGGATCGTCGAGTCGTTGACGAGCTTCTGCAGCAGCGTTGACTGGTAGGACACCGGCCCGCCGTCGGAGATCGAGTTGGAGACCCCGTTGAGGATCGACATCATGCCGAGCGTCACGAGGAACGACGGCACCTTTAGCCACGTCGTGATGATGCCGTTGACCAGACCGACGAACGCGCCGACCGTGATGACCATGATGATCGCGAGCGCCCCGCCGAAATCGTCGATCCACGTCGCGATCAGGATGCCGGCGAGGGTCGCGTTGGCCGCGACCGACAGGTCAATGCCGCCGATCAGGATCACGAGTGTGCCGGCTAGCGCGACGACGGTCAGGAACGCCATCTGACGAAGGATGTTCTGCGCCGAGTCGGCCGAGACGAACGACGACGTCTGCGCCTGGAAGTAGATGACGAGCGCGATGACTGCGACGGTCGGCACCAGCACGTTGCGGTACTGGTCGAGCCGGGCGAGCAACGACCCGCGGCCGCCGGGCGGTTGTGGTGGGTTCGAGGGCGGGGCGGGCGGTATCAGGATGTTCTGGGTCACTTTTTCCTCACATCATGTGCTTGATGACGTCGACCTCGGTCGGCTTGGCGGCGGTGGGGGCGTCGATCTCGGCACTGACGACTCCTTCTTTCATGACGATGATTCGGTCGGACATGCCGATGACCTCCTCGAGCGACTCGGCGCATAGCAGCACGCCGATCCCGCTCGACGCCATCTCGCGGATCAGGGCGTAGATCTCTTCGCGGGTGCCCACATCGATCCCGCGGGTCGGGTCGTTCAGCACGAGGACCCGGCACGACCGGCCCTGCCAGCGGGCGAAGACCGCCTTCTGCTGGTTGCCGCCGCTGAGCTGGCCGATCGGGGTGCTCAGTGACGAGGCCTTGATCTGGAGGCGTTTGGCGAGCGCATCAGACTTCGTACGCTCCTCGCCTAGGCGCAACAGGCGCGTCGCCTTCGACTGGATCAGGTCGAGGAACCCGATTGAGATGTTCGACCGTATCGACGTCGTCGTGAAGATCGAGTCGTGCGCGCGCTCGGGCGGCACGTACAGCACCCCAGCCTGAACGGCCTGCGGCACGCTCCAGCGTCCACGTGCCCTGCCGTCAAGCGTCAGCTCGCCCGAGCTGAGTCGCTCGGCGCCGGCGACGGCGGCAGCGAGCGAAGACTTGCCCGAACCGATGACGCCGGTGAGGCCGACGATCTCGCCGGGGCGGATGGAGAGGTCGACGCCGGAGAACTCGCCGACAACACCCGCATCACGCAACTCGATGACAGCGGTGTCGGAGATCGGGCCGCCCTGCTCGTCCTCGCGGTAGTAGTCAGCGCTGCGCTCGGTGCCGACCATGAGCTCGTGCAGGTGCTCGGCGGAGACGCCGTCATTGGGCAGGGTCTGGATGGCCCGCCCGTCGCGGAGGACGAGCAGCCTCGTGCTGATCTTGAGGACGTCCTGCAGGATGTGCGACACGAAGATAAAGGAGACGCGGTCCTTCCAGCGCTCTACGAGGGAGAACAGGATTTCGACCTCGGTCTCACTCAGCGCGCTGGTGGGCTCGTCGAGAAGGATCAACGGAGCCGCGGCACTCGTGCGCGTTCGGGAGAAGGCTTTGGCGATCTCGACGAGCTGGCGCTGCGGATAGGTCAGGTCGACGACGACGGCATCGGCATCGACGTCGGTGATGTGCAGGTCGCCGAGGAGGTCCTTCGCGGCGGGGCGGAGCCGGCGGCGACGCGCGGGCCCCCGGCCGCCTACCTCAGTCTCGCGACCGAGGTAGATGTTCTCGTAGACCCGGAGCGAGTCGACCAGCGCCTGCTCCTGGACCACGACGGAGATCCCCAAAGCGCTGAGCGCGCGCGGATCGCCCAGCGGCGCCGCCTGTCCGTGCACCTGCATCGTGCCGACGTCGGGACGGACGGTGCCGCTGAGCACTCCGATCAGGGTCGACTTGCCCGCACCATTTTCACCGATGAGTCCGAGCACTTCGCCAGGGCACACCGTGAGGGAGACGTCCCGGAGGGCGTGCACGGGTCCGTAGCTCTTCGAGACTCCACTGAGCTCGATGGTCGACGTGGGTGTCATGGCTCAGGCGACGAGATCGCTTTTGAACTCGAACAGCGGTCCGGTCTTGAACGCTGCGTCATACTTCGCGCGCACGCCTTCGATGTCGGCTTCGTCCCAAGCTGCGTTGAGCTTGTACTGGTCCTGTTTGACACCGGCGTAGTAATCGTTGGGGTCGATCGGGTTGAGCAAGGTCTGAGGGTCCCAAGAGTCCGGGTTTAGGGCCTGGCTCATCTTGGCCCAGTCGAACGGCAGCTCCTTCTGGTAGATCGACTTGAGGACCTTGTCCGCCGAGTCGGGGTTGACCAGCAGGGCGCCCTGCGCGATGAACTTCTCAGGAAGCGAGAACTTCACGCCGTTAAGCACGTCGAACGTCGCCACGCCGAGCAGGCCCGCCGTCAGACCGCCGACCGTAGCGCTTGTAAGGAACTGCTTGCCGTCACGGATGTACTCGACGTTCTGTTGGTTGCCGTCGAAGCCGGTGACGACCTTGTCCTTGATGCCCTGCGCTTCGAGGGCCGCGATAACACCCGCAGCCTCGGAGTCGTTCTGGGCGAAGACCCCGACGAACTCCTTAACCTTGGGCAGGATGTTGGTGAAGGACTTGCGGGCGTCCTCCGAGGTCCAGTTGCCCGGCGAGGCCGTGACAATCTCGATGTCCGGGTAGTCCTTTAGCGCCGCGACGAGTCCTGCGGTGCGCTGGTCGTCGGCTGAAGACCCCTTGGCGCCCGGGATGTGGATGATCGTGCCCTTGCCACCGACCTCGTCGAATAGAGCCTTGGCAGTTGCCGTGGCGATCTTGGTCGACATCGGGGTGATGAAGCGGACCCACTTATCGGCGTCTGCCGGGGTATACCAGGCCGGAGCCGTGTACGAAGAGGCGTACAGAATACCGGCCGCCTGAGCGGCTTTGGTGACTGCCGCGGCCTGGGCCTCGGTCGCCGGGGTGCCGAAGATGGACTTGCCGCCGGCGGCCTTCACGTTGCCGACCTGGCCGAGCGCCGTGTTGACGTTTCCAGCGTCCTCGAGCGAGGCCACCTCTACGCCGAGCGCCTTCATCGCCTGCTTGCCGCCGTCGTTGAACGCGACGAAAAAGTCGTTGGACAGCGTCGTCACCTGGATCCAGGCCTTTTCCTTGACCTTGCCCGCGACACCGCCGACGGCTTTGCCGCCCTCGCTGCTGTTGGCGCCACATGCGCTGATGCCAAGCGCGATGCCCGCGGCCCCGGCGACGGCCAAGAACGAGCGACGTGAGACGGGGCTGGCGAAGTGACCATTTTGTGCGTAGTCGACGATCTTCGATTCGGTTGAAGCCATGGTGGTTTTCCTTTGTACAGATGGCCGGGGGGCCGAGGTGGGGGATCGTCGTGGGGGCGAGACCGTGGTGGAGGCGGCTTTCAGTCGGTGATTGTGTTCGGCAGCAGGTGCCGGACGAACCAAGTGGTGGCGTGCTCGGCGGCGGCCGCGAGCTTGTCGCGGTCGCTGTAGAGCGTCATGTGGGACGTGTGGGGAAGGACGACTAGCTCCTTCTTGGCGGACGGGATCGCGTTGAAGCTCTCGATCTCCAGGTCCCACAGCGTGAGATCGTCGCCCTCGGCAACGATCATGAGCGACGGCGTGTCGTAGATGCGATCGACGAAGTAGTTGACGTCATAGTCGAGCAGGAGATCAACGGACTCCATCGTGCTGAGGTTCTGGTACAGCGGGGCCTCGGTGGTTTGGAGCGCCGCGAACGTCGTCTTGGTTTCGGGGAACGGCCACGCCGACAACTCATTCTCCGGCTCCGTCGAAGCGTGCGGCAGGTAGAGACGCTTGGACGGGTCGTCGAACCGAAGCTGGCGGTCCTCGAGGATCGCGGCCCACAGCCTGCGCCACCCCATCGTGCCGTGGATGCGACGCATGTTGCGGTAGCCATCGACGACGGGGATCTGGCTGACGATCGCCTTGACGCGAGGATCGGTCGCGGCGAGGACTAGGACGTGTCCACCGGAGTAGGAGATGCCCCATGCGGCGAGTCGATCAGCGTCGATACCGTCGGTGCGCTCGAGGAAGCTCAGCGCGTTCTTATAGTCGCGGATCTGCGCCGTCGGGTCGAGGTGCTGGCGGGGCTCGCCGTCGGACACACCGAAGTTGCGATAGTCGAAGACCAGAGCGGCGATGCCGGCCGCGGCGAACGCTTCGGCGTAGTAGGGCATGACGAGCTCTCGGACGTAACACCAGCCGCCAGCGAGGACGATTGCCGGCACGTCGCCGGCGGTACCGGCGGGGCGGTACAGCCAGCCACGAACAGTCGTGCCCTCACTCAAGAACTCGACATCTTCTCGACGCATCTGCGGCTCCTTGCGCTCTCGTGACCTGAGTCACATGTGTTGTCAAGTGCTACTGGACACTAAATTTCGGCTGCCGTCAAGTGCCACTGGACAGATACTTGCGTCAAGTGGCACTGGACACCGATCCTTGGGCGGGCTACTGTCCCCGTACCGGAGCGAGCCATACAGGAGGTGTCAGTCAGCGATGGACAATGACGAGCTGTTGAACGCGTACGGACGAATGCTCGTGATCCGCCGGATGGAGGAGCGCATCTCGACGTTGTACGCGCAGGACGCGATCCCCGGCTTCGTACACACCTCGATCGGCCAGGAGGCCTGCGCGGTTGGCGCGCTCCTGCACGCCCGGGTCGACGACGTCATCACTTCGACGCACCGCGGGCACGGACACGTCCTGGCAAAGGGTCTCGAGCCCCGCCGGGTGCTGGCGGAGCTCATGGGCAAGGAGACCGGTGCCTGCCGTGGACGCGGCGGTTCGATGCATGTCGCGGATCCCGCGCTCGGCGTCTTCGGTGCCAACGGCATCGTCGGCGCGGGTCTGCCGATCGCGGTCGGCGTCGCCCACGCGCAGCGAGTCAAGGGAGCCGGCGGCATCGTCGTGTGCTTCTTCGGCGACGGCGCCGTGGCGACTGGCGCGTTCCACGAGGCCCTGAACCTTGCGTCGTTGTGGCGGCTGCCTGTCGTCTTTTTCTGCGAAAACAACGGCTTTTCCGAGTTCTCGCGGGCCGAGGACCAGCATCCCGTGCCGATCCCGCAGCGCGCACTGGCGTACGGGATGGCGACGGTTGAGCTCGACGGCAACGACGTCGAGGCGGTCACCGACGGCATGCGTGTCGTCCTGGATCGTGTACGTGGTGGGGAGGGCCCGATCCTCGTCGAGGCGTCGACCGTGCGGGTGCACGGTCACTACGAGGGTGATCAGCAGCGTTATCGTGACGCCGAAACCATGGCTGCCGAGATCGCGGCCGCTGACCCGTTGACAATTACTCGCGCACGCCTGCTCGCCCGGGGGGTGTCCGAGGACAAGCTCGAGACGATCCAGCAGCAGTCGCTCGCGACGGTCGACGACGCCGAGGAGTTTGCCAGAGCCTCGGCCGAGCCAGCGCCGGAGACTGCTCTCAACTACGTCTACGCGCCTCGACACGACGTCACCGAACCGGTCGCGCCCGGCGGAGACCGACCCGTCGTGTCGCAGTCGAAGATCATCCGACAGGCGCTCGGTGATGCCCTGACCGCGGATCCTGACGTCTTCCTCGCCGGGATCGACGTGGCCGGTGGCAACGTGTTTGGCCTGACACGGGGCCTGGCCGAAGCGCACCCCGGCCGCGTCCTCGACACCCCGATCTCGGAGACCGCGATTATGGGGCTCGGCGTGGGTGCAGCGATGGCAGGACTGAGGCCCGTCGTCGAGCTGATGTATCTTGACTTCCTCGGCGTGTGCCTCGACCAGCTGATGAATCAGGCGGCCAAGCTGCGCCTTATGACAGGTGGTGCCGTGAAGGTGCCGATGGTGGTGCGCACACAGTTCGGTTCGGGCCGGTCGTCGGGCAGCCAGCACTCGCAGAGCCTCGAGGCGATCCTCGCGCACATCCCTGGCCTGACGGTCGTGATGCCAAGCTCGGGCACCGATGCGTACGGGTTGCTGCGGAGCGCGATCGACGACGACAACCCTGTTGTGTTCATCGAGCACCGCCTCCTCTACGAGAAGAAGTCGCTAGTGCCCCACGAATCGTACCGGCTGCCGATCGGTAAGGCCGCTGTTGTGCGGCCAGGCACCGACGTCACGATTGTCGCCTGGTCGCGCATGGTGACACATGCGCTTGAGGCCGCCGAGACGATGAGGGCCGAGGGAGTCGACGTTGAGATCATCGACCTGCGGACGATCGTCCCGCTCGACCGGTCCACGGTGCTCGAGTCGTTCGCCAAGACTAACCGCATGGTCATCGCACAGGAGGCCGTGACGGATTTCGGCGTTGGCGCCGAGATTGCGGCCATGGCGGTGGGGCCCGGCTTCTGGTCGCTCGACGCCCCGGTCGTGCGCGTCGGCGCAAGCTATTCGCCTGCCCCGTACGCCCCGGTGCTCGAGCGTGAGTGGGAGGTGGGACCAGACGACATCGTGGCGGCCGTGCGCGAGGTCATGGCGTGTTAACCGCGACCCGACCGCACGGCCTCGCGGCGTCGATCCCGTCAGTGACGCTCCCCCAGCGTCTGCGCACTGCTGCCGCCGATGCCCCTGATGGCGACGCCGTCGTCGACGGGTCAGTCCGGCTGACGTACGCCGAGTTGCTTGGTCGCGCCGAGTTGTTCGCGGGCGCGCTCCATGTTCACGGCTTTGCCAAGGGCGACGCCGTACTGATCCAGCTGCCTAATTGGTGGGAGACCATCGTCGTCGCGTGGGGCACGTGGCTCGCGGGTGGAGTCGTCCTGCCGGTCGTGCCGATCTACCGCGCCCACGAGCTGGCGTTCATCATCGACCAGGTCGACCCCGCGGTCGTCGTAGCGCCGCAGACGTACCGCGGCTACGACCACGCCGAGGAGCTGCGCGACCTTATCGCCGGCACGCGCGAGCGGGTCGTCATCGGTGTGCGTGTGGTCAGCGCGCTTGACAGAATCGAGCCTTTCGACGAACTCCTCGCCGGTCTGCCCGGGCCACCGGTCGAGTCGTCGCCCGACGATATCGCGCTGGTGCTCTACACGTCCGGCACGACGTCTTCGCCCAAGGGAGCGTTGCACAGCCACCGCACGCTGCTGGCCGAGAGCGCGAGCATCCGCGACGTTTGTCGGCTTGGGGCGAACGATCGCGTCTTCATGCCCTCACCGTTGAGCCACATCACCGGCATGTCGTACGCCGTCGTGCTCACCGCCGACATCGGAGCGCCGGCCGTACTGCTCGACCGGTGGGAGCCCGAGGCGGCGGTCGAAGTCATCGAGGCGGAGCGCTGCACGTTCACCGTCAGTGCGACACCATTCTTGCGCGGGCTCACGATGACGTACGCGGGCCGGGGTACGACGTCGTCGCTGCGGACATTCATCTGTGGCGGTGCCGACATCCCGCCCGAGCTGGTCCGCCGCGCACACGCCGTCATGGGCACAGCAGTCGTGCGGACGTACGGGTCGACCGAGATGCCGACCCTCGCGATGGCCGATCCGTTCGGTGACCTCGACGCGCAGGCCGACGCCGAAGGAGGCGTGATCGGGCCGAGCCTGATGGCAATCAGGCTTGACGACGGTGTCGCGGAGCTGGTCGCGCGCGGACCGGAGCTCTTCCTAGGCTACGTCGACGGATCGCTGAACGAGGCGAGCTTCACAGCTGACGGCTTCTTCCGCACAGGCGACTCTGCGGAGATCTCAGCGACCGGCGCTCTGCGCATCTTGGGACGCATCAAAGACATCATCAACCGCGGTGGCGAGAAGTACAGCGCCGCCGAGGTCGAGTGGGCGCTGCTGACGCACCCGGATGTCGCCGAGATCGCAATCGTCGCCTATCCCGATGAGACTTTGGGGGAAAGGGCATGCGTTTTCATCGTGCCCTCTGCTGCTCGCGCACCTAATCTACGTCAGCTTCGCGAGCACCTGTTGGCAGCTGGATTTGCCGTGCAGAAGGCGCCCGAACGACTCGAGATCGTGGCAGAGCTTCCCCGGACGGCGAGCGGGAAGATCCAGAAGTTTCGGCTCCGCGAGGGTCTAGGGTGGGTCGGGTCGGCAACGGAAAGGGAATCCCGGACATGACAACAAACGGGGGCCCGTCGTCACAGGGGTCAAAACATCCCGGGACGAAAAGCCTCACGGTGAAGCGGACTGCACGCGCCGACGGGGGTCTCGGTGCCACCGTCGGGCAGAACGTCCGTGCCGAGCGAGAACGCCTCGGCATCTCCGTGCGCGAGCTCGCACGGCGACTGGGTGTCTCGGCGTCGTTCCTGTCGCAGTTCGAGCTCGGACAAAGTAAAGCCGCAGTAAACACCTTGTTCGCAATCGCTTCCGAGCTCAACCTGTCGCTCGACAAGCTTCTCGGCAGCAGCGTTGATACCGGCCGCGACGGTGGTCCGGCTCCGGCCCGTCCGCTAACCCTCGCAGACAAAGAGGGCGCCGCGGAGTTCGAGGAATACCTCACTCTCCAGAATGGTGTTCGATGGAAACGGCTCGCCGATATGCCGGCGAACCACCACGTCCAATTCCTGCTCACTGAATACGACCCCGGCTCGGACTCAGCACCCGGCGATGTCCCGCAGAGGCATCCAGGCGATGACTACGGCTACGTCCTCGAAGGTACTTTGACGGTCGACATAGATGGCAAGGAGCGCACCCTGAGCGCCGGCGAGGCAATTCATTTACGCGGAGACGTGCCGCACCGACTGCGCAACACGACCGAGGCGCTCGTGCGCGCGGTCTGGTTTGTGGTGAGCTGACGACCTCTTGTCGACGCGATTCACTTGCAACTCAACTCGTCGAGGTTCCCTGAGTCTCCGCTCCCGTGCGAGCTCAAGGCCGGCAAAAACTCGCGAACTTTCGGCCCCGACCTTTCTCAGTGCCGCAAAGGCCGCTCCTCCAGGATGCGAGGGAACACACGCGGGAGCGCAGAGGAGCGGCCGGAGCAAACATAGGAGTGTGTATGTCAGCTACTGAGCGGTACGTGGCGCAGGTCACTCACGGCGAGGCGGCCTAATCCGGGGCTCATTCCAAGGAAGACGGGGCGGGCGAAGGCGGTGGAAGGACGCGGGCCATGCGCGATCGCATAACGCGAGCTCGCATCGCTAGTGCGTGCAGCGGGCAGGTTTCGGCGGCCGGGTTCCGGCATCGCCAGGTGGAGCGGACGCAAGGATTTGAACCTTGACCCATTCCCTGGAAGGGAAGCGTGCTGCAACTACACCACGTCCGCGAAGCCAGCCTCTGTCGAGCCTGGCAGGTTCGAAGTATGAACCAGGATGACCACCTCGTGCTCGTCGAACCGGTTGACGGCGTTCGGGTCCGCGAGCAGGACGCTGGTGTCCAGGACGTACGTACGGCGGGAACTCTTGTTCGACGTACGCTGTGCACCCACATCGGTTTGCTCAAGGGGCCACCGCGAGACTGCGCCGGCCGTACTCCTAGGTAGGCGTTTCAGGCTCAAGCGCGAGCGTCAGCACATCTCGAAAGGGCTACGGCAATCCTCGATTCCGGGGACACCACGCTGGGCAATTTGTGACGGGTGTGCAGTTCACTCACCGTCGGCGACCAGCCGTCGCGCTCGGCGAGCGACGGCTTCATCGAGCAGCCGACCCTGCGCGTCGAGGACAACGCCGCCGTTCGCCAGTTGAGAGAGGACGTTACGCGCCCACACCAACTCGGTCTCGTCCGGACGGAACACCTCGGCCGCGACGGCGACCTGCGCGGGGTGGATACACGCTCGCCCCCAGAATCCCTGCCGTTTGAAGCGCCGCGTGTCGGCGCCGAACGCCTCGAGGTCCCGGGTCACGACCGACACGGCGGCCGGAGGCGGACGACAACCGGCCGCGGCACTGGCCGCCACGATCTGGCCGCGGGCCCAGACCAGCTCGGCGCCGTCCGGATCCGGATCGATCCCCAGCTCGACCGAAAGATCAATCTCGCCCAGCTGCAGGAACGGCACCCGGTCGCACGCCGCGATCGCGGCAGCGGCCAGCAGTCCCTGGCCGGTCTCGATCAGCGGACAGATCGGCAGCTCGCACATGCCGCGCGAGGCCTCGAGCGGGGCTATCAGAGCCGCGACCGCGGCGATGTCGTCCGGCCCGTCGCACTTCGGAAGCCAGATGCCGGCCAGGCCGGGCCGCACGACCGCGTCGAGATCGGCCGCGATCAGGTCGGCTCGGTGGTTGACGCGCACCCAGACACGCGACGGCTCTTGAGCAGGAGCGAGATCGGTCAGCCATCCAGCCACGGCGGACCTGGCCGACATCTTGTCGGACCACGCGACCGCGTCCTCCAGATCGATGACGACACCGTCGGCGCCCACGGTGACCGCCTTGTCGAACCGGTCGGGACGGTTGCCCGGCACGTACAGGTACGTGGGCGCCCCCCAGGTCATGCGATGATGCCGCTGCCGCTGACGAGCGACTTGGCGATGATTGTGCGCATGATGTCGTTGGTGCCCTCGCCGATCGACATGAGTGGCGCGTCGCGGTAGTAGCGCTCGACGTCGAACTCCGTCGAGTAGCCGTACCCACCGTGCACCCGCATGGCCTCGAGACTCGCCGTGATCGCGGTCTCCGATGCGAAGTACTTGGCCATGCCGGCCTCCATGTCGACGCGAGCTCCGGTGTCTGCCTTGGCAGCCGCCCAGTAGGTCATCAGGCGCGCGGCCTGCAGCTGGGTCGCGATGTCGGCGAGCTTGAGCTGGATGGCCTGGAAGTCGGCGATCGGCTTGCCGAACGCCTCCCGTTCGCGGGCGTACTTCAGGGCGGCGTCGTAGGACGCCTGGGCGATGCCCACACTGCGACCGGCGATATTGAGTCGCCCGATCTCCAGGCCCGAGAGTGCCTGCTTCATGCCCAGCCCCTCCGCGCCACCCAGCAGATCGGTCACCGGCACGCGGACATCCGTCATGAGGATCTCGCAGGACTCAGTGCCCTTGTAGCCGAGCTTGCCGAGGTCGCGCTGAACCTCGAAGCCGGGGGTCTTGGTGTCGATCAGCAGCAGGCTCATCCCCCGGTGGCGGGGCGACGCAGCCGGGTCGGTCTTGACCAGCACCGGCAGCACGTCGGCGTGCCTCGCGTTCGTGATCCAGGTCTTGGTGCCGTTGACGACGTAGACGTCACCGTCGCGCCGCGCCGTGGTCGAGATGCCCTGCAGGTCGGTGCCGGCGCCCGGCTCCGTGAGCCCGATGCCGGTGCGCGCCTCGCCGGTGGCCAGGCGAGGCAGCCAGCGGTCCTTCTGCTCGGTCGTCCCGTGCCGGTCGATCATCCAGCACGAGAGATTGTGGCTGCCGAGGATACCGGCGATGCCCATCCAGCCGCGGGCAAGCTCTTCGTACACCAGGGTGAACGTGACCTTGTCGACGGCCATCCCCCCGTACTGCTCGGGCGTAGTGATGCCGAACAGCCCCATGGTCTTGAGCTTCTCGACGATCTCCGTCGGGTAGCGCCCGGACCGCTCCCATTCGTTGGCCACCGGGATGATGTCGTTGTCGACCAAAGTGCGCAGAGCGGACCGGAAGTCGCGCTGCTCCTCGGTGAAGTCGAAATCCATCGGTTCAGTTCCTCTCGTCGCTGATGTCGGCCGCAATCTGCAGTACCGCATCGATGTGGTGGGCGGTGCTCAGATCCATGACGAGCGCCATGAGCTCCTGGGCCCTTGTGTGGTGTGCGCAGTTCTGGACAAACTTGTCGCCCAACTGCTGGTCGGACAATGGGAGCGCCGCCGATCCGCGGCTCGCGGGCACCCTATGGTCCGTCGACATACCACCGTGCCTACGGATGACGACCCGACCGAGGGCATCGATCGCGGGACAGTCGCCGGGCCACGGCGTGACGGTGACTCGCCGTGCGAGCCGGGCGACCTCCGGGCGGGCGATCGAGGCCGGCGCGTAAGTGTCGACCGTGACGGCCCCATCGTTCAGCAGCGCGGCGACGCTCCAGCGCAGGTCGAACTTCGCATCGTACGAGTTCAGCGGCAGTCCACCTTCTCGCACGTCGCCGACGAAGTCGATGCTGTCGGGGTGCACGAAGACCTCGACCTCGTCGATCGTCTCGGGCGACACGCAGCATGTCTCCAATGCGGCGCTCACTGCATCGAGCGTCACGTGCATCAGCTGGCAGCTGGGGTAGCGCTTGATGCCGATCGACATCGCCTCCCACCGGGATCCCAGACCCGCAGTCAGAACGGTCAGATCCGGCTCGACGGCCGACAGCGCCGCGTACAACCCCCGGCGGCCCTCGATCGCACCAGCAGGACCGGCAGCGCCCGCCTCGGCGAGCCGAGCAGCCACGATGCCGTTCATCGAGGCCGTCCCCGGGTGCAGGATCTTGGTGTCGGCTCCGTCGTCGAGAAACTCGAGAAGGCCACCGGACGAAGACGCCGCGATACCGATGGCGTCAGCCAGCCGACCCGGACCGATGCCACGGAGGCGTCCTGCCACCACGGCCGCCGCGATCGGGCCGACGACCGCAGTCGCGTGCAATCCGTTGCGGTGGAACCCATGGGGCGCGGCCAGCCCGAGACGACACGCCACCTCGAGGCCGACGGCCGTCGCGGCCACAACGGCGGCGCCATCGGCTCTACACTCCTGACCGACAGCGAACGCGGCCGGGAGCACGACGGCCGTCGCGTGCACGATCGCACCGCCGTGCGTGTCATCGAAGTCGAGCGCGTGCACCAGCGATCCGCTAGCCAGCGCGGCGGCAGGGGCCGACAGCCGCACGCGGCCCCCTACCGCGACAGCTTCGCCCGGACCGCCCAAGGAGTGCGCAACGTCCCACGACGGACGCCCCGCTCCCGTGCGTCGAGCCGCGATCGCGTTGCCGATGCCGTCGAGCAGATGACGGCGGGCGGCGTGCCCCACATCGTCCGGTAGCTGATCCGCCGACATGTCTGTCGCGAAGGCCGCGAGCTGCCCGGCCATCACTTCGGTCGCACCTCGCCGAAGGCCCCGGCCGCCTGCAACGAGGCGATGCGCTCAGCGTCGTAGCCGAGGTCCTGGCCCAGGACGTCCGCGAAGTGCTCGTTGCGGGTCGGGGCGCGTCGGTGGTCCTGGCGGGGCTCGCCGGCTCGCACGGGCGAGCCAATCTGCTTGACGGTGCCGAACACGGGGTGCTCGGTCTCGACGACGAGCTGGCGCGCCAGGGTGTGCGGTTCTTTCAGCGCCTGCTCGACGTCGTTGACGGGCCCGCTCGGCACGCCTGCGCCGCGCAGCAGCTCCAGCCAGGTGGCGACGTCATGCTCGGCGAAACGCTTCTCCAGCATAGGCAGGAGCTCGTCGCGGTGCTCTCCACGGGCGGCGAAGTCGACGAACCGCGGATCCTCGAGCAATGCCGGCAGGTCCATCACGGTGGCCAGTCGCTGCCAGAACTTCTCTTTGGCACAGCCGACCACCAGCCAGCCGTCGGACGCAGCGAACAGCTGGAACGGCACCAGCGACGGGTGCGCCGAGTTCCTCGTGCGCTCCGGCTCGTAGCCGCGGTTGAGGTGCCACGTCGCCGGATACGTCAGCAACGACATCGCGGTGTCGTAGAGGGACACGTCGCAGTCGCTGCCGACCCCGTCGCGCCGCGCCGCGTGCAACGCAGCCAGCAAGCTGATGGCCGCCACGAACCCGCCGCAGTAGTCGACCAGCGAGAGGCCCGACTTGGTCGGCGGGCCGTCGGGGTCACCCGTCAGGTCCATCCATCCGGCGAGGCCCTGCAGGATGTAGTCGTAGCCCGGCTCGGCCGCCCGCGGACCGGTCATGCCGAATCCCGTGAGGCTGCAGCAGACGATCGCGGGATTTACGTGCTTGAGCTGGTCGTACGTGATGCCGATCTTGGCCGGCACGTCGCCGCGCAGGTTGGAGTAGACGACGTCGCTGGTGCGCACCAGGTCCTCGAACACCTCGCGCCCGGCCGGCGACGTCACGTCGAGCGACAGGCTGCGCTTGTTGCGGTTGAACGTCTCGAAGAACAGGGAGTCCTCGCCGTGGTTGAACGGTGGCACGTACCGCCCCACGTCACCACCCACGCGGGGGTCTTCGATCTTCAGCACGTCGGCTCCGAGGTCGGCCAGGTGCAGGCTGCCGAACGGCCCTGCGCCGTACTGCTCCAAGGATATGATGCGGACGTCCTCGAGCGGCCTCATGCGTCGTCGCCGTCCGACGGCAGTGCGAGCGGGCCGTTCTTGGCCTGCGGGAAGTAGTTCTGTCCGATTCCCGACGCACGCGTCGCCACCATGACCGACCGGTTCCACGACACGATCTGCTCGCCGTTCTGGTTCAGCCCGCGGGTCCTCATGGAGACGATCCCGGCGTAGGGACGTGATGCGGACGGCCGTAGTCCGGTGCAGATGCTCTCGGCGTACAGCGTGTCTCCGACGAACAGAGGCGTGCTCAGGACGATGTCGGCGAACTGCAGGTTCGCGACTCCGTTCTGGCTCATGTCGATGACCGACAGGCCCAGCACGAACGACACCGTGAGGCCGGAGTTCACGATGACCCGTCCGCCCGTGATCGGGTTCTGCGAAGCCAGGTGGGCGTTGAAGTGGTTCTGGTTCGTGTTCATCGACAGGTTGGTGAGCCACGTGTTGTCGGCTTCACTGATTGTCCGTCCGAAAGGATGCTGGTAGGTGTCGCCCACGGCGTAGTCCTCAAAGAAGCGACCGATGGTGGCTGGATGAACTGTCACTGCGACTCCTCTGTGTGCACGCGAGCATTCGCTGCGGACCTACAACTTAATCATCTGCGTTTTACTTCGTCAATAGGACTCGTTGATGGCCATATTGAAACTTGCAGTGCCATTATGGATGAAATACATCTGAGGTATTGCCAAAGAGGTGTGAAGTGGAACACCATGGGTCGCGTGGCTTCCGCCACCGCTTGAGACAAAAGATCGGACACCTATGAAACGCATCGGAGTGGACGTCGGAGGAACCTTCACCGACTTGGTCCTGTGGGACGACGACGGCACCGTGACTGTGCACAAGACGCCGTCCACCAACGAAGATCCCTCGATCGGGACGATGGCTGGCATCGAGACCCTCGCCGCTCGCGCGGGCATCTCCCCCCGGGAGATCGAGATGTTCTTCCACGGCACGACCGTCGCGACGAACATCGTGCTGGAGCACAACGGCAGCAGCGTTGGCATGATCACGACGGACGGCTTCCGCGACCTGCTGCACATCGCACGCAAGAAGCGTCCCTTGAACTACTCGAACTACCAGGACCTCCCGTGGCAGAAGTGGCAACTCGTGCCCCGCCGCAACCGGCGCACCGTGCCCGAGCGCATCGACGCATCCGGAGCCGTCCTGACCGCGCTTGACGAGGATGCCGTGCGGCGAGAGGTGCTGCTGCTCAAGGAGCGTGGCGTCGCCGCCATCGCCGTGGCCTTCCTGCACGCCTACCGCAACCCTGCGCACGAGCAGCGGGTCAAGCAGATCATTGCGGAGGAGTTCCCCGAGGCGTTCATCTCGCTGTCGAGCGAGGTCGCCTCCCAGTACCGCGAGTACGAACGCTTCTCGACGACCGCGCTGAACGCCTTCATCGGCCCGAAGACGTCCGTGTACATCGAGAACCTGGCTTCCAAGGCCGCCCAGGCTGGCATCGGCGAGGGCGTCCACCTCATGACCTCCTCCGGCGGCCTCGTGACGGCACGCAGCGCGAGCGAGATCCCCGTCTCGCTGTTGACCAGCGGCGTCGTCGCCGGTCTCCTGGGCGGCTGCGCGATCGGTGCGGCGTCGGGCTACCCCAGCGTCATCACGCTGGACGTCGGCGGCACCTCGGCCGACGTGGGCGTCGCTCCCGACGGCCGACTGCGCATGAAGCACCTGCTCGACACCCGCATCGGCGACTACCACGCGATGGTCCCGATGGCTGAGGTCGACACGATCGGTGCCGGCGGAGGCTCCGTCGCAGTCGTCGACGAGGGTGGCATGTTCCGTGTCGGTCCCCGGAGCGCGGGAGCCACTCCCGGCCCAGCCTGCTACAACCGAGGCGGAACCGAACCCACCTCGACTGATGCGATGGTCGTCATGGGCTGGCTGCGCGAGGACAGTTTCCTATCCGGCGACATGACCATCGAGCCCAAGCTGGCCGTCGAGGCCGTGCAGACCCACATCGCCGACCGCCTGGGCAGCAGCATCGAGGAGGCTGCGATGGGCATCTTCACGATCCTGGCGCACTCCATGACCGAGGCGATCAGCTTGCACTCGGTCCGTAAGGGATATGATCCGCGCGACTTCTCCCTGGTTGCCGAAGGCGGCGCCGGGCCGCTGTTCGCATGGCAGATCGCCTCGCAGCTCGGCATCCCCCGCGTCATCGTGCCGGCTCACCCCGGCATCACCTCTGCCATCGGCCTCCTGACGACCGACATCCGCTACGAGGTTCCCACCACGGCGTGGACGTCGTCGGCCGATCCCGATCTCGAGCTGCTGCAGAACGGGATGACCCGTCTCGGCGACCAAGCCACCGCTCAGCTGCGTGCCGACGGCGTCGCCGACGAGGACATCTCGCTCGAGCGCAGCGTCGACTGCCGCTACGTGGGGCAGGGCTACGAGCTGCGTGTCACGGCACCGGCCGGCGACATCGACAAGGCATGGGTCGCGGCGGTCGCCGAGGCATTTCACGAGACGCATGGACGCACGTACTCCCAGCGCTTCGACGACAAACCCGTCCAGCTCGTCAACATCCGGGTGACGGGCGTGGGCGCTGTCCCGCACGTGCGCCTGCCGCTGATCGAGGAGGGGACCACCGACAGCAGCGACGCCGTCAAGGCCACGACCCGCGCCCTGTTCTGGGCCGAGGACTCGACGACCCCCACTTGGGTCGAGACCCCCGTGTACGACCGTCGGCTTTTGAAGGCCGGCAACACGTTCACCGGCCCGGCGATCGTCGAACAGTTCGACTCCACGACCATCCTGGGTGTCGGTCAGCACGCCACGGTGGACGCCGTGGGCCACATCATCATCGAGAGGAGCGCATCATGAGCAAGACCGCGATGCCCGTCACCGGCGTCTCACTGGCCGCCGAGGCCCACCGCACCTGGAACAGCGTCGACGTCGACCCGATCACGCTTCGGGTCATCGGCGGCGCGCTCGACTCGATGGCCAAGGAGATGGCCCAGGTCCTGTACCGCATGGCGTACTCCAGCCTGATCCGCGAGAGCGAGGACCTCGGCGCCGGCATCTTTGACGTCGCCGGGCGCGAGCTGTGCGAGTCGGACTCCACGCCAATGCACTGCGGATCCATCCCGGCCTACATCAAGGGGATCAACCGCAAGCTCGCCGGCACCTACCAGGCCGGCGACGTGGTGCTGCACAATCACCCATACCACGGAGCTGCTCACTCGCCCGACTACGGCATCATGATCCCGATCTTCTGGGAGGGCGAGCACGTCGGATTCGCCGGATGCACCGGTCACGTCTCCGACATAGGCGGCAACTTCCCCGGCCTGTGCATGGACGTCGTGGACGTGTGGGCCGAGGGCAAGCTCATGGATTCCATGAAGATCTTCGACGCCGGCGTCCGCAACGACATGCTGATCCAGCACATCCTGGACAACGTCCGCACGCCGGAACAGAACGGCGGCGACCTCGAGGCGCTCATCGCCTGTGCCCGCATCGGCGAGAAGCGCTTCATTGAGCTCCTGGAACGCTACGGCCTCGACGTCGTCATGAGCGCCAGCGAGAGGTGGATGGACTATTCCGAGGAAATGCTGCGCAGCCGGATCCGGGAGATCCCCAACGGCAGCTATGAGGCACCCATCGGCTACCTCGACGACGACGGAAAGAACCGCGGCGTCCCGCTGAGGGTGGCGGTTCGAGTGCAGGTCGACGACGACGAGATCCTGATCGACCTGACCGGCTCCAACGACCAGGTGCAGACGGCGTTCAACGTGCCGTTCGAAGGCTCGGTCCTGCCGGTCGCGGTCAGCGCGATCCGCACGATCCTGCTCGACGAGGCCATCATCGATCAGTACGTCCCCCAGAACGACGGGTGCTTCCGACCCGTCAAGGCGTACGCACCGGAGGGGACGATCTTCAACCCAGACTTCCCGGCCTCGTGCTTCGCCCGCTTCTCGCAGGTCAACCGGGTCTTCGACTCGATCAACCTGGCCCTCGCCCCGGTGCTGCCCGACCACGCCATCGCCGGATCGTCGGCAGCCCTGTGTGCGATCGCCTACTCCGGTCTAGCTGATGACGGCGAGAGCTACTGGGTCTACATCGAGATCAACGAAGGTTCGTACGGTGGCCGCAACGGCAAGGACGGCATGGATGCCGTCGACACCCTCATGGCCAACACGCGCAACAACCCGATCGAGGAGCTGGAGCTCAACCACGCAATGCGTGCCGAGCGATACGAGCTGCGCGACGAGGCACCGGCCCCCGGTCAGTGGCGAGGCGGTATCGGCAGCGTGCGCAAGTGGCTCATGCAGACCGACACCTTCCTCGGCTCCGAGGCCGACAATCGCAACGATCCCCCTGCCGGCGCCTTGGGTGGACACCCCGGAGTCTCCGGCTCGTTCGTCCGCAACGCCGGCACCGACCGCGAGGAGGTGCTGTTCTCCAAGGTGACCCAGGAGATCGTCCACAACGGCGACACCCTCGAGATCAAGCTCCCGTCCGGCGGCGGCTTCGGCGATCCTCTCAAGCGTGACCCCTTCGCGGTCCTGTCCGACGTGTGGGACGAGTACCTCACTGCGGAGGACGCTGCGCGCGACTACGGCGTCGTCCTGGACGTCGAGCGGTGGGTCGTCGACGACGAGGCCACCGCGCGACTGCGCGCCGAGAGGGTGAGCGCCTGATGCCGGCGGACGGCGAGGCCTCTTCAGACCCCGTCCGTCCGCTCGCGGACCCGCAGTTCAACAGCGTGGTCCGCTGGTTGCCCGTCCACGGCGATCCCGTGGACGGGCCGCTCACCGGCGTCCGCGTCGGGGTCAAGGACAACATCGCTGTGCGCGGTGTCCCGACGACCTGCGCCAGCGACTTCTTCGTCGACGACACGGCAAAGGACGACGCCGCCGTCGTCACCGCCCTGCGCGACGCGGGGGCCGAGATCTCAGCGACTCTCAACATGGCCGAGCTGGCGATCGGGGTCACGTCACAGAACTCGGTGCACGGCGCGACCCTCAACCCGTGGGACATACGACGTGTACCTGGCGGCTCCAGCGGCGGTTCGGCCGCAGCAGTCGCCGCAGGACTGGTGGACGTCGCGCTGGGCACCGACACCGGCGGGTCGATCCGGCTGCCGGCGTCAGCCTGCGGTGTGATCGGCCTGCGCCCGACCCCGGGCACGATCGACCTGCGCGGCATCGTGCCGGTCAGCTCCGCCTTCGACACGGTCGGACCGCTCGCCTGCAGCCTCGACTTGGTCGAAGCGGTGCACGACGTCCTGCGTCGCGACCCCGCCCCGGCCGTCCGCGCGCCGACGCGCATCGGGGTGCCGGTCAGGTTCGTGACCGACGACATCGACCCAGGGGTACGCGCGGCCGTGGGCCGGTGCGTCGCCGTTCTGGGCGAGCTCGGCTTCGAGCTCGTCCCGATCAGCGTTCCCGCCGACGAGGCGGCGCAGCATGCGGTTTACGCCTTGGTGTACGCCGAGCTCGTCGACGCGCATCGCGAGCGAATCACTCATGCGCCCGGCCGCTTCCAGCCCGAGACGCTCGCGCGTCTGCGACTGGGGCTGCGCCTGGATCCCGAGGACCTCGTCGCCGCCCGGGCGCTGCGCGACGACTTCCGTGCCGGCTTGACGCGCGTCTTCAACGATATCGATCTCATCGTGACGCCCACGCTGCCTGTCGACGTCCCCCTCCTGGCTGACGACGGCGACGCCCTCGAGCGGACCCGGCGGCTCGGTCAACTGTCGTACCCGTGGTCGCTACACGACGGTCCGACCCTCTCGATCCCCGTCGGTCTGCACGACGAGTCGCGCATGCCGATCGGCGCTCAGATCACGGCACCCGCTGGCCACGAGTCATCACTCTTCGCCGCCGCCCGTGCCTATCAAGCCGTGACCCAATGGCATGATCTGCGGCCTCACATGTCGCGATGACCCCTTAGCAGGTCCATCGCCATGTAGGCGTCGCCGAGGTGATCGAGGTGACGCCGCATTAAGATCATCGCAGCCATCGAGTCCTGCGCCTCGATGGCCTCGAGGATCAACCGGTGATCCTCGTCGACACACGTCCAGAAGTCCTGCGGTGCCTTGTCGCGGGCGAAGCGGCTCGAGAGCACACGGAAGACCGGCGCCGTCACGAGCTCGAGCAACGGGTTGTCGGCCGCCTGAAGGATCACGAGGTGGAACTCCTGGTTGCGGACGTACGTCGCAGCATCCGAGGGGTCGAAGATCGCAGCCTTCAACTCGGCAAGTTGCGCCGCGTTGCGGTGATAGGCGGCCTTGCCTGCCGCGGGTACCTCGGTCAGCTGCCGCACGTCCATCAACTGGTCGACGCTGACCGTCTCGGCCGCCGCCATCAACGCCACCCCGGTCTCCATCTGGGCCGAGATGCGCCCGACGCTGGGCGTGGAGATGAACGTGCCCCCGGTGACGCCGCGAGTCGTGTAGACGAGATTCTCGCTCGACAACGAACGGATGGCCTCGCGGATCGTGCTGCGTCCGTAGCCGTGCTCGGCGATCAGCTCGGCTTCCGGTGCCAGACGCTCGCCCGGCCGAAGCTCTCCCGACAGGATCTTGTCGCGGATGCGCTCGGACACCACAGCATAGGCGGGGCGTTTGGTCGTCTGGCCAGCCATGACGATCCTCCTCAAAGGCGCTGGGTGGATACCTCGGACAATTTAACTCGTCGGTGTCCGTCTCCCTGCGGCGGCATCTGACATGAGCAATATATCTGATCTTTGACATATTGCGTCGGCGTGATTCTTCGGACATTCTTGCTGCCGCGCAGAAAGCTGATTTTGCCGCAGGACCAATTACAAACAGTAATTGCAGACTTCGCGAGGTGGATTAC
>NZ_JACMOM010000101.1 GCF_014378035.1 Aeromicrobium sp. | reverse complement strand
TGCGCCGGGCGTGGGCGAGATACTTCGCGAGGCCCGGCTCGTCGACCCCAGCATCGGTGAACGTCACGAAGGGGGTCGTGATGCGATCGAGCTGTCGGGCAACGGAACCGGCGACATCGCCCGGCGCGACCTCGACGATGGTCAGGTCACCGGTGATCTGCACCCCGGTCAGTCCTTCGTGCGGGTCTCGTCGAGAGCAGCGAGCACCTGCTGCCGTACGCGGCTGAGGTCGGCGAGCGTTCGCGCGGACGACTGGTCGACTCGGTAGGTGAGTCGACGCTCGGACGCCGCGACCGCACCTCGCTGCTCGAGCACCGTGAGCACGACCACGGCCTGCAGGAGCAGCACGGCCGCGAGGGCCCAGCGCGTCTGTTCGAACAGCAGTGCCACAAGCCCGACCAGCACGAGAACCGTCGCGGCGAGGCTCGCGAGGCGGGGGACGTCGAGACGTGACAGGGCGGCTCGCGCACGGGCTTGGGTGGAGGGTGTGCTCATGTGGGTCGGTCCGCAGTCAGCAGTGGGGTGACGGCTGAGGCGAGTGCCTCGCCGGAGAGCTCATTGTGGCAGAACGCGAGGGCGGCCTCCTGTCGCCGGGCGAACGCCGCACTGTCGGTCCACAGTTCGTCGACCACCGCGGAAACGGATCGCTTGCCGTAGTAGGCGGCCGCGTCTCCGAGCACGGGACGCAGCGACTCGCGTACGATCGGCACGCACCCGCGGGACATCGCCTCGAGAACCGGCCGCAACAAGGTGGTGCCGGGGTGCCGGGGTGGTAGGCCGACATAGACGTCGCACTGATCGAGGAACTCCGTCGTGGAGAGCATGTCCGACGTGAACCCGAGCCAGCTCCGTCCGGCGTATCCGGCAGATCGATCGGTCGACTCGAGCAGCCGGACGTCGTGGCGGTCTCCACCTGGAAGCAGGTCGAGCAGCCCGCGGCGGTCGGCGCGCTCTGCGACGAACCGTGAGGTGTCGGAGGCGCCGACGACTGGCTGGTCCGCGCCTGGCCTGGAGGTGAAGCGGCTCACCCGTACGACCTCGGCAAGGTGGGGCGGGCGCAGCTGCCCGGTCGCACCGGCGGAGCGTAGCGTCTCGGTCACGTCGGCCGACGAGGGCAGCCACTCGATCTCGCAGTCGAACAGCTCGCGAGCGGACCGCTCGATCACGAGCGGGTCGTAGGACACCTCCGGGCCGGCGACCACGACCACCCGGTCGGGTCGCATCCTGACGGCGCCGGCGACGCGCGGGAGCACCAGGAGCTGGGGGTCACACACGAGCAGCACCTGAGGTGTGAGCGCCACCCCGAGCGGCGTCCAAGTCGCACGACCGGCGGCGAGCACGTCGAGGATGGCCGCCCGGGGATAGGTGCGACGGACGGCAGCGTGGCGAAGCGCCTCGCCCCGAGCGAGTCCGACGCGCAGGCCGGCCGAGGCCAGCGCCTCGATGGCGAGGGGGAGTCCGGCAGCGTCGACCAGGCCCGCTCGGCAGTCGGCGAGCACGACGACGTCGGGCCGCTGGTCCGGGTAGGGCACTCCCTCGAACTCCGGCGGAGCCGGGAAGGACCGGCCGGACGGCGTCTGCACGACGGGGTCGGCGCCGCGGTCGATGATCTGGCGGTGCCAGTGCCGGAAGGCCGAATGGTAGGAGACGCGCGCATCGCGGTGCCAGCCGATGCGGAAGTCCGCTCGAGAGAGCGAGCCGTCGGTCAGCTGGTAGAGGGCGAGCGGCTCGTCGAGGGTCATCACGCTGGTGGGGCCGAACACTGCCGCCAGTCTCTCGATGAACTCGGTGTCTGCCGCCTTGCGCATGTCGTCGTAGCGGCCCAGCCGGTCGACGAGGGGCTGACGGCGGAAGAGCAGGGACGGGGCATTCTTCTCGTAAGGCTGCGACCCGACCTTGGTGATGCGCAGGTCAGGGTAGAGCCGGATGGCCTTGGAGAGCGTGGCAACGAGCGCCGGATCGCTCTCGAGCACCTTGACCTGACGTTCGATGCGCTCCGGGTGTGACCAGTCGTCGCTGTCCTGAAAGCCGACGAGCTCCCCGCGGGCCAACGAGACACCATGGTTGCGCGCCCGGTAGGCGCCGCCGTTGGTCGGCATGCGGACGTACTCGACGCGTTCGTCGAGCGCCAGAGCGGCCTGGAAGACGGATTCGAACTCCTGCGGGCTGGCGTCGTCCACCATGATCACCTGGAGGTTCTTCCACGACTGGGTCACCAACGAGCGGACGGCGGTGACGAGGCTCGCTGACGGCGAGTAGATCGGCATCACGATCGTGACAAGGGGCCCCTCCACGCTGGCTCGACGGTCGTCGGCACCGACGGCGTGGACACTGTCGAACGGCGTGGTCGGGTCGGCGACTCGCACCGGTGCGATGCCGTGCCGTTCGAAGGGCTCGTCGAAGACCTTGAGCCAGGCTTCCTGCGCGTCGGGGCCGGCCTGACCCAGAGAGATCGCAGGGAAGGGGTTGACGAGGTCGGCGGAGATCGCCCACCTCACCCACGAGCCGACACCCGGGGTGTCGAGATGGCGCCGCACGTAGTCGAACCGACCCGCGCGCAGGCTGGTCTGCAGGTCGAGGTCGGCGTGCTCGGTCGGTGTGCTGTCGCGTCGGGCGTCGTCACGAGCGAGGGCGAACAGGTCGGCGGCGCGTCCCAGCGCCTCGTCGCCGGTGTCGAGTCCGACGGTCAGGAGGGCCAGCGCGTAGAGCCCAGGGGCGTTGAGTGCTGATCCGGCGGCGGCGCCATCGGCGACGAACGACCGTGCCGCGAGCTGGATCTCGGCGAAGGTCAGGGTGCCTGCCGACGCCATGTGTGCCAGAAGGTGTTCGCCGCCGGCGTACTCGTGACGCAGCATCGTCTTGGCGAGGGCACCCGGTGTCAGGATGTGCGCGGCCGCGAGAGCAGTCAGGTCAGGAGCGAGTCCTGCGGTAGTGGTGCCAGACACCGTGAAGTCCACTCCCAGTCGCTCGAGTCGTCGATCCATCCGGAATATACCGGAACTGCCTGACACACCGGCGGGAGCACCGAGGCGTCGGCGGCAGCGCGATAACCTTGGTGGCGATCCAGCCGGAGCACACGCCAACCCATGGGAAGAAGCACATGAGCCAGACCACCGCGGCCCACGTCGTCCACGTGACGGGCGCCCGTCCCAACTTCCCGAAGGCGGCGCCGGTCATCAAGGCGCTCGCCGCCCACGGGATCCGTCAGGTGCTGGTCCATACCGGGCAGCACTACGACCCGGTGATGTCCGAGGTCTTCTTCCAGCAGCTCGGCCTGCCCGAGCCGGACGTCAACCTGGGGGTCGGCTCAGGCACCCATGCGCACCAGACCGCCAAGGTCATGATGGCCCTCGAGGACATGTTCGTGGCGGATCCACCCGCGCTCGTGGTGGTCTACGGCGACGTCAACTCGACAGTGGCTGCCACCCTCGTCGCGGCCAAGCTGCACATCCCGGTCGCCCACGTCGAGGCCGGACTCCGCAGCTTCGACCGGACAATGCCGGAGGAGGTCAATCGGGTCGTCACAGATAGCCTGGCCGATCTTCTCTTCACCACGAGCCCGGATGCCAACGTGCATCTCGGCCATGAGGGCATTGCCGCAGAAAAGATCCACTTCGTCGGCAACCCGATGATCGACACGCTGCTGTCCAACCTCGACGCCTTCGATGCCGACGCAGCGCGTGAGCAGCTGTCGATCGAGGGGCCCTACCTCGTCGCGACGCTCCATCGACCGGCCAACGTCGACGACCCGGCCACTGCCGCGTCGATCGTCAAGGCACTCCATGCCGCGGCCGACACGACCCGCGTCGTGATCCCCCTGCACCCGCGAGGGCGGGCGAGCTTTGCTTCAGCGGGCCTGATGGACCACAGCGGCGTCACCGTCATCGAGCCTCTCGGCTACGTCGAGTTCATCGGTCTGGTGCGCGGCAGCCTTGCCGTCGTGACCGACTCGGGCGGGGTGCAGGAGGAGACGACGATGCTCGGCATCCCCTGCCTGACCCTGCGACCCAACACCGAACGTCCCGTCACCATCACGCACGGCACCAACCAGCTCGTGACGGTCGACAACCTCGTCGATCGGCTGCAGCCGATCGTCGACGGCCAAGGGTCGGGTGACGGCACGACGCCGCCGCTGTGGGACGGCCACGCCGGGGAGCGCATCGGCACGGTGGTGGCCGCATACCTGCGCCGGTAGACGGTCCGCGGAGCCCAAGCGGCAGGGGCAGGGGACGAGGGTCAGGCGCCTACCGCGGCAGGAGGTCCGACGACGAGACCTCGGCGCCTGCTCTGACGTGGGCCCCGGTCAGGGCCTTCAGCACCGCGATGGCACCGTCGACGTCACCCAGCACAGACGAGTAGGCGACCTTGCGCTCACTGAGGCTGCTGCCCGGTTCGACGACCGCCCACACGGGGCGTCCCGATCCGTCGTAGTCGCTGATCTTCGACGGCAGGTAGGGGTTGACCGGATGGGTGTCCGCGGTCCGGGCGTCATTCACGAGCAGGCAGTCGAACAGCGTCGTGAGGTGCAGGAAGTCCAGGTAGGGCACGTAGTGGTTGGTGATGACAGTGTCGTCCAAGCTGGCCTTGCGGAGCTCGGTCCGCAGGTCCTCGGGATCCTTCGTGAAGACGTGAAACCTGAGCCTGTCGCGGTATTCACGCGGCAGCGCGCGGATCGCATCGGTGACCTCGGTGAGGCCTCTCGTCGGATAGAACGCCCCGAAGTAGGCCACATGTGTGAGGCCCGGCTCGAGCGGGTAGGCGACGTCGCTGATCTGGTAGAACTCCGGCGGGAGCGTCGGGTGAGGGGAGATCCTGGTGTGCTCGACCACCCGGTCGTGCAGGGTTTCATCTGCTATGTCGGTGAGCATGGTCTGTTGCTGCAACGTGTTGGTGAACACGATCTCGTCGGCGAGGGCGTAGGCGATGTGCTCGATCCATTGCAGCAGCCCCAGATGGTGGGGAAGCGGGTGGCCTGCGGCCTCGAGCCCCTCCTCGATCTCACGACTCAGGGCATCGTCGTCGCGGGTGCCGGCCTTGCGGGTCTCGCCCTCGACGTTCTCGGACAGCGGGTCGGAGAACTCCGCGATCCAGGTGGTCTCGGGGTGGCGGACCTTGTAGAGCGCCGCGAGGACGTGGGAGGAAGGCCACATCGCCCGGCTGTAGACCGACCGGTACGACCTTCCGCGAGTGTGCTCCCATCGTTCGATGGCAGACATGCCGGCGGCGCAGAACTCCACGACGCCGCGCCACTGCGAGAACGTCGGCCGACCCGGTATCGACAGGTGGTTGCCGATGAAGGGTTCGACGATGACTCCTGCCGCGACGTCGCGGCCATGGACACCGTCCATCTGGTGCGAGACCACGTCGACGCAGACGCCACGCTCGCGCACACGGCGGGCGGCGACCAGTGCACTGGTGTTGTTGCTGGGAAGGAACGCGTAGCAGGTGACGAGGTCGCGTGCCCGCTTGCGGTTGAGGTGGTGGTAGACCCACGGGTTGATAATGCGTGCAGACATCGAGTCGATGACACGCCGGTTCTCGTCGGGATGTTCGGCCAGGTATCGCCCCATGGCCGCGGCCTGCGAGATGATCGACAGCTGCGCCACTTCATTGAGGTACTGCGTGGGGTCATTGGCGATCGGCACCAGGGCTTCGATCACGTCCAGCCGTGCTTCGATGGCGAGATCGTACGGAACGCTGGCCGGGCGGGAGTGGGAATCGGTGCGCAGAGAGCGGTAGTAGACCGCGTGCGCATTGGTCGGCAGCACCGTGATCTTCAGCCCGAAGGTGTTGACCAGCTCGTGCCAGTACAGCACGTCGGTCGCGAAGCGGAGGTTCTCGCGGGCCCGCACGGCCCGGGCGTAGGGCGTCCAGACAAGCTTGGAGACATTGAACATCATCGAGGCCGCTGCCTCGACGGGGTGCGTGGTGCGTCCGATCGCCTTGACGAGCGAGCGGTTGACATAGGTGTCGTAGTCGGGGAAGCCGATGCCGTCACCGTCGAGGTTGGCAAGGTAGGCGTGTGCAATGCAATGTGGTGCGGCGTACTGGTAAAGAGTCTTGAGGAAGTTGGCGGAGATCTGGTCGTCATCGTCGACCACCGTCAGGTAGGAGCGTCGAGCAGCGGCGATGCCGACATTCATGCTCAGGCCGATGCCCTTGTCCGGTGCAGTGACAATGCGGATCTCGAGCTCGGGGTGCGACTCGCGGTAGCGACGCAGGACGTCGAGGGTGCCGTCCGCCGGACCGTTGGGCACCACCAGCACCTCGTAGAGGTCCTTCGACAGGGTCTGCGCGCGGATGGAGTCGAGAGTTCTCTCGATGCGGTCGACTCCCTGGTAGGTGCGCACCAGGACGGTGACGCCCGCGGTGAGGTCGTCGGGCAGGGTCGAGTTCAACGGGTGCTCCCAGTTTCGCAGGCTTCGGCGGTGGCTAGTCTAGTCAGGTCGGACTGTAGTCTGAGCACGCTTCCGTCCCACAGCAGAGGATCCCCGAAACATGGCTGCAGAGACCCCATCCACGGCGCTCGTGATCGCAGAGAACACCGAGGGGGCCTACCGCTACGCGACGTCTAATGCGGCAGAGGTCACAATCGTGCTCGCTGCGGCAGACGGGTCCGTCGTGGTGGAGGGTCGCTACGACCGGGTCGTCGTCGTCGGCTTCACCCAGGCACCGGGCGTGCTTCGTACGATCGTCGATCAGGCCTTCGACATCGTCACCGCGGAGGGCCGGGTCCTGGTCGGCGGCCCTGCGGGCAGGATGGGGTCCGATGCCACCCCGTGGACCACCGCGTTCAGCGGGGTTCTGGTCGTGGCGATGGATCATGGATCGTTCCCCGCAGTGGAAGTCGCACCAGGATCCGGTCCGGGCTCCGGCCCGGACACCGGCGCCTATCTGCTCGGTGCACTCTCGGTGCTCGGTTCCACCAATCCCCGCCCGGATCTTCGCACGAATGGTTCTGACAGCTCTGATCGAGGTGCGACCGACGATACTGCGCAGCCGGGCGTGACGGCGGCCGCCTCGGCCAGCAAGGACGCCCCGGCTCCCCGCTCCGTGCGCGACCGGCTCGTCGACGTCGCCTCCTCCCATCGCAGGCTGCTGGTCGTCGCCGGCATCGTCGGTCTCCTGGCTCTGGCAGTCACAGTTGGTCTCGTCGCTCTGCACGGCCAGTACTTCCTCGCCGTCCTCAGCATCGGCACGCTGGTGGCGGTGGTGGCGATTGCAGGCCGTCAGGAGCAGCGCAACCGGCAGATCGCGAACCAGCTAGCCAAAATCTCCACCGTCGGTGAAGACAGCAGGCGGTTTCTTTCGATGCTGCGTCCCAAGGTCCTGTTCGACGAGGTCCGTCAGCAGCGCAAGGACACGTCCTCGATTCTCAAGGTCGTCGGCGTCAGCCAGCTGGCGCTCGTCGACGTCGCCAAGGTGCTCGACCGGTTCCAGAAAGGTTTCCAGGATCCGGCCGCCCCGGGTCTGCTCCGGGAGATCAACCGCGAGGCCAGGTCGACCTTCGAACAGGTCCAGGCCACCATCAACCTGTTCTCGATGGTCGACGTCTCGGCGTCTGTGCCGCCCATGCGCGGGTGGGCCGTCTCGCCCGATGCGCTCGCGCTGCTGCTGCAGGAGCTCATGGCCCGGCGCCCACGGCTGGTCGTGGAGTGCGGTAGCGGCGTGTCCACGTTGTTCCTCGGCCTCGCCATCAAGAAGTTTGGTCTCGACACGACAGTCGTCGCGCTCGATCACGACGCGGACTACGCAGACAAGACCAACCGGATGCTCGCCCAGCACGGTGTGGACACCCTGGCAGAGGCCCGCCACGCCCCGCTGACCGAGGTTTCGTTCGGTGAGTCCACAGAGCTCCGGTACGACCCAGCGGCGGTGACGGATCTGCATGACATCGCTCTGCCCTTCGTCGATGGGCCGCCGCTCGTGACCGCCGACTTCGCCCGGCTGCCCGCCTTGCCGGTGCT
>NZ_JACMOM010000100.1 GCF_014378035.1 Aeromicrobium sp. | reverse complement strand
GTGCCCGTGAGAGCAACGGATGCGCCTAGGTCGCCGAGCCGCTGGCACACCGCGAACCCGATACCGGTGGGGCTACCCGCACCGGTGACGATCGCGACCCGGCCCGTCAGGTCAAGTCCGAGTGTCATGGGCTGGATGCTGTCAGAAGCCAGTCCACGGATCAAGCACGCGCCGACACCCAATACTGCGCTCGGAGTGACGTTCTTGATGCGACGCGCCGTTCCTGACCACAAGAGCGTCACTCCCAGCGCGGGCGGGAGGGTCAGCGGGTGGGAGGGTGGGACGATCGCTGCATGACTTGGACCTCCCCCGTGCCCGCCGAGGTCGACGGGCCCATGACCGGCGACGACCGACCGATCCTCGAGGGGATGCTGGCGTGGCAGCGCCACACGTTGCTCAACATCTGCGCGGGGCTGACGGGTGAGCAGCTCGCCCAAAGGCCGATCGCCCCATCCAACCTGTCGTTGCTCGGACTGGTGCGTCACATGGCCAAGGTCGAGCGCATCTGGTTCCGCATGCGCGCGGCCGGTGAGGACGTCGAGGGCCTGCACGACTTCGCGGAGCGCAAGGACACCGACTTCGACGTCATCGACGCCGCAGACTCCGAGCGCGCGGTCGCCGAGCTGGTGGAGGAGCAGACGCTCGCCCACCGTGCCGTCGAGAATCTCGACTTCGACCACGTCGTCAGGGTCCACGGCGACGAGATGTCGCTTCGAATGATCTACGTGCACCTCATCCAGGAGTACGCGCGGCACAACGGCCACGCCGACCTGCTGCGCGAGTCGGTCGACGGCACCACCGGTCGCTGACGTGCGCTTGCGGTGTTGACCTCATCCATTGTTGAGGTTTTAGCGTGCACGCATGACGATCTGGAGCTGCGCCACCTGTGCCATCGAGCACGCCGACACCGAGCACCCACCGATGACGTGTGCCATCTGCACCGACGAACGTCAGTTCGTCCCCGCCTCCGGCCAGCGGTGGACCACGCAGGCCGAGCTTGCCGCCGATGGATACCGGGGCGTCATCACCCAGCTGGAGCCCGACCTGTACGCCGTCGATGTCGTGCCCGAGCTGGGTATCGGGCAGCGGGGGCTCCTGCTCCGCACCCCGGACGGCAACCTGCTGTGGGAGCCGCCGGGGTTCATCGACGATGCCATGATCGCCGCCGTCCGAGAGCTCGGAGGTGTCGACGTCATCTCGGCGAGCCACCCTCATCTCACCGGCGCATCCATTCAGTGGAGCCATGCTTTCTCCTCAGTGCCCGTGCTGGTGGCCTCTGCCGACCGGGAGTGGATTCGCCGCCCAGACCCGGTCATCGAGCTCTGGAACGACACGCACGAGGTGTTTGCCGGCGTCACACTCGTGCAGTGCGGTGGCCACTTCGCCGGCAGCAGCGTGGCCCACTGGTCAGCGGGATCGGACGGCCGCGGGGTGCTGCTGACCGGCAACACCCTCGCCATCGGAGCCGACCGGACGAGCGTCAGCGTGATGCGCAGCTACGTCAACCGCATCCCGCTCCCGGAGCGCGCTGTGCGACGCATCATGTCGGCGATCGAGCCGTACGCCTGGGACCGTCTGTACGGAGCGTTCAGCACGATCGACGCCGGTGCCACCGCTGTGGTCGGCTCGTCCCTCGACCGCTACATCACGTGGACGCGGGGAGACAAGCCTGACGAGGCGGCAATGTGACCGAGGAGTAACTTCGCCCGCACCTCGCTCGTTGTGACCTGCGACACAGGTGGGTCGGGAGCGAAGCAGAGGAGCACCGTCGTGCAACGTAACGCCATGGCAACCATGATCAGCGTGCTGGCTGTCGGGGCGGCGGTGCTGCCCGCAGGGGCCGCGACAACCGTCCCCTCCCCCACGACCGCAGACTCATACGGATCGGTCCGCAACATCCTGCCGGCGGGCCAGCGCGGATCGATCAACACGCTGCAGCTCGCTCAGGTGCTGACGGGTGGCGGCCTCACCGCCGTCGACGGCAAGAACGCGCCGCCGAACCACGCAGACCAGCTCGAGTTGTACGACAAGCTCTCCACCAAGCGGCCCGCTCAGGTCACCGAGGGAGTCGTCGACGACCTCTACAAGAAAGCCGGCTTCGTTCCCGAGAAGGTCGTGAGCACGTCAACGCCGAAGACCGGCGTGACCATCGTCCGCGACGCGTACGGCGTCCCCTACATCACCGGAAAGACCTACAACGACACCATGTTCGGCGCCGGGTTCGCCGGTGCCCAGGACCGGATGTTCCTGATGGACGCCCTGCGCCACCTTGGGGCGGGTCGCGGGGCCGAGTTCGTCGGAGCCACCCCGGGCAACATCGCGATGGACCGTGCACAGGTTCGCACTGCCTACTACACCCGCAAGGAGGCCGCCGACCAGCTCGAGATCATCGCGAAGGAGAACGGTGCCGAGGGCCGGCGGCTGCTCGACGGGGCCGACGCCTACCTCGCCGGCATCAACGCCGCCCAGGACCAGATGTGCCCGCTCGGGCTGCCGACCGGCCCCGACTGCCCGGCCGAGTCCCTGGCCCTGCAGAAGAAGCCCACCCCCTGGACCCGGGCCGACCTGACATTCGTGGCCTCGCTCGTCGGCGGCATCTTCGGCAAGGGCGGCGGGCAGGAGTTCGCCAACAGCGTCTACTACGGCAAGCTGGTCAAGAAGTT
>NZ_JACMOM010000099.1 GCF_014378035.1 Aeromicrobium sp. | reverse complement strand
GTCTTCCCGGACGGCGAGCTCACGGGCGTGGGCCGCATCACCACCGCGGTGCAGGACTCGGGCCTCGAGGTGCGCCATGTGGAGAACTTGCGCGAGCACTACTCCTTGACCCTCAAGGGCTGGTGCGACAACCTCGTCGAGCACTGGGACGAGGCCCTCGAGGAGGTCAGCATCGGCCGTGCGAAGGTCTGGGGCATTTACATGGCAGGCTCGCGGCTGGCGTTCGAGCGCAACGAGATCGAGCTGCACCATGTCCTGGCCGTCAAGCCGGGTCCGCACGGTGACGCCGAGTGGCCGCTGCGCCCGACCTGGGCGAGCTGAGAGTCACGACGTGGCCGACACCGCGTGCTTGATGGTGAGTTCGCCCAACACGCGCGCGGCGCCGGCCACGTCACCGAGCAACGACTGGTGGTCAGTAAATTGCTGACTGAGAATGCTGTCGGGCTCGACGATTGCCCAGATCGGCGTACCTGAACCTCGGTAGTCGCTCAGCTTGGACGGCAGGTACGGGTTGATCGTAGAGGTCTTTGACGTGTCGACGTCATTGACGAGCAGGCAGTCGAATCGCGTCGTCAGGTTGAGAAACTCCAGGTAGGAAACGTAGGGGTTGACCCTGACGCAGTCACGAAGTGCAGGGTCGTGCGCGATCGTGGTGCGCATGGCCTCGGGGTCGCCGGTGAACACATGGAGCACCAGCCGGGAGCGCTCGCTGGCTGGCTGCTGCCTCATGGCTTCGAGCACCTCCGCCAAGCCCCGTGTCGCGTAGAAGGCGCCGAAGTAGGCGACGTGGACCTTCTGCCGGTCCAGTGGATAGTCGATGGTGCGCATCTCATAGAATTCTGGCGGAAGCGTCGGGTGGGGGGCGATGACGCTGCGGTCGAGGACACGCTGACGGAGTGCGGGATCGGCCACGAGGTCAAGCATGTACGACCGCTGGTTGACGTTGGTGAACATCAACTCGTCGGCCAGTGCGAACGTGACGTGCTCGATCCACTGGAACAGGCTACAGCCGTCCGGCACTGGAAAGCCGGCTGCTACAGCCGCTGCATCGATCTCCGCGGTCAGATCGTCATCACCGCGCCGACCGGGACGCACCTCGTGGTGGATGTTTCGTGACAAGGGGTCCGAGAACTCGGCGACCCATCGGGCCGCCGGGCGCCTGATGCGGTACATCGCAGCGAGCACGTGGGAAGCCGGCCACATGGCGCGGCTGTAGACCGACCGATAAATACCCGAGCTGAGCTCCCAGTGCTCCACGGCAGCCATGCCCTTGCGGCAGAACAACACCACATCGGGCCAGCTGGCGAAGACAGGCTTGCCGCTGACGACGGTGTGGCGCCCGAGGTATGGAGCGATGATCGTTGAGCCGGACGAGTCCTCGGACCGCAGCGCCGCCATGTTGTGGGAGACGACGTCCACGGCGACGCCCCGCTCCCGCAGTCTGCGCGCGGCGACCAGCGCGCTCGTGTCGCTGGCTGGTGGAAAGGCGTACGCGATGGCTAGATCCTTGGCCCGTCGATGGTTGAGTGGCTTCCAGATCGACGGGTCCAGAGCACGCGCGGCCACCTCTGACATGAGCCGCCCATGCTCGTCAGGGTGCCTCATCATGTAGTTGCCGGTGGCCCGTGCCAGGGATCGCACGACTGCCGCCGAGACGGCGGTGAGGTGCCTCGATGGGTCGAGGGCGATCGGCTGGAGCGCAGCGATGGCGTCGAGCCTGGCGAGCACGCCCGTCTCCCATGTGCGCTCGTGGGGTCGGGAGTGGGACCCGCCGCGCCGGAAGCGGTAATAGATCGCGGGCGCGTCATGATCGACCACACGTATCGAGAGGCGAAATCGGTCAACCAGCTGGTGCCAGAAGACGATGTCGGGAGCGGTCGGCAGGTCGCGCATCTGGACCTGCCTGGCGAGACGGGACGCGACGAGCTTGGACGTGTTGAAGGACAACGCATTCGGGACCTCCGCGGGATGTACCGTTTGGCCAGCCGCGCAAGCGATGGAGTGGTTGATGTAATTGTCGAAGTCCGGGCAGTCGCCCGCGCCCTCGACATCGGCAAGGTATGCCTGCGCGACCGTGTCGGGCCGAGCGATCTTCAGGAGTGAGTCGAGGTAGCCAGGTGATACCCAGTCGTCGTCGTCGATCATGGTGATGTAGTCGAGGCGGGCCGCGGCGATGCCGAGGTTGCTGGCCTGACTGATGCTCGGTCGAGGGAGTCGGAACACCCTGACCGTCAATTCCGGCCATGCCTTCTGGAACTCGCGGACGATCGCCATGGTCCCGTCGTCCGGGCCGTTTGGCACAATGATGACTTCGAAGAGATGAGGGGCAAGCGTCTGTCGTCCGATGGACTCGAGGGCTCGAAGGATCCACTCCGCTCCTGAGTACGTCGGCATGATGACGCTGACACCGGGTGACGACTCCATGGTCAACCCCTCCCCCTGATGAAACGTCGGGATGTGGTCTTCATTGCTGGAGGTTGTGCCGAGTCCGGCGGCAACCTGTATGAGACTATCTGTATGGGGCGATGTCGTGGGAGTGGCCTCTCGGACGGCCGACGCGGCAAGAGCGCATGAACCGACAAAATTTGCCCGCCCGAAGAGCACCTGATCACATGCACACCACAGGGAAGAACCGGTCTCATGTCGAGAGAGAGCAACCCCGCCGCGAGGGCGACGACCAGACA
This sequence comes from Aeromicrobium sp., assembly GCF_014378035.1. Classification (GTDB taxonomy): domain Bacteria; phylum Actinomycetota; class Actinomycetes; order Propionibacteriales; family Nocardioidaceae; genus Aeromicrobium. Next base: position 557 of record NZ_JACMOM010000099.1, on the reverse strand, counting down.
GCTTCTGGTCGTGGATGACGAGCAGCTCGTGTACCTCCACGCGTCGGCGGCCGCGGCTGAGACGACGGTCGTGATTGCGGAAGGCGCGGACGATCTGGCGCTGGTGGATGAACGGTTCGACGTGGTGGTCGTCGCAGGCTTCACGGCGAGTCCCGGGCTGCTGCGCTCCATGGTCGAACGCGCCTTCGACCTCGGGGCGAAGGGTGTGAAGGTCATGATCGGTGCGGCGCTTCACCCGATCGACGAGGACGTGAATGCCTGGGAGACCGCCTTCGCAGGCGTGAGTGTAATGGTGCACGAGTCGCTCTTACCGGGCGTACGAGTGACTCGCTCGCCTTCTGCCGACGAAGGCAGTGGGGCCGTGCTCCACGGGCTGCTGAAGGCTCTGGGGGCGGGCGTCGATCTCGCAACAAAGAACCCGCGAGTGCCGGACGAGCCGACCGTACCGGTTGCACCCACGACACCCACGGCGTCCGAGGCACCCCAGAAGTCAGGCGGCAACATCCGGAAGAAGGGGCCGGAGCGGTCTGTTCAGACGGCTGTGCGCTTCTCCCGGC
>NZ_JACMOM010000019.1 GCF_014378035.1 Aeromicrobium sp. | reverse complement strand
GCCAGAACCCGGCGACAGCTTTGGCGGCCAGCAACTTCTCGGCGACGATCGTGTCGAGCACCGCCTCCGCATCGGCGACCAGCCCGCGCGCGCTTTCGCCGACCACCGGATCGGAGAGGATCGCCGGGTATGTTCCCGCCAGTTCCCATGCGCGGAAGAACGGGGTCCAGTCGAATACCTCGACCAGATCGGCGAGGTCCCACTCGGGAAACGCGTGCAGCCCCGGCTGCTCGGGCGGCGGTGCCTTTTCGCTCATATCCGCGGTGAAACCGTTGGCTCGCGCGTCGGCCAGGCTGAGCAGGATCGACTGTTCCTTGCCCGCGCGCAGATCGCGGACGTGCTGGTAGTCCTTGGCGGTGGCGGCGATGAAGCCTTCGGCCTGGGTATCGGACAGCAGCTGCGAGGCGACCCCGACCGCGCGACTGGCGTCGAGCACGTAAATCACCGGCCCATCGTAAGCCGGATCGATCCGCAGCGCGGTGTGGACCTTGCTGGTGGTCGCCCCGCCGATCAGCAGCGGAATCGTGAACGCCGCGCGCTTCATTTCTTCGGCGACGGTGACCATCTCGTCGAGGCTGGGGGTGATCAGGCCCGACAGCCCGATGATGTCGGCGTCTTCGGCGATCGCGGTCTCGAGGATCTTCGACCACGGCACCATCACCCCCAGGTCGATCACCTCGTAGCCGTTGCACTGGAGCACCACCCCGACGATGTTCTTGCCGATATCGTGGACGTCGCCCTTGACCGTCGCCATCACGACCTTGCCGTTGCTGCGCTCGGCGTCGCCGGGCTGCTTCTCAGCCTCGATGTAAGGGATCAGGTAGGCAACGGCCTTCTTCATGACCCGTGCCGACTTGACGACTTGCGGCAGAAACATCTTGCCCTCGCCGAACAGGTCGCCGACCACGTTCATCCCGTCCATCAGCGGGCCTTCGATGACCTCGATGGGACGTCCGCCGCGAGCACTGATCTCGGCGCGAAGCCCTTCGGTGTCGGACTCAGCGAACTCGTCGATGCCCTTCACCAGCGCATGCGTGATGCGTTCACCGACCGGAAGGGCGCGCCACTCCTCGGTGGCCACCTCCTTGACGCTGCCGTCACCGGCGAAGTCGGCAGCGATCTCGAGCAGGCGCTCGGTGGAGTCGGTGCGACGGTTGAGGATGACATCCTCGATGCGGTCGCGAAGCAGGTCGGGAACCTCGTCGTAGACCTCGAGCGCTCCGGCGTTGACGATTCCCATGTCCATGCCGGCCGAGATCGCGTGATAAAGAAACACCGCGTGGATGGCTTCGCGCACCGGGTTGTTGCCACGGAACGAGAACGACACGTTGGAGACACCGCCCGACACGAGGGCGCCGGGGAGGTTCGCCTTGATCCAGCGCGTCGCCTCGATGTAGTCGAGACCGTAGTTGGCGTGCTCTTCGATGCCCGTGGCCACGGCGAAGCAGTTGGGGTCGAAGATGATGTCCTCGGCCGGGAAGCCGACCTCCTCGGTGAGGATGCGATAGGCGCGGCTGCAGATCTCCTTGCGGCGCTCGAGGTTGTCCGCCTGGCCCTCCTCGTCGAACGCCATCACGACGATGGCTGCACCGTACTTGCGGCACAGCCGAGCCTCGCGGACGAACTTCTCCTCGCCCTCCTTCATGGAGATCGAGTTGACGATCGACTTTCCCTGTACGCACTTGAGCCCGGCCTCGATGACGTCCCACTTGGAGGAGTCGATCATGGTGGGTACCCGGCAGATGTCAGGCTCGGTGGCGACAAGCTTCGCGAAGCGATCCATCGCCTCGATGCCGTCGATCATGCCCTCGTCCATGTTGATGTCGATGACCTGCGCGCCGGCCTCGACCTGCTGTCGGGCCACCGCGAGGGCGGCAGTGTAGTCGCCAGCCTTGATCAGGTTGCGGAAACGCGCCGAGCCGGTGATGTTGGTGCGCTCACCGACGTTGACGAACAGCGTCTCTTCCACCACGGTGACCGGCTCGAGCCCCGAGAGCCGGAGCGCGGGGTTCGTCTGGACGGGCACGCGGGGGGTCTTGTCGGCAACATCACGAGCGATGGACGCGATGTGGGCCGGGGTGGTGCCGCAGCAACCGCCGACCAGGTTGACGAAACCGCTCTCGGCGAACTCTGCGACGATCGACGCTGTCTCGTCGGGAGCTTCGTCGTACTCGCCGAAGGCGTTGGGCAGGCCTGCGTTGGGATAGCAGGACACGAAGGTGTCGGCGATGCGTGAGAACTCCGCGATGTAGGGGCGCATCTCCTTGGCTCCGAGGGCGCAGTTGAGGCCGACCAGCAACGGGTTGACGTGACGCACCGAGTGCCAGAAAGCCTCCGTGACCTGGCCGGACAGCGTGCGTCCGGAGGCATCAGTGATCGTGCCGGAGATGATGACGGGCCAGCGACGCGCGCGCTCCTCGCAGAGGGTCTCGAGCGCGAATATCGCGGCCTTGGCGTTGAGCGTGTCGAAAATCGTCTCGACCATCAGCAGGTCGGAACCACCGTCGACCAGGCCGTTGGCCTGCTCGAGGTAGGCCTCGACCAGCTGGTCGAAGGTGATGTTGCGAGCGCCCGGGTCGTTGACGTCGGGAGAGATCGACGCTGTCCGGCTCGTGGGTCCGATGGCTCCGACGACGTAGCGCGGCTTGTCAGGCGTGCGCTCGGTGATGGCGTCGCACTCACGCCTCGCCAGGCGTGCCGACTCCAGGTTGAGCTCGTAGGCGAGGTCTTCCATGCCGTAGTCGCTGAGCGAGATGGACGTCGCGTTGAAGGTGTTGGTCTCGATCAGGTCGGCGCCGGCCTCGAGGTACTCGCGATGGATGTCGGCGATGATGTCGGGCTGGGTCAGGGTGAGCAGGTCGTTGTTGCCCTGCACGTCGCTGGGCCAGTCGGCGAACCGCTCTCCGCGGTAGCCGGCCTCGTCGGGCCGGTCGCGCTGTATCGCCGTGCCCATCGCGCCGTCCAGCACCATGATCCGACTCTGCAGAGTCGCGGTGAGGACGTCGGTGGCGGCGGGGCGGAGGTTCAGCGTGTCAGACACAGGCAGTCCTTGGTGGTGCGGTCGGCAGGAGTGCTGGGGTGCTCCAGCCGGCGGCGGGCTCGCCTAGGCCTCGGGAGCACCCGAACTGTTATCTCACTATCTCACGAGCGGCAAGGCAGAGATCGAATCGTCCGCTGTCGTGGACACCACGGGACGCAGTGGCCGTCTGGCCCAGGTGTTGGCCAGGACGGCGAGAGCCAGCATCAGGCTCAGGCGTCTGAGCGCCGTCACAGAGGCAGACGCAGATCGGGTCATCGGCAAAGTCTGACCTCCTGCCTCCTGGTTCGCGCACAGATCGGCTGCTCTACGGTTGGCGGGTGACCGACTTCGCGGCTGTGCTGTGGGATCTCGACGGCACCATCGTCGACACCGAGCCCCTCTGGATGGAGGCTGAGCATGCTCTTGCCTCTCTTCACGGCAAGTCCTGGACCGAGGAGGACGGCCTCGCCCTTGTCGGCAACTCGTTGATCGCGTCTGGCGAGTACATCCGCAACCGCCTCGAGATCGACATCTCCGCCGAAGAGGTCGTCAACTTCCTGGTCAACCGGCTCACGCAGGCGTTGTCAACACACATCGACTGGCGCCCTGGCGCCCGCGAGCTCATCAAGCAGCTCGACAGCGATGGCGTGCCGCAGGCTCTCGTGACAATGTCGTACGCGTCGATCGCCGCACCAGTCGCGGCCACGCTGCCGTTCGCCGCGGTGGTCACCGGCGACTCCGTGCCGCGGCCCAAGCCCCACCCCGATCCGTACCTCCTCGCCGCCGAGATGCTGGGTGTCGATGCGGCCGACTGTCTGGCGATCGAGGACTCAGGCACCGGTGCGACGTCGGCGAACGCGGCCGGTTGCGACGTGCTGGTGGTGCCCCACTTCGTCAACGTGCCCGACGCACCGCGCCGGGTTCAACGCCCGACGCTCGAGGGCATGACCCCCGCCGACCTCCACGCCCTCTTCCGCTGAGGTCGGGCAAGCACCGCGACCACGGAGCCAGCAGCAGGGTCGCCTAGGTCGCCAGCTGCAGCAGCGGCAGCTCAGGAGGCGTTCCACCGAACTCGGGGCATCGCGCCTGGTGGGCGCACCAGCCACACAACCCGCTCTTGCGTGGCGGGAAGTCGCGCAGCTCGATGGCGCGCTCGATGGCACCCCAGAGCGCCAACAGCTTGCGCTCGGTGGCGATCAGCTCTTGCTCGTCGGGCTCGTAGGTCAGGAACGAGCCATCGCCGAGGTACATGAGCTGCAGCAACGTCGGCAGCACACCGCGGGTGCGCCAGATGACCAGCGCGTAGAAACGCATCTGGAACATCGCCTTGTCTTCGTACCGTGGGTGAGGCGACTTGCCCGTCTTGTAGTCGACGACCCTGATCCGACCGTCGGGAGCGATGTCGAGCCGGTCGACGATGCCGCCGAAGGTGACACCCGACGGCAGCTCGTAGGAGACCCGCTCTTCGCGGGAGGCGGGCTCGACCCAGCGTGGGTCCTCCATGCCGAAGTAGGTGCCGAGCAGCTCGACGCACGACGCCAGCCACGCGGTCTCGTCGGCGGCCCGGTCGGCCGAGAACAGGTCGGCGAGCCGCGGTTCGTCGGTGCGCAGCTTCTCCCACTCCGCCGGCAGCAGCTCGACGGCGCGGTCGAGTGTCCGGCCCGGTGCCGCCTCGCCGAAGAGGTCCTCGAGCACGGCATGCACGAGCGTGCCCCTGACCATGACCGGATCGGCGGGCTCAGGCAGCTTGTCGATGGTGCGGAAGCGGTAGAGCAGGGGACAGGTCTGGAAGTCTCCGGCCCGGCTGGGCGATAGCGATCGCCGGTACGTCAGCGGTGCGACTGCGGTGTCGGGGCCCGTGCCTGCCTCATCCATGCCTGCACAGTAGTTCGGCCGACGGACACGACGTGCAGCCGCACACGACCCGATAGGTTGACTCGGTGAGCTCATCGCCCCGTCCTGCCGCCCCAGCCGGCACCTGGCGCATCGGTCGTGTCGCGAATGTCGATGTGTTGATCAAACCCTCACTGCTGGTCCTGGCGGTCGTGCTCGTCTCGGTGCTCGCTCCCCGGTTCGAGGACCGCACCGACAGCAACCCCTACGTGCTCGCCACGGCTTTCGTCGTCGCCCTTTACATCTCGGTGCTGGTCCACGAGCTTGCGCACGTCGTCGTGGCCCGCGCGTTCCGCATGCGGGTCCATTCGGTCACCCTGAACCTCCTGGGCGGCGAGACGGCCATCGAGGGCGAGAGCCGCACACCGTGGCAGGAGCTCGCCACCGCAGGCTCCGGACCTCTCGCGTCGCTCGCGATCGGGATGGCCGGATTCCTCGCCGAGTCGCACACGACCGGCACGATGTCGTCGATCATCTATTCGACCGCCTACGTCAACATCATCTTGGCCATCTTCAACATGCTCCCCGGACTGCCGCTCGACGGCGGACGGGTCTTCCGCGCCATCATCTGGCAGGTCACCGGCGGTGAGGAGATCGGCATCCGCATCGCGGCCTGGCTCGGTCGAGTGGCTGCTGTTGGTGTGGTCGTGCTGGTCTTCGTCCGCTACGAAGGTGGCCGACAGCTCTCCATCGACCTCCTCGTCGCCGCCCTCATCGCGTGGTTCCTCTGGCAGGGGGCCAGCGACGCGCTGCGCAACGCCAGCCGCAGCTCACGCATCAACATGCTGGTCGCCCGCGACATCGCCCTCGCTGGCGCGCCGGCACCCGACGGCGCTGCCAGCCTCCCCGCGAGCCTGCAGGGCGCCGAGCTGCTGCGCGCCATGGCCGCACGACCAGCAGACGTCTACGTCCTGACCGAACCCGACGGCAGCATCTACGGGGTCCTCAGCTCCCAAGCCGTCGACGATGCCTACCGAGAGAGTCGCCGATGAACAGCCAGATGCGCAGCGGACCACTGCAGCCGGGGGAGTGGGTGCGCCTCACCGACCCCAAGGGGCGCAAGCACAATGTGAAGCTCGAGGAGGGCAAGGCCTTCTCGACCAAGAAGGGCCAGATCAGCCACGACGACATGCTGGGGCACCCCGAAGGCATCGTGATCGAGTCGTCGATGGGCGCCGACTACCAGGTGTTCCGCCCGTTGCTGTTCGAGTACGTCGTCTCGATGCCCCGTGGCGCGGCGATCATCTACCCCAAGGATGCTGGTCAGATCGTCACGATGGCCGACATCTACCCCGGAGCACGGGTCGTCGAGGCGGGCGCCGGTTCGGGCAGCCTGACCTCCTACCTGCTGCGCGCGATCGGCCCCGAGGGAACGCTCGGGTCGTACGAGATCCGCGAGGACTTCGCCGAGGACGTCATCCGCAACGTCGGCCAGGTGGCCGGGCCCGACGTGCCGGGTTGGACTCTCACGGTGGGCGACGTCCGCCAGGTCATCACCGAGACCGAGATCGACCGCCTGATCCTCGACATGGTCGACCCCTGGACCTGCATCCCGATGGCCGCCGAACGGCTCGTGCCCGGCGGCATCGTGTGTGCGTACGTCGCGACGACGACCCAGCTGTCGCTGTTCGTCGAGACCGTGAGGCAGGACGGCGGATTCACTGAGCCCCACGCGTGGGAGACGATGCAGCGCGACTGGCACCTCGAAGGCCTGTCCGTGCGCCCCGACCACAAGATGATCGGTCACACGGCGTTCCTCGTCACTGCCCGACGCATGGCGCCGGGCCAGCGTTCGCTCGAGAAGTCGAGGCGCCCCGCTCCCGGTGCCTACGGGCCCGACTACAAGGGTCCGCGTCCCGCCGGGCTCGACGCCGACTGAGCGGTCGCGAGGCAGGTCATACAAATGACACCTCGGGTGTGTCTGAGATGACAAGGCGCTCCCTCCCGCGGACAGGTAGGGTCAAAGGGACGAGCAGGAGGTTGCCATGAGTGACAACGAGCCCACCCGGACCGGCGGTCATGCTGGCGGTTCCGACCAGGAGATGGCCTACCTGCGCGCCGAGGTCGAGCACCTCCGCCGCCGACTCGGCACCGAGCGGTCGACCGACTCGCGCCTGACCGAGCTCGAGGCGAAGCTCTCGGCGACCAGCTCCCAGAACGAGCGGCTCACCGGCACGCTGCGTGAGGCACGCGACCAGATCGTCTCCCTCAAGGAGGAGGTCGACCGTCTCGCACAGCCGCCCACAGGGTTCGGCACGTTCCTGCAGCGCAACGACGACGAGTCGGTCGACGTCTTCACCGGCGGCCGCAAGCTGCGTGTCAACGTCAGCCCCGCGGTCGACAAGGACGCGCTGCGCAAGGGTCAGGAAGTCATCCTCAACGAGGCCATGAATGTCGTGACGGCTCTGGACTTCGAGGAGATCGGCGAGGTCGTCTCCTTCAAGGAGGTGCTCGAGGACGGCGAACGTGCCCTCGTGATGGGCAACGCCGACGAAGAGCGCATCGTGCGTCTCGCCGAGTCGCTCGCCGGCATCAAGCTGCGCCCCGGCGACTCGCTGCTGCTGGACTCCCGCTCCGGCTACGTCTACGAACGCATCCCCAAGAGCGAGGTCGAGGATCTCGTCCTCGAAGAAGTCCCTGACATCGACTACGAGAGCATCGGCGGCCTGCGCAACCAGATCGAGTCGATCCGCGACGCCGTCGAGCTGCCGTACCTGCACCCCGAGATCTTCATCGAGCACGAGCTCAAGCCGCCCAAGGGCGTGCTGCTCTACGGGCCTCCCGGTTGCGGCAAGACCATGATCGCCAAGGCGGTCGCGGCATCGTTGGCCAAGAAGGTCTCCGAGCGCACCGGCGAG
>NZ_JACMOM010000098.1 GCF_014378035.1 Aeromicrobium sp. | reverse complement strand
CGTCTGCGCGAGGCCGTCGAAGCCGGTGCCGACAACATTCTCGTGATGCTCAACGCGCGCCTCGAGCTCACCGGGCTCGAGGAGTGGCAGATCTGGTGGGGCACCAACCTGGGCACGAATGACGAGCGACTCGTCAACGGTGCTGTGGGCGACGTCCTCGATCAGATCCTGACCCAGCGCGTCGAGGTGAAGTCCGTCGCCGGATGGGTCATGGACGTGTACCTGCTGCGCAAGCCCTGACCCCACCCGCGAGCTCGCGCCTAGATGAGTTGGCGCAGTGCATCGTCAGAGGCCAACAACGCCTCGCGGTCGTACGTCGAGGTCGAGGCGATGAGCTCATCGGCGTCGGTACGGTCGGCCAGCTCTCCAAGGCGACGACGCACCGCGCTGGCATCGCCGAGGACCGCCCGATCAAGCGATGACTCGACCCGGCCGCGCGTCTGGCTGGACCACGCCTGGCCCCGGATCGACTCGATCGACTCGAGCGGCGGGAACTCACCGATCTGGCGTGAGCGTGCCATGGCCCAGGCCTCCGGCAGAGCCAGGTCGCGGGCCGTCGCCTCGTCCTCGGCCACCGTGACATCGAGCGAGATCGCGACGTAGGGTGCCGGCGCCCGCTCACTCGGCTGGAAGTCCTTGCGATAGGCCTCGAGCCGGTCGCCGAGTGATTCGTCGGCGAGGATCGGGCCGCCGACCACGACCGGCATACCGAGCTTCGCAGCGGTCGTCAGGCCGCGGCCGGTGGCCATGACGAACATCGGGATGCGGTGCGACGCCTTCGGTCTCGCGGTCACGGTCGCGTCGCCGTCCAGGTACCCGCGGAGGCTGACCAGGTCCTGCTCGAAGGAGTCAGGCGCGTCCGAGTCGTACCGCAACGCCTTCCGGACGGGCGCGGTGAAGCCGAGCGAACGGCCAAGCCCAAGGTCGATGCGGCCGGGGTAGAGGGCCTCGAGCATCAGGAACTGTTCGGCGACCACGAACGGCTGGTGGTTGGGCAGCATCACACCGCCGGAGCCGAGCCGGATGCGTTCGGTCTGTGCGCCGATGGCCGCCAGCAGGATCGGCGGCGAACCACTCGCGATGCCGGGCACCGCGTGGTGCTCGGCGACCCAGAACCGGTCATAGCCGAGCTTCTCCGCGTTGACTGCCCGCGCGACCGAGCCCGTCAGGCCTTCGGCATCAGGGCGGTCGACCCGCGTACGCGACCGATCGAGGAGGGAGAGCTTCACCCCCTGTTCAACCCGTCGGGAGCGTGCTTGCTTCCCCGTGGGTGGCACCGTTCGAGGCACGGATTTCTTCGGGTCCCCGGGGTGTGTCCAGAGTTTGACGGGTCGGGCAGCAGCTCATCTGCCCGACGTCATTTCACGTCGAGGGGCTCCTTGGCCACCTTCGCCTGGAGCTCCTTGACCTTGTTCTTGGGCGCCTTGACGTAGGGGCTGGAGACCGACACGGTGACCTGGCCGGCGGCCGTCGCGGCTCGCTCGCCGACCACGATCTTCAACCCGTCCTTCTGGGCGGAGATGGTGGACAGGTCGCCGCTCGGCGTCGTCGTGGTGTCGGTCGTGTAGCCGAGGTCCTTCAACGCCTTCTCCGCGGCCGTGGCGTGCGGCCCGGCTCCGGGCACCATGATCTGTGCGCCGGCGGAGTAGGAGAAGGTCAACGACGAGAGGTCACCGCCGCTCTCGTGGTAGCGGCCGGCCGCCGGCCCCATGGTGCCGCCGAGCTGTTCGGCCAGCTGGGGGAGCAACGCTGCCGCCGTGTCTCGCACCTCGGTGCGGTACGCCGCCGGGCCCTTGGACTGTTCGCCACCGTCGCGGTGGCCCCCGGAGCAGGCGACCATGCCGGCCAGGATGAGTGCCAGCGCGCCGTACGCGATCAGGCGCGTCACTGGCCCGAACCTGTCTCGTAGACCGTGGGAGTGCGGTCCCACTCGGGGTCCTGCGGGCCGTCGTACCAGGGGTCGTACGTGTGTTCTGCGCTGACGACGTCGCCGTAGTCGCCGGTGACGACCTGACTGATGTTGTAGAGCGACTCGGTGTCGGGGTCGAAGTACTTGGAGTGGTCGCCGAACCAGCGGACGTCACCGCGGCTCGTCGACTCGGCCTGGAATCGGTTGGCTCCGAAGTCGTCCTCGGCGGTGTCGTTGCCCATGCCGGCACCGCCGAGCGTGTGGGCGCCGAACCACCCGTCGTCGGCCAGGGCGGCGACGGGGTCGCGGCTGTTGTTACCGGCCCACACGTGGTCGGCGCCGATGCCGAGGTCGGACGCGTTGTCGACGTCGCCGCCAGCACCCGGGCTGCCGACCAGCACGATGTCGTCGGCGGCAAGACCGTGGTCGGAGGCGGCATGCCCCACGGTCGTCGAGCCATAGCTGTGCCCTACCACGGTGAGGTGGGCGGGGTCGCCGTCGCGCGATGCGCGCAGGCCGTCGACGGTGTCGGCGAGGTAGCCGCCGCCATCCTCCGCGCGACCCTCGCCGGCCACGGTGAGCGAGTCCCAGTCGCTCGGGGCGTCGTACCCGATCCACATCATGGACGCGACGCTGGCGCCGGGGTCGGCGTATCGGGCGGACTCGTAGATGTTGAACGCATCTGTCGTCAGGGACGTGGCGCTGCCGCTGTTGGTCGTCAGGCCGGGCACCAGGACCGACACATGGTCGGCACTGTCGGGATTGCCCAACGAGATGGCGATCTTGCCGTCGCCGTCGAAGGCGTAAGGGTCGTACATCACGAGGTGGGGGTCGAGCGGGAGCCCGGTGATCGGGTCGTCGCGGTCAGCACCGCTGTTGAGGGCGGCCTGCGCTGCACGTGCGTTGTCCAGCGCCTGGTTCTGCTCATACGAGATCTCGCTCCTGCTGTCGAGAAGACCGAGGCCTTCGATGTCAGTGTCGAGCACGATGCGGTTGGCCTCGTTGCGGGCTTCGATCGGGATGCCGTCGCCGTTGCCGATGACCGTAGGGTTCGCCGCAATGACGGCGGCACGCTCGTCGCCGCTCAGCGAGCCCCACCAGGCGTTGACCTGCTCAGGGGTGCTGCCCTCGCTGGTGGGCGAGCCGGGTCGTTGCATCGCGAGATCGGCCGGATCAGGTGTGCCCGCAGCTTGGCGTCGCGACTTGTCGAGGCTGTCCGATGAGCTGAACGCTGCGACCATGGTGCGCTCGTTGACCGCGGCATCGGCGTGCAGGATGTTGTCGTCGCTCGCCAGCGAGGAGATGTCGGTGCCGACCTCTCTCGCGCGCTGGCGCAGCGAGGCGATCTCAGCGTCGGTGGCCTCACCGGCAGCGTTGATGTCGGAGATCAGCTGCATCCGCCGGCTCGACAGGAAGCGGAGACGTTCGGCAAGTCCGTCGAAGCGGGTGATCAGCGCAGTGAGCGACTCGGCGTAGTCGTCGGCCGCGCGGCTGATCTTGCGGAGCGTCAGACCCATGGCCTGCGCATCGCGGGCGGTGGTGCGCGATGCGTTGCCGTAGGCCGCGGCGGCATCGCCCTCCCAGCCCTCGGTGAGCGACTTCTGCATCGCAAAGGTGTCGAAGTCGTCGAGGTTGGACGACGAGGTCAGCAGCTCGCCGGCGTAGGCGGTGACGGCAGTCGGTTCGCCTTCGGGCTTGCGCAGGGTGGGGAGCGGGCCGGGCACCGCGATCTCGACGACCATCACGGCACCTTCGTCTGGAGCCAGGCTTCAAAGGCGCGCTGTGTCTGCATGTCAGTCACGAGGTAGGCGGTCGCGGCGGTGTCGAGGTGGTCGGACACGTCGTCGGCGTCAGTGGCCAGGCCGGCGATGATGGTGCCCCACGCAGAAGTGAATGGTCGTGCGGTCGACTGCACGGCCGGGCCGAATCCGCTGATGCCGGCACCCGCGAGCCTCGTGCCGGCGGTCGTGACCTGTGCCGACTGCTCGCGCCACGCGGTCGAGGCTTCGCTCAGGACCCACGAGTCGACGATGAACTCGCTCATGCCCGGTCCGTCGTCATGCCTGGTCCGTCGTCATGCCTGGTGCTCGGACAGCAGCGCGCGGACGCCCTCGGTGCCAACGGCTGTGCCGGGTCCCTGGACGGTCAGGGTGGCGGTGCGGTCCCACCACACCAGCCTGACCGAGGTGTTGTCGTGGCCGGCGATGACCCTTGGCGCACCGTCGGAGTGGACCTGCACCGCCCAGGCCCGCGCCGTGAGCGACTCGGCGAGTGAACGCAGCAGTCGCTCGCCCTCGGCGCGTTCTACGCCAGCGAGCCGGCCGACGATCTCGGTGTTGACGACGCCCTCGACCGTTCCGGCGCGCCATCGAGCGACAGCATCTGCGGAGATGCCGCCGCTGGTGAGCAGCGACCAGATGTCATCGAAGGTCGTGCGGGACTCGTGAGCCACGAGCCGGGCGTCGTCGAGCGGCACGGTGTCGGCCGCGGTGGGCTCCTGGCCGGCCAGGATGACGATGTCGACGTCAGGATGGCGGCGGTGGAGCTCGCGGTAGAAGGGCTCGCTGTCGAGAGCGTCCCCCGTGACGGATCTCATGTCAGGAGAGTACCAACGCGCAGAGCCGGCCACTATCCGGAGCGATCGCCGCGACGTCGACGCCCCGGGTACGGCTCGTTGCGGACGTCGACCATCTGCCCGACCCACGGTCGCAGGACGAGTGCGGAGCCGGTGAGACCCAGCGCCCCGATGGCCCACCAGAGCAGGGTGTTGCGACCGGGACCGCGCGGGTCGGGAGTGGCCACGACGGGCGTCAACCGCACCTTGCTGGTCTGCTCGGTGGGTCCGACCTGTCCGGGCACGGGCGGTCCGGGACGGTCGTTGTCGTACGTCATGGTCAGGGCGGAGTAGGGCTCGATGAACCCCCAGCCCTGCTCGGTGTCACGGGTACCGGCGACCGGACGGTCGGCGGTCGCCTCGATGCGATAGACGATCTGGGCGGCTGTCTCCTGCGGGAAGCGCTCACGCAGCTGGGCGGCGAGGGCGGCCACGTACGCAGCAGACCAGCTGGTCTGTGGCGCGTTCGTGTCGGCGTCGAGCACGCAGTCACCTGCGCCGAGATAGGCCGTCAGGACGCTCGACCCGTAGGCGGCCACGTCGACCTGCGGGCCGTGCACCGACCAGGCCCCCACCACTCCGCTGTCGTTCGCCGCCGCGACTCCGATGACACCGGGGGGGCCTGCCGGGAAGCGGTCGGCGGTGAGGGGCTTGTCAGGCTCGGGCTGGTTGCCGCCGGAGGCCACGACGACGATGTCCTGCGCGACCGCCCCGGCCACGGCATCGCGGAGGAGAGACTCGTTCTTGACGCCGGCGGGGGCGCTGAGGGACACGTTGATGACGTCGACGCGCTGGCTGGTGGCCCAGCGGATGCCGTCGGCGGTTCGCTTCGCGGACGGCCTGGCCTTGCCCTGCTCGGAGGCGGTGTCGTAGACCCTGACGGGAAGGATCATCGAGCCGGGCGCTCCTCCCACGAGCGAGGAGTCGGGCACCTCGCGCGCGGCGATGATGCCCGCCACGGCAGTGCCGTGGCCTTCGGTGTCGACGCGTCCGTCCTTGCCCCCTGCGAACGACTTGCCCGGCAGCACGGCCTCCCTGAGATGGTCGTTTCGGACATCGACGCCCGAGTCGATGACCGCGACGACGACGTCCTTGCCGGTGGCGAGCTGCTGGGTGCGGGAGAACCCGGTCCGGTCGATGAGCTCATCGGCGTCGGGCGACTTGATGAGCTGAGGATTGTCGATCGCGCACGGGGTGGAGGTGGCAGCGGTGGCTGTTGCGGCCGGGACGATCGAGACCGCGCCGGCGGCAAGGAAGGCTGCGGCAAGAACGCGGCTGGCGCGCGTGGTCACTGCCGTGTCATCACTGGCTCGTCATGCTGGCGACCACGGCTTGCTGCGAGAGCAGTGGTCCGCTGCGCATGAGGTTGGTCCATGGCGTGGGCACGGCGGCATTCTTGATCGAGGCGTAGCCCAGCGCCTTCTTCGCGGTTCCCGTGTCGTCCTTGGCACCCACCGCAAAACGGACACCACCGGCACTGATGAGGAAAAGCGTGTCGTTTGTGCTGGGTGAGCCGGCGTCGGTGGCCCGAACGAGCGCCCCGTGGCCCGGCTGGACCTGCACCACGCGGCGCTCTCCGCTGGCCTGGGCCTCGCGGTTGGTGGGCGTCGCGAGCACCGCGGTGCGCAGAGGTCCGTCGGCCGAGGAGCCGGTGAGCAGAAGGCAGGGCTGGGCGCCGTCGAAGGAGGTGATGTCGTCCCGGGGCCAGTCGCCGGGGAACGGGCGGGTGGAGTCGATCGGCGCCGAACCGATGCCCGCGACGTCGCCGCCCTTGATCTCGACGACGTCCATGGTGTCGGGTGAGCTGGTGTAGACGTCGTACGCGACGGGGGTGAGTCGCAACAGGCCGGCCCTGGTGAGCACGTAGCCGTCGCCGCCGTCGACCCTGACCGGCATGCCGACCCGGTTGAGCTGGGGCACGTCGGTGGGCTTCGGGGTGTTGGCGCCGGGCACTGAGAACGGCTTCAACCCCGGCCCCTCGGGGATGAGGTCGAGCCAGGCACCTCTGACAGTGACGAGCTGATCGAGGCCGAGCGATCCGAGGATGTTGTCACCCACCGTGCCAGCTGGCACGGCGTAGCGGCGGTTGCCCGAGATGACGTACGTCGTGGTGGCGTTCTCGGCGCGGACAGCCACGGCCTGCCCCGGGACTGGCTCCGCGCCGGCATCGTCATCCAGCCGGGTCGTCATGCCGAGGTCGCTGCTGATGCACGACGTCCAACCGGTCTGGACGAGCAGATCGGTGGAGGGGACGTTGTCGGGTGCGCCGGGGATGCCGATCGTCGGACCTTGCTTCTGCTTGGCGATCTCCTTCTCGGGGGCGTACTCGATCTTGAGCTTTCCTGAGTCGCCGGCGAGCAACAGCCGGGCCGACGTCGTGTTGAGGACGGGAAAGATCTGGCCCTTCGTCGCGACCGAGCGCGATCCCTTCTCCTTGGAGATCACCAAGGTGTCCTTGAGCCAGTCCTTGCCGACTGTCGGCTTGAGCACCCCGATGATCGCGGCGCCCGCGACCAGCAGGATGGCAAGCGCGAGGCCGCCGATGAGCGTGCGGCCGTAGCCCGAGGGCTCGACCTCGCGGCCACCGGGAGAACCGCTGACGAACGCCGTGACGAGACGGCGGCGGTTGAAGGTGTGCGCCTCGGCGAGGTCACGCTTGCTGGCCACGCGTCAGACCCCCGTCGTGGCAGGAAGCAGGGCGCTCACGACCGGACCGCCTGGACGAGGCCGATGGCGAAGACGACCAGCGGGATCATCGCCACGATGACGAGCGTCTCGGCGATGTCACCCAGGCGTCCGCGTCGCACCGATGGCGAGGACGGCACCAAGGTGGTCACGAGGAGCACGGCGGAGGTGACGGCGAGGGCCAGGGCCAGGCCCGGCCGCCACGACGGGTGCAGCACGAGGATGCTGACGGCGATGGACACGAGGCCACCGACGCCGAACCCCAGCGCCACTGCGACCTCGGTGCCGACGCGGTACTGGCGGGTGCGCAGCATGATGACGACACAGGCGCACAGTGCGACGAGCGCACCGGTGACACCGAGGCTGACGGCGAGCGGGCTCAGGATGACGACGAGCAGCCCGAGTGTCGAGGTGACGGCAAGCAGCACCTGGTGCCCGAGCTGGGCCTCCGCCCGCACCTGCTCGGGCCTGATCTCCTCGGGGTCGGCAACGAGGTCGGCGGAGTCGTGCGGCTGGTCGACCTTGGTGCCGACGGCATTGAGCACCATGAGGGGCAGCTGGCTGCCGGCGAGGGTCGCCAGGGCGAGCGTCACGGTGTAGACAGCAGCGGGCGAGTAGTCGGTCCGGGTGAGGATTCCGCTGGCCGTCGCGACGACGGCGCCGACCGAGACGGCAGGGATGAGAAGGGCCCGGTAGCGCACGACGGCAAGCAGACCGAGCATGCCGGCGACGGCCGCTCCGACGCCTCCTGCTGCGGTGGGCATCTCGATCAGGTCGGTCGAATCGACGGCGGCAAACCCGGCCACCGCGGCGTAGACCACGCCACCCCAGGCGAGGACGACGGCTGCCTCGTCCTCGCTCTGCACGCGGGCCAGGACGAGCGAGGCGGCGATGAGGACGAACGCGATCGCGCCGGACGTGACGGCTACCGGCAGGCTCGGACGCTGGATGGCGAGTGCCGTCGCGCCGAGCACGAGCAGCAGCGAGGCCGAGGCGAGCGCAGTCCGGCGCCCGGACGCCGGCTTCCACGGCTCCATCTGACCCTCGATGACATCGGCCATGGCCTCGACGATGTCGTCGTAGACCTTGGGGTCATCACGGTCTGATCCGGCGAGCAGCGTGAGCAGATCGCCATCGCGCACGCCTTGGAACGCGAGACCCGTGTCAGGGCTGAGGGAGGTGCCGTCGGCACGGGTCAACGTGTGACCGGCATGCACGGTGTGCGCATCGAGCATGGTGAGCGACCGGGCCAGCTCGGGCAGCAGCTCGGCCACCGGTAGTGAGCTGGGGAGGGCGAGGTCGGCTCGTTTGGTGCCGCCGGAGATGCTGACCCGGATGAGACCGGTCGCGGCGGCGGCCGGGTCTCCGGATCGAAGGTCAGGCGTCGTCATGAGTCCCCCTGGACGGTGCGGCTGAGACAGTGCGGCGGCTGAGCCGGTGCAGCTGAGCAGGTACCGCGGGACGCGGTCGAACACTGTGTCCTCGGAGAGGATACCGGTCGCGCACCGAAGGGGCCGGGCCTGTCGGTTCGCTGCGTGCAGAGTGCGAGCGAGCCCGCGTCGGCGGTGCAGGACGCGCAATCGATTGATGACACCTCGCGGAGCTTCCGTCGCGACGTTCCGCTGGGCCGCATCGTTGGTCGCCTCACTGATCTTGGCGTCCTCTGGCCCACCCGGCGCCGGCTGTTGCGGCGCTCGGCAGCATCACTGCAGCGATGACAGCGATGCTGGGCAGCGCGCGACGGATGGGGTGCATCAGGATCTGTTCTGCTCAGCCGAACGACAAATCAGAAGGCCCATTGGCGCTCGGTGGCAGGTCGGCGAGCACCCCGTCGATCGTGTCGACG
>NZ_JACMOM010000097.1 GCF_014378035.1 Aeromicrobium sp. | reverse complement strand
GGTTGCCCGCCGCCACCAGGTTGCCGGCGATGTCGACCCCCAGCACTTCCGCACCGACCCGGGCAGCCGGCAAGGCGGTGGTGCCGTCCCCGCAACCGAGGTCGAGCACGCGCATTCCTGGCGAAACGCCCAGGCGGGCAACTAGTGCTTCCCCACTGGCGCGCATGGTGTCAGCGACCTGGGTGAAGTCGCCCTTCTCCCACAGTGCCTTGTTGGGGTTCGCTGTCACTGTCATGGCTTCCTCCTAGATAGCCGGTCGGCTGACCCGGCCGCGGCCCCCATGTCGACGAGGGAATCGCCTACTGTTCACGACATTAACTCGCTGCGTCGTCTCTTCGTCAAGTGGTAAGGGCGCAGCCCCTCGAGGAGCGAGGTGAGGACAGAGTGCGTCACAAAACACGACTTCCCAGGCCATCCGCCCTTGCAATACAGCCACGATCATGAATGGGCGCTCGCCTGGGAATCGGTAACGACGACGCGCGTCTTACCACCGCGTAGGTTGCTGGTGGTCAGGCGCTCTGGAGAGGGTGGATCTGTTCCAGGGCGGCACCGAGGTGGTCCTTCTGGAGTTCGAGGTCGTAGCGGGTCTGCAGGTTGAGCCAGAACCGGTCGCTGGTGCCGAAGTAGCGGGCCAGCCGAAGTGCGGTGTCGGCGCTGATCCGACGCTTTCTGTGGACGATCTCGTTGATTCGACGTGGCGGGACGCTGATGGAGATCGCCAGGTGGTGCTGGGTCACCCCAAGCGGAGCCAGGAAGTCCTCGAGCAGGACCTCCCCGGGGTGGATCGGCGTCATGGTCGTCATCGTGTTCCTCCTGGGGTCAGTGGTAGTCGACGATCTCGACGTTCTCAGGGCCGGCAGGCGTCCAGGTGAAGCAGACCCGCCACTGCTGATTGATGCGAATGCTGTGTTGACCGGTCCGGTCGCCTCGCAGGGCTTCGAGCCGATTGCCCGGCGGGACCCGCAGGTCATCGAGGGTTTCGGCGGCATCCACGATGACGAGCTTTCGTAGGGCGGTCCGCTCGATCCGCGGGTCGAGCTTCTTGGTGCGTTCTCGCGACCAGAGGCGTTCGGTCATGGGGTTGCCGAACGACCTGATCACCATGCGAGTATAACGCGTTGCGTTATGCCATGTCCATGGATCGGCTGGAGGGGCAACGCGCGACGAGCGCTGCCCCACTTCACCGCCTGTCGGGCGCGCTGCGGGCGGTTCAGGCGCCGAAGCCGAGGAAGACGAGGAGTCGCCTCTCAAACTCGACCAAGGTTGTTGCGTCGAGCTTTCCGATGACGATGCCGGCGTTGCTCCTTCGGACAGTGGTCATCTTGTCGACCATCAGGAAGCTGTCGTGGTCTAGGCCGTTCTCGGCGTCGGCAGAAACCGGCACGCGTAGCAGCGGCGCGTCGATGGTGGTGCTCGTGAAGGGGCAGACCGTCACAGAGTCGGTTGCGTCGAACCGGTCGTCTTGGACGATCAAGGCCGGTCGCGGCTTGGTTGCGTAGACACCGCCGGCGACGGTGACGATGTCCCCGCGCCTCATCGGCCCCAGTCGTCGGAGACTGCCTCGACGAAGTCCATGTCGTCACTGGCGCGGTCGGCTGCTGCGACCAGGGCCGACTGGCGGCGAGCTTCATCAGCGAAACCGGGCGAGCGGACGTCGGGTACCCAGATTTGGACTGGCCGCAGCCCCTGAGCCCGCATCCGGGCCCGGTAAGCACTTACCCGCTCTCTTACGGCCATGACACCTACGTTACATGTAACGATTTGGCCTGACAAGGGATCGAACGGACATCCCGTAATCAACTCCCGCGGGACCTGCGGCACTCCACCGCGAGCCGGGGATCCTCGGGTTCCTTAATTCTGCGTGCTGCGGTGGTGGAGAGCCCATCTGCTCCTCGCGTCCACTGCGGCCAAGCCGGTGCCCGTTCACATGAACATGCGGACAGCCTCGTCGATGCCAGCGACCTGAACTGCGGCGTTCGGCCGGTTCGCTGCCCACTGGTCAGCGGTCAGGCGGAGCCGGTCGGAAATGAGGACCTCCTCGCCGCGGCGGTCTCGCGAGATGCCGTCGGGCTGATAGCCGAGCTTGCGGGACACGCCCTGCGACTTGTGGTTGTCCTGGAAGACCTCGGTCGTGGCGTCTGTGGCGCCGAGGTGGTCGAAGGCCAGGGTCAGGAGCGCGGTGCGGGCCTCGGTGCCGTATCCCTGCGCCTGGTGCGCGAGCCCGAGCCAGGACGACGTTGTGACCTCGCGGTTCACGCGGAAGTCACGAGCTCGCAATGTCGCGACGCCGAGTGGCTGCCCGGTGCGCAGGAACACGCCGAGTCCCAGTCGCCAGTTTTCGGGCGTCCA
Organism: Aeromicrobium sp.; assembly: GCF_014378035.1. GTDB lineage: Bacteria > Actinomycetota > Actinomycetes > Propionibacteriales > Nocardioidaceae > Aeromicrobium. The sequence goes on along the minus strand of NZ_JACMOM010000097.1, from coordinate 220 downwards.
GGACGACAGCTGGAACCAGTGCTCGCCCAGCACGAAGCTCGCGCGCTCTTCCGGCGTGCCCTCTGCCCAAGGCGTGAGGAAGGGGCGCTCATCGCAGCCGTGCACACCGGTAGCGGCCAGGCAGGCCAGGTCCGCGAGTTCGGCGTCTGACGGAAGCCGCAGCACGAGCCGAGACGTGGACAAAGCAAGGCCGAACGTCGGCCACACGTTGGCGAGCATG
>NZ_JACMOM010000096.1 GCF_014378035.1 Aeromicrobium sp. | reverse complement strand
TCTCACCTACAGAACACCATCGGCGTGAAGGCCGTTCCGGCCACGGCCCTTCGGCTGACATCAGGCCCAGTGCCGGCGCATCACGGTGGTGACCTCGAACGGGTCACTCCCCTGCTGCGAGCACAACACCCCGTAGCCCTCGGGCGAGCCGGTGTAGAGGACGTCCCCTCCGCCGATCCAGTGGTCCCAGGCCCGGCGGTAGACCTTCGCGCGCCCGGCGTTCGTGCCGAGAACCGACGGTACGGCGTGCCACACCACGCCATCGGGTTGGACCCTTCCGGACGCCGCGCGCAGCGCCGTCCACAGCGAAGGCTTACGGGGCGTCAACACCCAACGGGGCAGGACGTAGCGCGGAATCAGCAGTGGCGAGACGGCTTCATCGAACGCGGCGGCGAACACTCCGGCCTCGGCCTCGGTGACCTGTCGGAGCACGCAGCGATACTCGCCACTGGCCTCGATCTCGACGTCTACGGCCCCGGCTCCTTGCGCGGTGAGGCCGGCTGCGTGAAGCCCGTCCGCGACTGCGCAGGCGACCCGGGCCAGGGACGGCGGCGCGCTCGCCAGGTCCAGCATCTCGCGACCGTACGACGCCAGTGCGAGTCCTCGGGTGAGGAGTGCACCGACCAGGAACACGGCTCCGAGCAGCAGCAGTGCGCGCACTTCAACCGCGACAGCCAAGGTCGCCAACCCGGCGGCCCCCAGCCACGGGGTCGGCCCTCGAAGCGAGCTCAGACGTCGAGCGCTGCGGGTCTCCAACCCGTGCGCGGCGACCACCACGGCGGGGGCGACAACGTCGCTGCCGAGCCGTCCGGGTGCTCGGGCGATCACCCGAACCGTGGGTGCGACCTCGTCGACGTACGGCTCCCCCACCCGCCACAATGCCCGGATGTCCGCACGCGCCTCGCTACGCACCAGCATGTGCGCGTTGATCGCATCGAAGCCGTCCGTCGAGGGTGGGGCGTATGACGAGAATGTCGGATCGATGTGGGCGACCCCGTCGACCACGGCGCCGGTGTCGTCGAGACCGAAGAAGCCGGAGTGCTTGCGCACCAACCGGTCCCAGTCGTTGGCCCCCTTGGGGTGTTCCTGGGCCACGCAGACGATTGACCAGTTGACGGCGACCTTTTCCGTCCAAGCCGGGTCGGTGCGAAGTGCTCGGCCCCGGGTCTGGACCACTGCCGTGCTGGTCGTGGCGGCGGTGAGATCGGCCAGGCCGGTGATGCGTCGCGCATCCCAACCCTCACCGAGGAGCGCTCGGGTGCCGACGAGGACCCGGCAGCCACCGTCCTGGAAGAAGCGGGTGACGTGGGCGACCCAGACCCGACTGGTCCACGGACCGACCAAGGACGAGAGGCCGGGACTTCCCTCGAGCGGCTCGATGAGCAATCGAGCGGCGAGATCCCGATCCGCCAGCGAGGCCGTGAATGCAGCCAGGGTCTCCGCTGAGCCGGCGACGGTCTTCCCGGTCACCAGCATCGGATGCAGCCCGGCCGTGTTCGCGTCGGCGACGAGCGCAGTGACCATGGCGCGCGCGGACCCCGACTGCTGGTCGATCACGCCCACCAACCCCGAGGGCAGGGTCGCGCTGGCGCGCTCGTGATCGCAGAGCACCAGCATGCGCAGCCGATCCCCGAGGTTCAGGTGCTCGTGGCCCACGATCTGGACGACGGCCGACATCTTCGACTCCGACCTTGCCAGCACCCGGTCGACCGACGAGCGACCTTGGCGAATCCCCCCGCGCGTCCACTGGTAACCGACGGCCGGCAGCGCGCGACGTACGGCCTCGACAACCTGCATATCGGAAGCGTTTCCGGTCTGCATCAGGTGGGAGATGAGCCAGTCCTCGACGAGCAGCACCCAGTCGTCCGCCGTCGGAGCCGAGCGATGTTCCTCTGTCAGTCGGACTCCAGCGGGCAGGCCGAGCAGCCCGGCGTGGTGCATGCGGAGCGCGGCCCGGCACAGGTCTGGGGACTGCTTGATCAGGGTCGCCCAGGACACACCTCTAGCGACGAACCGAGCGTCGAGCCACTGGAGGAAGGGAAGGGTCCCGAAGGCCGGATCGGTCAGCTGGGTGATCAACTCCTGGAAGCGCAGGGCCTCGGAAGCGAGCCAGTCGGACTCGGTGGGGGTCGGGGTCGTCAGCCAGACCAGCTCCACGAACGGCGCGAGATCGCCCTCGCGGACCACAGCCGGGATCGACACCTGGAAAAGCGGCCTGCCGAACAAGGAATTGACGAGCTCGGCCTGGTCCGCGGTCATCGTGTCCGGCGGCGTCGCGGTCAGCCCGAGGACCTCAGCGTCGGGAAGCAGGTCGAGCAGCTCCTGCAACAGACGGCCCCACACCTCCAGCAGGTGATGGCATTCGTCGAGAATCAACACGATCGGACCGGCGGCCTGCATGGCCTCGACCAGCGCGCGACCGTTGTCATGCAGTCGAGCGAGCAATCCGGTCTCGTGCGCCACGCCGTCGGTCACCTCATCCGCTTCGTCGGTGACCTCCGCGTCCGGGTCGAAGACGGCCAGGGACTGATAGGTCAGTGCGGTGAGCGTGGCGTGCAGGTTGCGGTCGACGTCCACGTCCAGCCCCAGCTGTTGTGCCTGGGCGACCCACTGGCCCTGGATCGCGGTGTTGGGGCCGAGGACAACGGCTCGCCCGACGGCTCCTGCGTCGAGCCGGCGGCGTACGGTCTCGAGGCCCACCATTGTCTTGCCCGCGCCCGGAGGAAGCTCCACCCAGGCCCTTGAACGGCCGGCGGCCCAGGCAACGTCGAGAGCCTCGAGAGCCAGTCGTTGATGCGTTCTGAGGTTCAACTCAGCCCCAGAAGACTCGATCGAGGACCGCGCGCGACTGTCGGGTGATCCGCAGGCAGTCGTTGACCATCGCGTCCGACTCCCCCGCGTGGTAGCTCACGGGTGCCGCGGGTCAGTTCGTCGCCGCCCTTGCCGCGCACGAGCGTCTCAGCGCTCCGGATCCGGCTGACCGTTCGCCAGCCATGGGCCAGGACGTCGGCACCGTCCGGATCGAGCAGTTCGGCATCGCGAGCCGCGGCACGCGCCTCCCACGTCCGCGTCGTACGCCGCCGCCCGGGGAGCTGTCCGGCAGAGCGCATCTGCAGCAACTGCGCCGTCCATTCGATGCCGGCAAGACCGCCGGAACCGAGCTTGAGGTGGGTCTGCGGGTCGGCTCCGCGCGCTAGCCGCTCCTGGTCCACGCGCGCCTTGATGCGGCGCACTTCGCAGACGTCGTCCTCGGACATCCGGTCCACCGGGAACCACAGCGGATCGATCAACTCCCCGAACCGGCGGCGCAGGTCAGCGTCACCGACGACCGCATCAGCGCGCAGGAGCGCCTGCGGCTCCCACATCCTCGAACACTTGGCGTAGTAGGCGGCGTACGACTCAAGGGTGCACACCAGGGGACCCTGCTTGCCCTCGGGTCGGAGATTGGCGTCGACCTTGAGGGGTGAGTCGGCGCCCCGAAGGACCAACAGGCGACACGGCTCGTTCGCGACCGTGGAGGGTGTCGGGGCGCTGAGGTCGCGTGAGTCGGTGTCGTCGGGCACTGTGGCGGCTCCGCCCTCGTCGTTGGCGCAGCGGGTCAGCACTGCGAGGCTGCATGCCAGTGCGACGAGTCGCTGTTGGATGGGTCTCATGGTGTTCGGGACTGCCCCCGGTTTGGTTGACACTCGGGGTGGGTGGTTCTCAGGCCGCGTCTGCGGCTGAGTAGATGGTCTCAAACTCGATCGGGGTCAGTCTGCCGAGGGTGGCTTGTCGTCGGCGACGGTGGTACTTCTTCTCGATCCAGACCACGATCGCGAGGCGGAGTTCCTCGCGTGTCTCCCAGCGCTTGCGGTCCAGGACGTTCTTCTGCAGGAGCGCGAAGAACGACTCCATCGCGGCGTTGTCGCCGCACGCACCGACTCGGCCCATGGAGCCTCGCAGCCCGGTGTTCTTGAGTGCGGTGACGTATTTCCGCGACCTGAACTGAGAGCCCCTGTCGGAGTGCACGATCGTGGCCACCGGTGCCCGCAGTGCTACCGCGTTGCGCAACGCGGCCACGGCCAGTGATGACTTCATCCTGGAGTCGATGGAGTAGCCCACGATCTTGTTGGAGTGCAGGTCCTTGACCGCGCGGAGGTAGAGCTTCCCTTCGCCGGTGGGGTGCTCGCTGATATCGGTCACCCACACGCTGTTCGGCGCATCAGCAGTGAACCGGTGCGTTGTGCGGCCATGCTTATCGGTCACGGCAAGGAGGTCGTCGTGGACCGGCGGGCCGGCCTTGCGGTTCAGCCCCGCGCTTCTTCGAATGCACCGACCACAACCGCTGGGTCGAGCAGAGCCGCCAGAGGCGGTTGTCAGAGGCCTGATGCCCAGCGTCGCGCAGGTCATCCGCGATCAGGCGGTACCCGAACTCCGGGTCATCGGTGTGGAGGTCGTAGGCAGCGTTGATCAGGTAGGCGTCGTCCAGGTCGCGGGCACAGACAGGGTTGGCCCGCCACTTGTAGAACGCCGTCGTCGAGAAGCCAAGCACCCTGCAGGTCACCGTGACCGGCACCCGGATGGGGGCGTCGGTCGCGGCTAGTTCGAGGACCAGCGGGTACATCATTGTGGGTTGATGTCACGCGAGAGGTAGGCGACGGCTCGTCGCATCACCTCGGCCTCCTGCTCGAGCAGACGGATCCGCTTCTTGGCCCCACGCAGCTCAGCAGACTCCGCGATCGTCGGGCCGGGTCGAGCACCGTCCTCGATGTCGGCCTTCTTCATCCAGTTCGACAAACAGCCCTCGGAAATCCCGAAGTCCTTCGCGATCTGCTTCAAC
>NZ_JACMOM010000018.1 GCF_014378035.1 Aeromicrobium sp. | reverse complement strand
GACGGCACCGAGATCTTCTACGAGTACTCGCCGGAGAGTTTCACCGGGACCGAACTGGATTTCGCGCTCGAGGTCTGTAACGAGGTACTCGAAATCCTGGAGCCGTCCCCGAAGCGCAAGGTCATCATCAATCTGCCATCCACCGTCGAGATGGCGTCCCCGAATGTCTATGCGGATTCCATCGAGTGGATGTCACGACACCTCAACCACCGTGAGAACGTCGTCATCTCGCTGCACCCACATAACGATCGCGGCACCGCGGTCGCGGCAGCCGAGCTCGGATACCTCGCCGGCGCCGACCGCATCGAGGGCTGTCTGTTCGGCAACGGAGAGCGCACCGGCAACGTTTGCCTGGTGACCCTCGGGCTCAACCTGTTCACGCAGGGCGTCGACCCGCAGATCGACTTCAGCAACATCGACGAGGTCCGTCGCACGGTCGAGTACTGCAACCGCATCTCTGTCCACGAGCGTCACCCCTACGGCGGCGACCTCGTCTACACCGCGTTCAGCGGCTCCCACCAGGACGCGATCAAGAAGGGTCTGGAGGCGCTCACCGTGGGCGCGCAACGCGACGGCATACCGGTGGGACAGGCTGAATGGGCCGTTCCGTACCTTCCTATCGACCCGAAAGATGTGGGCCGGACGTACGAGGCCGTCATCCGCGTCAACAGCCAGTCGGGCAAGGGCGGTGTCGCGTACATCCTCAAGACCGACCACCAGCTCGACCTGCCGCGGCGCCTGCAGATCGAGTTCAGCCAGGTCGTGCAGCGACTCACCGAGGGTGAGGCGGGCGAGATCGAGCCCGCCGCGATCTGGGACGCGTTCCGCGCCGAGTACCTCGAGCGCGAAGAGCCGTACGCCCTCTCGAGCTACAGCTCCGTCACCTCGTCCGACGGCAGCGACCAGCAGGTCGTCGATCTTCGCGTCCGCGGGCAGGTGCAGTCGCTGAGGGGCGAGGGCAACGGCCCGGTGGCGGCATTCATTGACGGCATGCGCCAGGCCGGCTCGGCCATCCGGCTGCTCGACTACTCCGAGCACGCGCTCTCCACCGGCGGTGACGCGCTCGCCGCCGCCTACGTCGAGTGCGAGATCGGCGACGAGATCGTGTGGGGTGTCGGCATCCACGCCAACATCGTCACGGCGTCCCTGCGCGCAGTCGTGTCGGCGGCCAACCGTGCGGTGGCGCAGACCATTCCTGCCTGAGTGGCCCCCAGCTCGCTCAGGCGGTGGGCAGCACCCACCCCAGGGCGTGGCTGACCGCGCGGTTCCACTGCTCGGCTTCACGGGTGCGTACTGCGGGGTCCATCCGCGGGCGCCACACGGACGCGAGGTGTCGGTGGTGGCTCAGCGCGGCCAGGTCGGTCCAGTAGCCGACCGTCAGGCCGGCGACGTAGGCGGCGCCGAGGCAGACCGTCTCGGACACGAGGGGACGTTCGACAGGCACGTCGAGGACGTCGGAGACCATCTGCATCAGCAGGTGGTTGGAGGTCATGCCACCGTCGACCCGCAGGGACTCGAGGGTCAGGCCGAGATCACGGCCGATGGCGTCAACGACCTCCCACGTCTGCCACGCCGTGGCCTCGAGCACCGCACGGGCCAGGTGCGCCTTGGTGACGAACGACGTGAGGCCGACGATCACGCCGCGGGCATCCTGGTCCCACCGCGGGGCGTACAGACCGGAGAACGCGGGCACGATGTAGCACCCGCCGTTGTCCTCGACCGAGCTGGCGAGGGTCTCCACCTGCGGTGCCGTGGGGATGATCTCGAGCGAGTCGCGGAGCCATTGCACCAGGGAGCCTGCCATCGCAATGGAACCTTCGACGGCGTATACCGGGGCGTCATCACCCAGGGCGTAGGCGACGGTCGGGAGCACCGCCGCCCCCGGTGTCGGGCGCTCCGGACCCGCGTTGACGAGCAGGAACGCGCCGGTCCCGTAGGTGCACTTGGCGTCGCCGGGCTCGAAGCAGGTCTGACCGAACAGCGCGGCCTGCTGGTCTCCGAGCGCGCCGGCGATCGGCACCCCGGCCAGCGGCGTGACGCAGGTGCCGTAGACCTCGGCATTCGACCTGATGCTCGGCAGCACGGCTCTGGGAACGTCGAGCAGATCGAGCATCGAGTCGTCCCACTGGCCCGTCGACAGATCCATCATCATGGTGCGACTGGCGTTTGTGACGTCGGTGACGTGGACGCCCCCGTGGACGCCACCGGTGAGGTTCCAGATCAGCCAGCTCTCCATCGTGCCGAACATCAGCTCACCTGCCTCGGCGCGTTGCCGCAGGCCGCGACGGTGATCGAGCAACCAGCGGAGCCGTGGGCCGGCGAAATAGGTGCGTGGCTGGAGCCCCGTGACGGCCATGACGTGATCGGTCGTGCACCGCGCGACGAGGTCATCAACAATTGCTGACGTACGGGTGTCCTGCCACGTGATCGCCGGAGCGACCGACCGGCCGGTCGCACGGTCCCAGACCACGGTGGTCTCGCGCTGGTTGGCGATGCCGAGCGCTGCCACCTGGCCGTGACCGAATCCGGCCTGCGCCAAGGCCTCCGGCACGAGTCGCTGGACGTGACGCCAGATCTCATCGGCGTCGTGCTGGGCCCAACCGGGCTGCGGGAAGACCTGGCGGTGCTCGCTCTGGGCCAACGACCGGGTGCGGCCCTGGCGATCGAAGATCATGCACCGGGTCGAGGTGGTGCCCTGGTCGATGCCGGCGACAACGGTCTCGCTCATGCCTGCAGCCCCAGGGACCGCGAGATCGAGACTGCGGTGTCGACGGTGGCGTCGACGATGTCGGCCAGGGGAGGACCGGCGTGGCGGAACACCCGCTCCAACGGGCCCACCACCGCCAGCGCACCCACTCCGATGCCGCCGTAGCCACGCAGCGGCACCGCCACGGCGCCGACCTCGGGCAGCAGCTCGCCGCGCTCGGATGCCCAACCGCGCTCACGGACGCCATGCATGTCGGCGTCGAGCGCTGACCGGTTGACGAGGGTGCGCTGGGTGTAGCGGTCGAGCACCCTGGCCCTGGTGGGAGTGCCGGCGACGAAGCCGAGCATGACCTTGCCCATCGCGCTGGCGTGGAACGGAAGCACCTCGCCGACCCGCAGCTGCTGGGTGGAGTCGTCGGGCCGGAAGACGTGGTGGACGATGCGGGCTCCGCCGGGGTCGGGGACGCCGATGTGCACCTCGAGATGTGTACGGGACGCGAGGGCGTCCGTCCAGCTCATGGCGTGCGAGCGCAGGTCATGGGGGTCGAGGCCCGACTCGTGCAGATTGCGCACGCCGTCGCCGAGGGAGTACTCCGACGTCGAGCGGTCCTGGTGGACGAAGCCGACGTCGCGCAACGTGCGGACGATGCCGAAGACCGTCGGCTTGGGAAGATCGAGCGCATCGGCGATCTCCGAGAGTCGCAGCGGGCGGCCCGCTCCGCCCAGGATCCTGAGCACTGCCGCGGCCCGTTCGATGGACTGGATGGCACCGGGCATTCCCCGACGCTATGCGACGCGTTCGGCGATGTCGAACGCCTGCACTTGAGCCACGTCACACCGACACCTACTTTCGCAGCAGGCGGCAATGAGCCACCACTGAATTGGGGGATGCACATGACGAGAAATACTTTGTGGGGCGAGATGGCGGCCGAGGTCTTCGGCACCATGGTCCTGATCCTTTTCGGCGCCGGAGTCGTGGCGCAGGTCGTGACCGGCGACGGAGCGCAAGGAGACCACGACTCCATCGCGTGGGCATGGGGCATCGGCGTGACGTTGGGCATCTACGTTGCCGCCCGGCTCTCGGGGGCACATCTGAACCCGGCCGTCACGATCGCGCTGGCGGCGTACAAGGGATTTGAGTGGCGCAAGGTCCTGCCGTACATCGCGGCACAGGTCGTGGGCGCGTTCGTCGCCGCACTGATAGTCCGTGCGACGTACGCCGACCTGATCGCCAAGATCGACCCCAACCACACCTACGCGACGCAGGGCATCTTCTCGACGTCGCCTACCGCGGGGGTGTCGATCCCGTCGGCCTTCCTCGACCAGATCGTCGGCACCGCGATCCTGGTGTTCGTGATCTTCGCACTGACGACGGCGACCAACAACCCGCCCATGGCGAACATCGGCCCGTTCATCGTCGGCCTGCTCGTCGTGGCGCTCGGCATGGCGTTCGGTGGCAACGCCGGCTACGCGATCAACCCCGCCCGGGACTTCGGTCCGCGGCTCGCCTCCTGGATCACCGGTTACGGCGATGCGTGGATGAGTACCAGCGGCAGCCATCCCGTCTACTTCTGGTTGCCGATCGTGGCGCCGATCATCGGCGGACTCATCGGTGGCGGTCTGTTCACCTACTTCATCGACAAGAACCTGCCCAACGAGCCCGAGTCGATCACCGTCTCCGAGCCTGTGCAGGACGCCGAGCTCAGCGGGCAGAGGGCCGGCCGCTCCGCATGACCACCACCACCATCCACACCACCATCCACACCCACACCCACACCCACACCGGCACAAGCGAAAGGCACGACCATGGCTGACTACATCGGATCGATCGACCAGGGCACGACGAGCACCCGCTTCATGATCTTCGACCACGGCGGCAACGAGGTCGCGCGTCACCAGCTCGAGCACGACCAGATCATGCCCCAGGCTGGCTGGGTCGAGCACAACCCCGCAGAGATCTGGGAACGGACGTCCGCGGTCATCCAGACCACCCTCACGAAGGCGGGCCTCGGACCCGAGGATCTCGCGGCACTGGGCATCACCAACCAGCGCGAGACCACCGTGGTGTGGAACAAGAACACCGGTCGTCCCTACTACAACGCGATCGTCTGGCAGGACACCCGCACCGACCGCATCGCCAGCGCGCTCGATCGTGACGAGCGCGGCGACATCATCCGCCGCAAGGCCGGGCTGCCGCCGGCAACCTACTTCTCCGGAGGCAAGATCCAGTGGATCCTGGAGAACGTCGAGGGGGTTCGCGAGGCGGCCGAGAAGGGCGACGCGATCTTCGGCAACACCGACAGCTGGCTGATCTGGCACCTCACCGGTGGGCGCCACGGTGGCGTCCACGTCACTGACCCGACCAACGCGAGCCGCACGATGCTGATGGACCTCGAGACCCTGCAGTGGGATGACGAGCTGCTGGGCTTCTTCAACATCCCGCGCGCGATGCTTCCCGAGATCAAGCCGTCCTCGACGTCTGAGCCCTACGGCATGACGCTGGAGGACGGGCCGTTCGGCGGCGCGGTGCCGATCACCGGCATCCTGGGTGACCAGCAGGCCGCGACCGTGGGCCAGGTCTGCTTCGCTCCCGGCGAGGCGAAGAACACCTATGGCACAGGCAACTTCATGTTGCTGAACACCGGCACCGAGCTGGTGCGCAGCAAGGCAGGTCTGCTCTCGACGGTCTGCTACCAGTTCGGCAACGACAAGCCGGTCTACGCCCTCGAGGGCTCGATCGCGGTCACCGGTTCAGCAGTGCAGTGGTTGCGCGACCAGCTCGGCATCATCTCCGGCGCTGCGCAGTCGGAGTCGCTCGCCCGGCAGGTCGACGACAACGGCGGCGTGTACTTCGTGCCGGCATTCTCGGGGCTCTTCGCTCCGTACTGGCGCTCGGACGCACGTGGGGCAATCGTCGGCCTCTCGCGCTTCAACACCAATGCTCACCTGGCGCGGGCCACCCTCGAAGCCATCTGCTACCAGTCGCGCGACGTCGCCGAGGCCATGGAGAAGGACTCCGGCGTGGTGCTCGAGGTGCTCAAGGTCGACGGTGGTGTCACGGCCAACGAGCTGTGCATGCAGATCCAGGCCGACGTCCTTGGCGTCGCGGTCAGCCGTCCGGTTGTCGCCGAGACCACGGCGCTGGGTGCTGCGTACGCCGCGGGTCTCGCCGTGGGCTTCTGGGCCACCACCGACGAGCTGCGCGAGAACTGGAACGAGTCGAAGCGGTGGGAGCCGCAGTGGAACGAAGAGCAGCGCGAGGCCGGCTACACCCAGTGGAAGAAGGCCGTCACGAGGACCCTCGACTGGGTCGACGTCAGCTGATCATGAGGTCAGCACCGTTGTCACCGCAGTCACGCGAGGAGGCGCTCGAGGCGATGAGCGCCACCACGCTCGACGTCCTGGTGATCGGGGGTGGCGTCGTCGGGGGTGGTTCTGCCCTCGACGCCGTCACCCGCGGGCTGTCGGTCGGGCTGGTCGAGGCGCGTGACCTCGCCTCGGGCACGTCGAGCAGGTCGAGCAAGCTCATGCACGGGGGCCTGCGCTACCTCGAGATGCTCGACTTCCGCCTCGTCGCCGAAGCCCTCAAGGAGCGCGGCCTGAGCCTGCAGAGGCTTGCGCCGCACCTCGTGCACGAGGTGCCGTTCCTCTACCCGCTGCAACACCGTGGGTGGGAGCGGTTCTACGCCGGTGCGGGCGTCGCGCTCTACGACGCCATGAGCAAGGCATCGGGCTACGGTGCCGGTGTTCCGCTCCACCGACACCTGACGCGCCGCGGAGCGCGACGCATCGCGCCGTCGCTGCGCAAGGACGCGCTCGTCGGGGCTCTGCAGTACTACGACGCCCAGGTCGACGATGCTCGACACACGATGTTCCTGTCGCGGACTGCGGCTGCGTACGGTGCGCACATCGCGACCCGTGCACGGGTCACGTCGCTGGTCAAGGAGGGCGGACGAGTCGTGGGCGCCGAGGTCCGCGACCTCGAGTCCGGGCGCACCATCACGGTGCGCGCCCGCCAGGTCGTCAACGCGACGGGGGTCTGGACCGACGAGACCCAGTCATTCGCGGGGGAGCGCGGCACGTTTCACGTCCGCTCGAGCAAGGGTGTGCACCTCGTGGTGCCGCGCGACCGCATCCACAGTGAGTCGGGGCTGATCCTTCGCGCCGGCACGTCTGTGCTGTTCGTGATCCCGTGGGGTCGCCACTGGGTCATCGGCACGACCGACACCGACTGGTCGCTGTCCAAGGACCACCCGGCGGCCAGCCGCAGCGACATCGACTATCTCCTCGACCACGTCAACACGGTGCTCGAGAAGCCCCTCACGCACGATGATGTCGCCGGGGTCTATGCCGGCCTGCGACCACTGCTCCACGGCGAGGACGAAGCGACGAGCAAGCTCTCGCGTGAGCACGCAGTGGCCAGTGCGGCACCCGGCCTGACAGTGATCGCGGGTGGCAAGTACACGACGTACAGGATCATGGCCAAGGACGTCATCGACCAGGCTGCCCACGGCCTGGCCGGGCAGACCGACACGCGGGTGCCGCCCTGCGCGACTGAGCACGTCCCGCTCCTCGGCGCCGAAGGGTTCGAGGCCGTCTCGAACCGGCTCCACCTCATGGCGTCGACCAGCGGACTGCATGTGGAGCGCATCACCCACCTGCTGGGACGTTACGGCTCGCTGATCGACGAGGTGCTCGCGCTGGTCGCCGACGACCCCGATCTGGGCCTGCCCCTCCACGGGGCGCCGGATTACTTGCGGGCCGAGGTCGTCTACGCCGTCTCACATGAGGGTGCCCGCCACGTCGACGACGTCATCACCCGGCGCACCCGCATCTCGTTCGAGGAGTTCGACCGTGGCACGGCGGCGGCACCGATGGTCGCCGACCTCATGGGCGGGGTGCTCGGGTGGGACGAGGCGCAGCGCGCCAACGAGGTCGAGCACTATCTCAAGCGCGTCGAGGCCGAGCGGGAGAGCCAGACCATGCCCGACGACGCAACCGCCGATGCCGCCCGCATGGGTGCGACCGACGTCGTCCCGGTGTCGATCGCGGGATAGGCCGAGCGATGCGCTGCGTCCCCCGCTGTACCGGCCAGCCGGGACAGGGGGGGACGCCAGCTCGCGATACTGTGCTGTGACGCCGATCACGACTCGGCGCACGATCGTGCCGCGTTGAGATCCATCGTGGTCTTGAGGAGGATTTCATGACGCGCATCATCAATCAGGTCGCAGTGTTCGGTCTCGGCAAGGTCGGCGAGCTTGTCGCCGTGATGTTGGAGGAGTCCGGGTTCAAGGTCGTCGGCTATGACGCCGCACCCCACGACGACCTCGGGTTCGAGGTCAAGGCTCTCGACGTCAACGACCGGGCTGCGCTCCGTGACTCGTTGCGTGGCGTCGATGCCGTCGTGTCATGCCTGCCGTTCCATCTCAACATCGAGGTCGCCGAGGCCGCCTACGACTCGAGCGTGCACTACTTCGACCTCACCGAAGACGTCCCGACGACCAACCGGGTCATCGAGCTCGCGGCCGAGCAGCTCGCGACGGGGCGGCCGGGTGCCGCGTTCGCCCCACAGTGCGGCCTCGCACCCGGACTCATCGGCATCATCGGGGCCTCGATCGCCAAGACCTTCGAGGAGATCCGCTCGATCGAGCTCAAGGTCGGCGCGCTGCCGCAGAACCCCACCGGCCTGCTGGGCTACGCCATCAACTGGTCGCCTGAGGGGGTGGTCAACGAGTACCTCAACGACTGCGAGGTCGTCCGGTCGGGCAACCGGCAGATGGTGCCGGCCATGACCGGGAAGGAACGCGTCCTCATCGGGGGCATCGAGCTCGAGGCCGCCCTGACGTCCGGCGGGCTGGGCACGATGTGCGAGACGTACGAGGGCCGGGTCCATCGTCTGGACTACAAGACGTTGCGCTATCCCGGACATTTCGACCAGATGCACTTCCTGTTCGACGAGCTCAACCTGCGGGAGCAGCGCGAGCTGGTCGGGTCGATGCTGGTGGCGTCCAAACCGCCCGTCAACGACGACGTCGTGTTCGTCCATGCGGCGGTCGAGGGACGCAAGAACGGCCATCCGTTCCGCGAGAACTACGTCCGCGCCTACAAGCCGCTCAACATCTCCGGCCGCGTCTGGCGGGCGATCTCCTGGACGACCGCCGCTTCCGTGGTCAGCGTCGTCGAGCTGGTGGCCGACGGATCGTTGCCGCAGTCGGGGTTCATCAAGCAGGAGGACATCACGCTCGAGGCGCTGTTCTCGACGCAGGCCGGTCTGCACTTCGCCGCAGAGGGAGAGGTATGAGCATGACTGACATCAGCACGCAGGCGCGTGACATCCTCCAGCGGCTCGGGGCAGGCGATCCGTTCGTCGCCGACGGCGACCTGGTGTGTCGCTCACCGATCGACGGGCACGAGATCGGCCGGCTCCGTTCGCACACGGCCGCCGAGGCGACCGAGCTGGTCGGCAACGCTCATGCGGCGTTCCAGCAGTGGCGCACCGTGCCCGCGCCCGCGCGAGGCCAGTTCGTGCGCGAGCTCGGCGAGCTGTTGCGCGAGCACAAGGACGACCTCGGCGCGCTGGTGTCGATCGAGGCGGGCAAGATCGTCTCCGAGGGCGCCGGCGAGGTGCAGGAGATGATCGACATCTGCGACCTCGCGGTCGGCCTGTCGCGCCAGCTGCACGGCCTGACGATCGCCACCGAGCGACCCGGCCACCGCATGATGGAGCAGTGGCACCCGCTCGGCGTCATCGGCGTCATCTCGGCGTTCAACTTCCCGGTCGCGGTGTGGTCGTGGAACGCCGCGCTCGCCTTCGTCTGCGGCGACGCCGTCGTGTGGAAGCCCTCCGAGAAGACCACCCTCACCGCTCTGGGCTGCCAGGCACTCGCGCTCGAGGCAGGACGTCGTGCTGGCGTGCCCGACGGGCTCTCCGCCGTGCTCATCGGCGACCGAACCGTCGGTGAGGTGCTCGTCGACGACCCCCGGGTGCCGCTGGTGTCGGCCACCGGCTCGACCCGCATGGGCAAGGAGGTCGCACCGCGTGTGGCCGCCCGCCTCGGCCGGACGCTGCTCGAGCTCGGCGGCAACAACGCCCCGGTCGTCGCACCGTCCGCCGACCTCGACCTCGCGGTGCGGGGCATCGTGTTCTCCGCCGTCGGCACCGCGGGCCAGCGATGCACGTCGCTGCGGCGCATCATCGTGCACGAGTCGATCAAGGACGACCTCGTGACCCGGCTCAAGGCTGCCTACGAGACGCTGCCGATCGGCTCGCCCCTCAAGTCATCGACCCTGGTCGGCCCGCTCGTCGACGAGACGGCCTTCCGTGCGTTCGGTGCTGCGGTGTCGCAGGCGCAGTCCGACGGCGGCAGGCTCGCCACCGGGGGAGCGCAGTCCGCTGAGGCGAGCAGCAGCACCGGCGGTGGCTTCTACGTCCACCCGGCGATCATCGACATGCCGGCGCAGACCGACATCGTCAAGACCGAGACGTTCG
>NZ_JACMOM010000095.1 GCF_014378035.1 Aeromicrobium sp. | reverse complement strand
TCGCGATCCAGGCGCCGGCGAGGAACTTGGTCACGAGCACGATGACAAGCACTGTCGCGGTCATGGCCAGGCCCACCGCGTTCACGATCCGCGACCTCTTCATCCGCGAGCGGGCCGCCGGGTCGGTCTCGGTCAGCAGGTGCCGGTTCCAATGTCGGATCATGCCGAGCTGGCTGAGGTTGAACGACACGAAGACGCCGACGATGTAGAGCTGGATCAGTCGGGTGACCTCGGCGTCGAACGCCTGGATCAGGAAGATGGCAGCCAGCGCGAGCACGATGATGCCGTTGCTGAAGGTCAGACGGTCACCGCGGGTGTCGAGCTGACGCGGTAGGAAGCCGTCACGCGCCAAGATCGATCCGAGCACCGGGAAGCCGTTGAAGGCCGTGTTCGCCGCAAGGATCAGGATGATGCCGGTGCAGGCGATCGTGAAGTAGAACAGTGGCATGAAGTTGCTGTAGAGCGTCCCGGCAAGCTGTGCGATCACGGTGTCCTGCTCGTAGCCCGCACCGACCGGCTGGCCGTTGAGCAGCAGCTGTCGAGCAGGATCCTCGACATAGCGCAGGTGCATCAGGTCGGCCAGCACGACGATGCTCATCAGCATCACGATCGACAGGATGCCCAGCAGCAGAAGGGTCGTTGCGGCGTTCTTGCTCTTGGGCTTCTTGAAGGCCGGGACGCCGTTGCTGATGGCCTCGACGCCGGTCAGTGCCGCGCAGCCGGACGAGAACGCGCGAGCCAGCAGGAACACCATCGCCAACCCCGTGAACCCCTGCTCGAACTGTCCTTCGGGTGCGATGTCATAGGCGGCACTGGGGGTGTCGGGCAGGTCGCCGAAGAGGTAACGGGCATAGCCCCACACCCCCATCAACAGAATCGCGACCATGAACAGATAGGTGGGCACCGCGAACGCCTTGCCCGACTCCTTCGTCCCCCGCAAGTTCGCCGCCATCAGCAGGACGACAAGGATCGACGCGGCCGTTGCCTCGTGACCCTGGAGCCATGGCAGCGCGGAGCTCGCGTTCTGGACGCCCGAGGAGATCGAGACCGCGACGGTGAGCACGTAGTCGACCAGCAGTGCGCTGCCGACCGTCAGGCCTGCGGTGGGGCCGAGGTTGACCGTCGCGACCTCGTAGTCGCCTCCGCCGCTGGGGTAGGCGTGGACGTTCTGCCGGTAGGACAGCACCACCGTGAGGAGAACCAGAGCGACGGCGAGACCGATCTTCCAGTTGAACGCGTACGCGGAAAGCCCACCGAGCGAGAGGGTCAGGAAGATCTCGTCAGGTGCGTACGCCACCGACGACAATGCATCGCTGGCGAACACCGGGAGCGCTATCCGTTTGGGGAGCAGTGTCTCGCCGAGCTGGGTGCTGCGGAGCTTGCGACCGACCAGTGCTCGTTTGGCGACCTCGGTGATACCCACGAGAGACGATGTTAGCCGGGGATCCCCTTGTGCGGGCGAGCCGCCCAGATCGGTGTAGCGTCGCCTGCGTGCATATTGTGATCATGGGCTGCGGACGAGTCGGCTCGACACTGACCCGCAGTCTCGAGGAGCGCGGACATACCACCGCGGTCATCGACTCGAACCCCGACGCGTTCAGACGCCTCGGTCCCGCGTTCAGCGGCATCACCGTCACGGGCCTGGGTTTCGACCGGGACGTGCTGGTCAAGGCTGGCATCGAGCGGGCCGACGCCTTCGCCGCCGTCTCCAGCGGCGACAACTCCAACATCATCTCGGCTCGCGTCGCCCGCGAGCAGTTCAAGATCAACAATGTCGTCGCGCGCATCTACGACCCGGGTCGCGCCGAGGTCTACGAGCGGCTCGGCGTCCCCACCGTCGCCACCGTGCCGTGGGCCGCCGACCAGGTGCTCCGTCGGCTCGTCCCGGCCGGCACCGAACCGGCCTGGCGCGACCAGTCCGGCGACGTGCGCCTCGACTTCGTCTATGCGCCCTTCACCTGGATCGGTCACAAGATCGTCCAGCTCGAGGAGGCCGCCGGCGTCCGCGTCGCCTACCTCACCCGCCTCGGCTCCGGCCACATCGCACAGCCGGACACCGTCATCCAGGAGGGCGACTACTTGAGCCTGTTCATGCGCGAGGACAGCGCTGAAGCAGTCCATGCAGTTATTGACGCCGGGCCGGAGGTCGACTGATGCGCGTCGTGATTGCCGGAGCCGGCGCGGTAGGCCGATCGGTGGCACAGGAGCTCATCGACAACGGCCATTCGGTCCTGCTGATCGACAAGTCACCTGCGTCGATCCGGGCTGACCTGGTGCCCAAGGCACAGTGGCTGCTGGCCGACTCGTGCGAGCTGTCATCCCTTGAGGAGGCCCAGCTCGAGTCGTGCGACGTGGTCATCTCCGCCACCGGCGACGACAAGGTCAACCTCGTCACGTCCCTGCTCGCCAAGACCGAGTTCGCCGTGCCACGCACCGTGGGCCGGGTCAACCACCCGAGCAACGAGTGGTTGTTCAGCGAGTCGTGGGGTGTTGACGTTTCTGTGTCCACACCACGACTGATGTCGGCGCTGGTGGAGGAAGCCGTCACTGTCGGTGACCTCGTGCGGCTGTTCACGTTCAGGCAGAGCAACACCACGCTTGTCGAGCTCACGATGCCCGAGGACTCACCGTTCATCGGGCGCCGCGTCGGCGAGGTGCCGTGGCCCGACGACGTCGTGCTGGTGGCGATCCTGCGCGACAACGCCATCGAGAGGCCCGACGACGACCGTTCGCTCGAGGCCGGGGACGAGCTGCTCTTCGTCACGCCAGCCGAGGCGGAAGACCGCCTGGGCGAGCTTCTCTCTCCCAAGCACTGATCACGCCCCACGTTGGCCTGCGCGGCACACACGGCGGGTCAGCCTGGGCGGAGACAGAGAAAGACCCCCGAGCCACAGGCTCGGGGGTCTTTCTCTTGATCAGATCAGATCAGAGGGGACGAATGTTCGTCGCCTGCAGGCCCTTCTGGCCCTGCTCGACGTCAAACTCGACCTTCTGGTTCTCATCGAGCGAGCGGTAACCGCTCGACGCGATGGCGCTGAAGTGCGCAAAAACGTCTTCGCTGCCGTCGTCGGGGGCGATGAATCCAAAGCCCTTGTCAGCGTTGAACCACTTGACGGTTCCTGTAGCCATGTCTTACTCCTCATTGGCGAGTTGTCACCCACGACTTTCGCGAGTGACTGTCGCGACACACATTCAACCTGCGAGAAGAACTAGACACCCCGAAAGGAACTTCATTCATTCGTACGGCCCAACGTCGTGCAACTGAGACAAGCATAGCCACATGAGGGCCATAAGTACCCATCGCACCTCCGTGATCCTGGAGAAATCTAGACGGGGTCCGGCTCGAGCGGTGTGCGGTCGCGGCCAAGCAGCCATGCCATGACGGCAAGAGCGGCGAGCTGCAGTGGCCAACCGAGCACGAGCTTGGACACACCGAGCAAGGCGATCTGGTGGTCGAGCCACAGCGGCACCTGAACAGCGACCCGCACGATGCACGGAGCCGCGAGGAGCCACGTCATGCGGGAGCAGACCTTCACGAGCGGCTTGTCGTCGTGCCAGCTGGTCGCGTCACCGGTGACGCTGCCGATCATGAAGCCGATGACGGGCCAGCCGATGAGGATCGACACGATGAACACCGCTGCGTAACCACCGTTGTAGAGAATTCCGGGTGTGAAGTAGGCGCGAGCGACATCATCGGCGGTGGCACCGCTGGAACTTGCGGCCCGTGCCGCAAACACCGCGCCGAGCCCGATGCCAAACAGCGCGTTGAGCACGAACTGCACCGTCGAGCGCTGCAGGAGCCGCACGACGAGCAGCACCAGAGTTGCCGAGACACTGACGATGAGCGCGAGGCGAAGATCGTGCGAGATGATCCAGCACACCGTGAACAGTGCTGTGGGCACAGCGCTCTCGACGATGCCTCGACGGCCACCGAGCGCTTTGGCCAGCTGGGCCCGGACGAGCTGCTCGACGGTGTCGTACGAGGTGCTCATGCCTCGAGTTCGTAGCGGGGGTTGTAGATGACGCGCTGCCCGCCGCGCATGCCGATGCGGCCGTAGGCCTTGAGCTGACGTCCTGCGGACACGCCCTCGATCTTGCGACGGCCCAGCCAGATCAGCGTCACACTGGCCGATCCGTCGTAGAGCTCGGCCTCGAGCGCCGTGACTCCGTCGACTGGGCGGAGCGTGACTGAACGCAGGACACCGTGGATCGTGCAGACGGATCGGTCGGTCTGGGAGACGATGGGCCGGCAGCCAGCGCTGGCCGAGCCCCGCTCGAGCTCGCGCGCCTCTTGGTTCTCCGAGGACAGCCGCTCGAGTGCCCTGCTGATGAGACCTGTCATGACGACGATTCTACTCCTCGTCCGACGCCGTGGCAGCGTTCTCGGGGAGGGTGAGCAGCAGTGCCTCGCGCGGGATTCGGGCCTCGTTGCCGCGGACCACGATGACGTCGCGAAGGGCGTCCATGAGGAGTCCCTCGTCGACCGGGTTGAGCCCGGCGTCACCGAGGAACGTCGCTCGCAACAGCCAGCGCGGACCTTCGATCCCGACGATGCGGCTCGGCTGAAAACCGCCCTCTCCCTCGGGGAGCTCGACCGGGACCTTCACGTGCAGCTCGGGACCGAACAGTCCGTCGATCTGCTCACACTCCCCCCCGAGCCGCTCGACCTCGATGATCAGGTCGTCGCGCACCTCGTCCCACAGCCCGCCGGACCGCGTCGCGGCGAAAGCACGAAGCTCGACGGCAGCGTCCTCGGCGACGAACACGACCGAGCCGATCTCGTCGTTCTCGCCGTCGGTGGGCATCTGGATCTCGAACCCCTCCCGTCCGCGAACGCGGAGCGCACCGAGGTCGACGTAGGCAGCGTCATCGTCCATCGACCGCTCCGACGCATCCCACGGTCCCTGGTGGCGCACGCCCTCGACCACGTGAACGACGTCGGCGGGAACTTCTTCGGGACGGTCCTTCTTGCGCAGGCGTGCCATCAGCTTCTCTCCCCATCGACGTCGGCGGCCGCATGGCCACCGGTAGAACCGTAGCCCCCATCGCCCCGCACGGAGAGGGGCAACGCCTCGACCTCGGTGAACGAGACATGCTCGACGCGCTGGATGACCAGCTGCGCTATGCGGTCGCCGCGGGCGATGCGGACGTTCTTGTGCTGGTCGAGATTGACCAGCAGCACCTTGATCTCGCCGCGATAGCCGGCATCGATCGTGCCGGGCGCGTTGACGATCGAGAGCCCGTGACGAAGGGCGAGGCCGGAACGGGGATGGACGAACGCGGCCATCCCGTCGGGCAGGGCCACGGCGACTCCGGTGGGCACCAGCACCCGCTCGCCGGGAGCCAGCTCGACCTCGACCGTGGAGACAAGGTCTGCTCCGGCGTCTCCGGGGTGTGCGTAGGCCGGGAGCGGGACGTGCGCATCGAGTCGCACGATCAACACCTCGACCATGTCAGCGACCCTACCTGCGCCCCGCGACGAGCAGACATGAGGCAAGGTTGAACCGTGACCCCTTATCGCGAACGACTCACCGCCCCGGTCTCCTGGTGGATCGCGGCCGCAACGTTCGGCCTCGTGTGGGGGTGGATCATGCTCGTCGTGACGACGTGGCAGATCGCCGTCGTGACGACCTTGCTCGTGGCCGCGGCTGGTTTCTTCGCCGTGTCCCGCTACGGGTCTCTGCTCATCGAGGTCAAGCCCGACGGCCTGACGGTCGGGCGCGCCTCGCTCGCGGCGGAACACCTCGGCGCGGTCGAGCAGCTCAACCGCGTCGATTACCGCCACCGACTTGGCGTCGGCGCCGACGCCCGTGCCTATCTCGTGACCCGGCCCTATGTGGACCGTGGTGTCGTCGTGGGTGTGACGGACGAACGGGACCCTGTCCCCTACTGGTTGGTGTCGAGCCGGCACCCCGACGCCCTCGCCGTTGCGCTGGGCATGGATCCTACGCCGCGCGTCGATACCGCGTTGGGCCAGAATGGAGCAGCGCCGCAAACCTCACCGGCGCTGGACACGACCGGAGAGGCCACACGTGGCAAAGAAGCGTAAGCGCGCGAAGCAGTCAGGGCCCCACGACGTCCCGGCACCCAGGAAACCCGGTGGCAAGGGTGCCTGGCGGCTGATGGACCGCGGGTCGTCAGTCGTCGCGGGTCTTCTGGCGCAGCGCGTCTCTGCCACTGCGTGGAGAGTGGCCACCGGCAAGAAGCCGCCCACGAGTGGGAGGCACCCCGAGGTCAGCACGGGTGAGGCTGTCGCCTGGGCCATGGTCGGTGGCGGGCTCATCGAGCTCGTGAAGGTCATCGTGCGCCGCTGGACAGCAGCGTACTGGGTCAAGTCGACTGGCAACCTTCCGCCCGGCATGAAGGCGCTGGACGCCTCTCCTCGGCTCAAGCGGTCTGCGGACGGCTCCTCCGCCAATGGCAAGGAGCCGGCACCTGCAGGACCGGCTCCATCCAAGACATCGACCAAGAAGGTCAGTAGGCGCAGTCGCGGCAGATGAACACGCCCTTCTTCTCTGACGCGAGCTGACTGCGGTGGTGCACCAGGAAGCACGACGAGCAGGTGAACTCGTCGAGCTGCTTGGGTACGACCTGAACCGCGAGCTCCTCGTGGGACAGGTCGGCTCCGGGCAGCTCGAACGACTCAGCAGCCTCGGTCTCGTCCTCGTCGACCTTGCCTGAGTTCTTCTCGTGCCGACGCGCCTTGAGCTCTTCGATGCTGTCCTCGGACTGCTCTTCTTCGGTCTTGCGCGGTGCGTCGTAATCGGTAGCCATTAAATCTCCCTTTGTGCGGAACAACCGGCGTGATTGTGCCACACGTACCTGTGGCAATCACACTCAGAACCCACAAGCGCGTACGAGAGCAAAATATTCCTCCGCCATCGCGGGATGGGCAGCCATCACCATGCGCTCGTCCGGCTCGCCGTCGAGCCCTGTCACCACGAGCCCCGACTCGGTCGCTACGAGACCTCCCGCCGCCTGGTCCCAGAGGTGCAGACCCTCTTCGAAGTACATGTCGAACTGGCCCTCCGCGAGTGCGCAGAGGTTGAGCGCCGCAGACCCGGTGCGGCGAATGTCTGCAACCTGCGGGAGGAAGGCCGCCATGGCCGCAGCCTGCTTGGCACGGATCTCGCGGACGTAGTGGAACCCCGACGCGACGACGGCCCGCGCCAGCGGGGCGGCCTCCGGCGCAAGCAGCACGACGCGGTCATCGCCCACATAGCGCCACGCTCCTGAACCGAGGACAGCTCCCCATTCCTCGCCCGTTGCGATGTTGACGACGTAGCCAGCAAGCATCCGGCCGTCGTGCCGAACACCGATCGACACTGCGTAGGCGGGAATGCCGTGGATGAAGTTGACGGTGCCGTCGATCGGGTCGACGATCCAGTCGACGCCCGAAGAGCCGACGAGCTCGTCGCTCTCCTCGCCCATGAAGCCGTCGTGCGGCCGCTCTGCGAGGAGCCGGTCACGGATGAGCCGCTCGCAGGCCTTGTCGATCTCGGTGACGACATCGGTCGGGCTGGACTTCGTCGCGGCGACATCGACCCGTCCGACTGGTCGGGTGCTCCGCACGAGCTCGGCGGCCTCCAGGCCGACTGTCCGCGCGAGGTCGAGCAGCTCTTCACCTGCAGCGGCGCTCACGAGATCGTGGGCAGTGCTGACCGCGCATTGAGGCAGCAGTCGATGGGGCAGACGTCGTGCGACGCCGGCAGCTCACCGAGGCACGGCCTCTCGACCTGCTCACCCCTCTCGACGGCAGCGCGTTCGAGCAGCAGCTCGCGCACCATCTCGACGAATGCCGGGTGGGAACCGGGCGTGTCGACGCGCTGAAAGACCAGCCCGAGCTCGTCTGCGGTTTCCTTG
>NZ_JACMOM010000017.1 GCF_014378035.1 Aeromicrobium sp. | reverse complement strand
GCCGCGGAACACTCCTTCGACAGCTGACCTCACCCACCCCCGCGCTCACCCACCCCCGCCCGCGCTGGGAGTGACGCTCTTGAGGCGACACGCCGACCCAAACCGCAACAGTGTCACTGCCAGCGCGGGCGGGACTGGCGCGAACGGGTCAGCGCCCCCAGCCCCAGAAGGTGGCGCCGACGTAGGCAAGGCCCGCATTCAGCAGTGCGCCGATGAGGGGCACTGCCACGCACCACACGGGCTTCGTGCGCGCCCATCGAGCCAACAGCATGGCCTCCGGCACGATGAGCGCGAGGCTCAGCACGACTCCCCACCACGGCGCGTAGAGAACACTGGTGATGGCATACCAGAGGACGATGAACATCCCCGCGACGCCGATCCACGGACCGGAGCGTTGCGGCTGAAGCTTCCTCCGACTCATTCCTTGGTCGGGTCAGGAGCTGGAGGCGCCTTGTCGTCGTTCCAGTCGGGGTCGTTGTCCCACGACTTGGTGCGCTCGGCTGCGGTCTCCAGCGCACGCGACGCCTCAGCGGAGGTGTCGTAGGGTCCCATCCGGTCGGCGGCCTTGCAGCCGTCCTCACTCTCGACGGACTTGTGGACGAGGCAGTAGTAGAACTTGGCGTCGCTCATGGCCCCATCCTGCCTCAGCCCGAGTTCGGGCGCGCACCCTAAACTCGCGGAGTGACTCTCCTGACCGCCGGCCGCCTGTCCCCCGAACGCTCCGTACCCGGCTCGATCGAACGCCCCGAGTACGTCGGACAGATCGCCCCGCTCCCCTATCGCGGCCCATTCGTGCGGGATGCGGCCACGATCGACGGCATGCGCATCGCCGGCCGCATCGCCGCACAGGCGCTCGATGCCGTCGAGGCGGCCATCGTCCCGGGCGTCACCACCGACGAGCTCGACCGCGTCGGCCACGACTTCCTCGTGTCACAGGGCGCCTACCCGTCGACCCTCGGGTACCGCGGTTATCCGAAGTCGCTCTGCAGCAGCGTCAACGAGGTGATCTGCCACGGCATCCCCGACGACAGGCCGCTCGAGGACGGCGACATCGTCAACATCGACATCACCGCCTTCATCGGCGAGGTGCACGGCGACACGAGCAAGACCTACCTCGTGGGTACCGTCGACGACGAGTCGCGGTTGCTCGTCGAACGGACGCTCGAAGCCACGATGCGCGCGATCCGCGCCGTCAAGCCGGGGCGGGAGATCAATGTGATCGGTCGGGTCATTGAGTCGTACGCCCGACGGTTCGGCTACGGCGTGGTGCGTGACTTCACCGGCCACGGTGTCGGGCCGGCCTTCCACGACGGACTCGTCGTCCCCCACTACGACGACCCGTCCTACGACACCGTCATCGAGGAGGGCATGACCTTCGCGATCGAGCCGATGCTGACACTCGGATCGGTCGAGTGGGACATGTGGGACGACGGATGGACGGCGTCGACCCAGGACGGGTCACGAACAGCACAGTTCGAACACACGCTGCTCGTGACCGCCGGGGGCGCGGAAATCCTGACCCTGCCTTGACGCAGCTCCTGCGAATCAGGGGATGTAGTTGAACTCGTCCGGGTTGGGGCCCGTGCGCTCGTCCTTGTTGAGTGCGGAGATGAGGCCCATGTCGCCGGGCGGCAGCTCGAAGTCGAAGAGTGCGAAGTTCTCCTCGATCCGGCTGCGGGTCACGGACTTGGGGAAGATGATGTCGCCCCGCTGGATGTGCCAGCGCAGCACGACCTGAGCCGGTGTCCTGTCCTGCTCGGCCGCGATACCAGTGATGGTGGGGTTGTCGAGCACCAGTCCCTGGGCGATGGGCGACCACGCCTCGACGGCCACTCCGTGCTCGGCGCAAACAGCGCGGACGTCATCCTGCGTCAGGTAGGGGTGCACCTCGATCTGGTTGATCGCCGGCACGATGTCGCTCTCCTGGATCAGGCGGCGCAGGTGCGTCGGCTGGAAGTTGGAGACCCCGATGGCTCGTGCCCGGCCCGAGCGGTAGATCTCCTCGAGGGCCTTCCAGGTCTCGACGAAATCAACGTCGATGCCCGGCAGCGGCCAGTGGATCAGGAACAGGTCGAGGTAGTCGAAACCCAGCTCGCCGAGCGACGCGTCGAATGCCTTGAGGGCGTCGTCGTGTGCGTGGAACCCGTTGTTGAGCTTGCTCGTCACGAAGATCTCGGAGCGGTCGAGGTCAGAGGCGGCGACTGCCTCACCCACGCCCTTCTCGTTCTGGTACATCTGCGCCGTGTCGATGTGGCGGTAGCCAACCTCGAGTGCCGCGAGGGTCGTGTCCTTGGTCTCATCGGGTTCGATCTGGAACACGCCGAACCCGAGCTGCGGGATCTCGACTCCGTTGTTGAGGCTGATGTTGGGCACTGTCGTCATGGCTCTGCTCCTGTGGCTCGGAATGGGTGGCGGCCTCAGCCAACGCGCGGCGGGCCTGCCCTTTCGACGATACTCGTGAGGCTACTGGGGCACATCCCGAGGGAAAGACGCTCGACACCTCCGCGAGACGATCATCTGCTCACGGATTCCGGCTAACTTTCCAGCGCGGCCCTCGTTCCTGTCGGTGTACCCCACCAAGGAGGGCCGTATGCATCAGGTCGTCATCAACATCGAGATGAGCAGCGTCACAGCGCACGCCACGGTCGTTGCGGCGCTCAGCAGCATGGATCACGTGACCCTCCAGGACCCAGTGGGAATGCAGGAATGCCATCTCACCGTCGTCATCCAGACCGACGATCCTGACGTGGTCGACATCGTGCGCGAGATCGCCTGGGAGCACGACCCGAGGGCCGTGCAGCACTCGCTGCACCTAGCCGAGGTTTCCTGACTGATCTCTTGACGGGCGGTGTGGGGCGAATGAGCCGGCCTGTAAGCCGGATCCTGTCGGGCCACCGATTCACATCGCCGGCCCGGGCGACCATCCATCTGGGACGCACATCGCTGTGCGCCTCGTGCAACCTACCCGCTGACATTGGACGAGCAGCCCGTCAGCGCAGACCCCGCTCCGTCGAAACGGAACGGTGTCCTCTTGGTCTTGCTCCCGGTGGGGTTTACCTAGCCGCCCCGGTCTCCCGGAGCGCTGGTGAGCTCTTACCTCACCGTTTCACCCTTACCCGCACCTTCGCCGTCGCCGTGAGCGAGCGTGCTCGTCCACGATCAGGCGAAGGCCGCTGGCGGTCTGATCTCTGTGGCACTGTCCCGCACGTCACCGTGGGTGGCTGTTGGCCACCACCGCTGCTCTGTGGAGTCCGGACTTTCCTCGACGCCTGCCACCTTGCGGTGGAGCGCCGCGGCCGCCCGGCCGACTCATTCGCAAACCTGATCCTACCGTTGGATTCGAACACCCGGTGACCATCCGATATGCTGGAGGTTCGAAAGGGAGTAGTCCCCAACGGTTGCGTCGACATACTGACGCCTCGACGTTCTGAGGTGTCCGGTGCAGCAGGCCACCTTGCTCGCGACGTTGCAGCACGGTGGCGGACGAGACTTTCGATCAGACAATGTCATTGACACGTCTGGTCGAAGGCTTGTCACTTCAGGCTCTTCGTCCAGGTGGACGAGGAGCCTTCGCCGTGTACGCCTTCCTGCTCAGCACCGTCGTGATCTTCGTGGCCGAGCTCGGCGACAAGAGCCAGCTGATGGCGCTGACGTTCGCGACCCGCTACCGGATGCGTGACGTCCTGATCGGCATCACGATCGCGACCGCAGTCGTGCACCTTGCGTCGGTCGGCATCGGCGCCTTCGTGGGCGACAGGTTTGCCGAGAGCCAACACACCATCTCCATCGTCGCCGGCATCGCCTTCCTGCTGTTCGCGGCATGGACGTGGCGCGGCGACGAGCTCAGCGACAATGAGGCCGGCAAGGCGAACGTCAGTCAAGGTGCGGCGATCGTCGCGGTGGGAGCGGCGTTCTTCCTGGCCGAGCTGGGCGACAAGACGATGCTCGCCACCATCACGCTCGCCACCCAGGAGGGCTGGCTCGGCACGTGGATCGGCAGCACCGTCGGCATGGTTGCCGCCGATGCGCTCGCCATCGTCGTCGGCGCCACGCTGGGCCGGCACCTTCCCGAGAAGGTCATCCGGATCGCGGCGACCGCTGCGTTTGTGGTCTTTGGGGTGCTGCTGATCGCCGAGGGCGCGCGACTGTTCTGACGCCGCGATAGGTTCTGCTCGTGGTGCATGACGTCGGGTCGCTCGCGGCCATTGTCGCCTTCCTCGTCGCCATCATGGTGCTCGCGCAGGGATGCGCCGACGAAGGGCTGTTCGACGTCCTCGGCGAACGCGTCTCCCGTGTCGCTGGCGGCTCGAGCACCCGGCTTCTCGCGTGGAGCGTCGGACTCGCCGCCGCAGTCACCGCCGTGCTCAGCCTGGACGCCACCGTCGTGCTGCTGACGCCCGTCCTGATCGCCGCCTCCGTCTCAGCCACCCGTCCGCATCGAGCCCATGCCTATGCCTCGGTGCGCCTCGCCAACTCCGCGTCGACCCTTCTCCCCGTCTCCAACCTCACCAACCTGCTGGTCTTCGGTTCCACCGGCCTGACGTTCGTCGGGTTCGCCTGGGCCATGCTGCCGGTCTGGCTGGTGGCGATCGTCGCCGAGTATGGCGTCCTGCGCTGGTGGTTCCGCGTCGAGCTCCGGGAACCACCCGCAGGCCCGCGCGGCGAGGCGTACGCCCTCCCGCTGTTCCCGCTCGCCGTCGTCATCGTCGTCCTGCTCGCCCTTGCCAGTGGCACGACGCCGTGGGTCCCGGCGGCGGCGGGCGCCATCCTGGTGGGCGGCTACGCACTCGTACGGCACCGGACGACATGGAGCAACCTGCTGAAGGCCGCCAACCTGCCCCTCGCGGTGCTGGTGCTGGTGTGGGCCGCTCTGGTCGCGTGGCTCGGCACGACGCAGGTCGGTGAGTGGTTCGACGACGTCATGCCTGCGGGAGCTGGTCTCGGTGCGCTGCTTCTGACGGCGTTCATCGCGATGGCGGGGGCCAACGTCGTCAACAACTTGCCGGCGACCCTCCTCCTGCTGCCGGCCGCAGCAGCGGCAGGACCGGCTCCCGTCCTCGCCCTGCTGATCGGCGTCAACGTCGGCGCCAACCTCACCCTGATCGGATCGTTGGCCAACCTGTTGTGGCGCCGGTCCGGTGGGCAGGCGATGTCCTCTGTGCGCGAGTTCCACCTGCTCGGGGTGGCCACGACGCCAGCGATCGTCGTGATCTGCACGACTGTGTTGTGGGCGTGGACGTCGCTCATCTGGTGACGCACGCGCCCGGATAGGGTCGGTCCGTGCTGATCCTGCTCCCGCCCTCCGAGGGCAAGACCCGGCCGGTCTCCGGAGCACCTCTCGACCTCGAAGCACTGTCGTTCAGCAGCTTGACGCCGGCTCGCCGGCAGCTGCTCCGTGCTCTCGTCACGCTGTGCAACGGCCGGTCGCGACGCGCCATGGACGTGCTCGGGCTGGGCGCCACGCAGGCGGAGGCCATCACCACCAACGCCGCGCTCACCGAGGAACCGTGTGCTCGGGCTGATGCGATCTACACCGGAGTGCTGTTCTCAAGCCTCGACCTGCCGAGCCTCGACCCGGCCGCACGCAGTCGAGCCGATGGGTCGCTGGCCATCGCCAGCGCACTGTTCGGCCTGCTGCGTCCGCACGACCTCATCCCCGCCTACCGACTGTCCGGCGCAGTCTCGCTGCCACGGCTCGGCACCGTGGCCGGCCGGTGGCGCACCCCACTCCCCCGCGTCATGCGCGAGGTCACCGGCGACGGCCTGCTGGTCGACCTCCGCTCGGGCACGTACACCGCGCTCGGCAAGCCACCACCTGACCTGGCGGAAAGCACCGCCACGATGCGGGTGCTCCACGAGCACCGCGGTGAGCGCAAGGTCGTGAGTCACTTCAACAAGGCCACGAAAGGACGCATCGTTCGTGGGCTGCTCGACTCCGGCGCCGAACCCTGTTCCGTCGACGACCTGCACGCCGTGCTCGCCGACCTCGGGTGGACCATCGAGCGCGAGGGCCAACGCCTGGACGTCATCGTCTCGGAGGTCTGAGCGCTCAGCGTTCTAGACGCCTCAGTCGGGGACGGTGTTGAACGTGCGCAGCGAGGCATTGCCGTCAGGCCACCAGCTGATGGTGCTGATGGATGCCGGCGACAGCTCCATCTGGTAGATCGAGCGCATCGGCGCATCGAGGGCCTGGCGGACCATCATCTTGATGGGGGTCACATGGCTCACCACGACCACGGTGCGGCCCGGGTGCGCCTGCAGCAGGCGCCCGCGCGCCTCGCTCACCCTGGTGTGCACCGCGTCGAACGTCTCGCCGCCGGGCGGGGCGACTGCCGTGGAGCCCAGCCACGCGCTCATCTCCGACGGCCACTTCTGGAGGATCTCGGCGAACGAGTAACCGTCCCAGTCGCCGAACGACGCCTCGGTGAAGCCGGCCTCCAGGCCCACCTCGATGCTGAGCTCGGCCGACACGATGGCCGCGGTCTCACGCGTGCGCTGCAGCGGCGACGCGACGATGGCGTCAACCCCGCCCAGACGGGAGAGCCACGCAGCGGCGCGTCGGGCCTGCTCCTCGCCGGTCTGGGTGAGTCCGGGGTCTGCTCCCCCAGTGCCGCAGAACAGCTTGCGCTCGGTCGACTCGGTGACGCCGTGGCGCAGGAGGATGACGGTCGTCGGCTCACCGGCGCGGCCACCCCAGCCCGTTGACGACGCGGCAGCTGCCGGCTTGCTCCGCCTGGTCGGTGCGGCCTCGGAAACGTGACCCGAGCCGCCGTCGCGCTGATCGTCGAGTGCTGCGTTGGCGAGGGCGTCGGCAGCCTTGTTGCGCTCGCGCGGGACCCACGTCCACGTGACCCCCGGGGGGACGAGTCGCTGAGCCTGCTGCGCGAGCGGCCGCATGTCAGCGTGCTTGATCTTCCACCGGCCAGCCATCTGCTCGATGACGAGCTTGGAGTCCATGCGCACCTCGACCTGGGCGTCGGGCGCGTGCTCCCGCACGAGCTCGAGCCCGGCGATCAGGCCGCTGTACTCGGCGACGTTGTTCGTGGCGACACCGATCGTCACACCCCTCTGGGCGATGACGACGCCGGTGTCGGCGTCACGGACCAGCGCACCGTACGACGCAGGGCCCGGGTTGCCGCGCGATCCGCCGTCTGCCTCAATGATGACGCGCGAGGTCACAGCCCTGACTCGGGCGTGCGCACCAGGATGCGGGTGCACTCGGGGCAGCGAAGAACATCATCGTCCGGTGCCGCAGCCAGCTCGCGAAGGTCGGCCCCGTTGAGCTCGAGACGGCAGCCCTCGCAGCGGCGCGCCCTGAGAGCCGCAGCACCAAGGCCCCCGTACTGACCTCGGACCTTGTCGTAGAGGGCGATGAGGTCGTCGGGCACGGTGGCCGCGACCCGATCGCGATCGGCCTGGGTGGCGGCGCTCTGCTCGTCGATGACGGTGACCGCCACCACGCGGGCTGCCGTCGCGTGCTCAAGCCTGGCGGCGATGTCAGCGAGGTCAGCTTGCAACGACGTGAGTCGCGTCTGGGCCTCTTCGAGCGACTCCATGACTTCGAGCTCGTCTTCCTCGAGGCTGCCGATGCGTCGTTCGAGAGCGACGAGCTCGTGCTGCAGGCTCTCGAGGTCCTTGGGATTGCTGATGGCGCCAGAGCTGAGGCGTTCTTCGTCGCGTGTGCGGCGGGCCTTGACCTGCTCGACCTCGGCATCGGCCTTCTTCTGGGCACTGGTCAGGTCTGACACCTCGGTGTCGGCCTCGATGCGTGCGCCGTCGACCTCGTCCGCTCGTGACTGGAGCTCTTGGATCTGGGCATGCTCGGGCAACGACTTGCGACGATGCTCCAACTGGGCAAGCGCGGAGTCCTGAGCTTGCAGGTCGAGCAGGGCTGCTTGTGCGGTGGGGTCGGCTTTCACCTGTCTACCGTACCCGTTTCACCTTGCCAGTCACTGTCCGCTCGAGAGCCTCGACGAACTCGACGTCGCGGGGCACCTTGTAGCGTGCCAGCCGATCACGCACAAATGCTCGGACGTCGGCAGAAGTGAGCTCTGCCCCGACGTCGAGCACGACGAAGGCTCGCAGCCGTTGACCGAACTCGTCGTCGGCGACGCCGAGCACGTAGGCCTCGCGGATCGCAGGTTGCGATTCGAGGAGATTCTCGACCTCGGAGGGGAATACATTCTCACCGCCCGACACGATCATGTCGTCGTCGCGACCATCGATGAACAACCGGCCGGACTCGTCGAGATGGCCCAGATCGCCGGTGCTGACGTGTGCGTCGACGACGCGCTTGCCCCCGCCGTTGGTGTAGTCGGGAGCCGTCATGCCGCTGTCGACGAAGACCACACCGACCTCGCCTTGGCCAACCGGCTCGTCGTCGCCGTCGAGGATGCGTACCGACACCCCCCGGAGCGGCCGGCCCACAGTGCCCGGCGCACGGCGCAGGTCGTCCGGATTGGCGATCGTCGACCAGCCGGTCTCGGTCGACCCGTAGACGTCGTGCAGCACGTCACCGAACTCGTCCATGAATCTGCTCGCCAGATCGGCCGACAAGGGTGCCGCTCCTGACTGGACCGCTCGCAGGGTCGACAGGTCGAAGCGTGCCCGTTCATCCGGTGGGACGTCGAGGAGGCGGCTGAGCATCACCGGCACCGAGAACAACACATTGACCCGGTCGCGCTCGACCCGTTGCAGCACGTCGGAGGCGTCGAACCGGCGCACGACGGCGACGGGGCAGCCGAACGTCAGCGCCATGAGCAGGTAGGCCAGCCCGAACCCGTGGAACAGCGGCGGCAGGATGAGCACGGTGTCGCCGCTGTGCAACCCGATCGACCGCAGCAACGAGCTGATCGGGGCAATCGCGCCCACGGCTTCGGGCTCGCGCTTCGAACCCTTGGGCGCACCCGTGGTGCCTGACGTGAGGATGACCAGACGTCCGTGGCGTCCACCACCACGTGGTGCGGAGCGCCGCTCCTCCTCGAGCTCGGAGGTGCTTCCCGGGCCGGTGGCATCGGCATCGGCGATCAGCGCGAGGCCGGTGAACCCGGAAGCGGCGACCACGCCGGAGAACTCCGAGTCGAAGATCAGTACGTCGAGCTCCTCGCTCGCCACGACTCCGCCAAGCTGTGCGCCGCCGAAGTCGGTGTTGAGGAGCACCAGGTCGGCGTCGGTCCACATGGAGGCGAAGCTCGCAATGACAAATCCGCAATGGTTGCGACACATGACACCGACCCTGCTGTCGCGCGAGACGCCGCGTGCGCGCAGCGCACCCGCGAGGCGCCCCGCTCGCACGTAGACCTGCGAGAAGGTCAACGATGTGTCGTCGTCGATGATGCAGGTGCGCGATGGCCACCGTGCGGCGGCCAGCCCCAGCAGTGCTGATGCTGCCGGCCCGTGCCGCAGCCCCGCACTCGCCATGCGACCCAGGGTCGTGGGCGCGAGTGGCCGGATGAGGCCGCTGTCCCAGGCGATGCCCGCACCCGCGCGGCCCGCTTCGACAAGCTGCCCCGTGCGCCTCATGCCTGCCCCCCGACCAAGGCGTCGGTCCAAGGATCGGTGACGATGGTCGACACCCTGAGCTCAACGGTAGGGAGTCGCCCGGCCAGCGCGTCGGCGGCGACCGGCAGCCACGTCCACTCTGCCGCCCAGTGCGGGACGTCGATGACGGCGCACGCTCCAGGCTTCTCGAGGTGCTCGCTGACCGGGTGGTGCTTGAGGTCAGACGTGACGTAGACGTCTGCACCGGCCGCGTCGGCGGCGGCGAGCAGAAAGTCACCTGAGCCTCCGCACAACGCGACCGTGCGAATCGTCCTCGTCGGGTCGCCAGCCACCCTCGTCGCGCTGTGATGGCCGGGGAGGCTGCGGGCCACGTGCGACGCGAAGTCGGGGAGGGTCATCTCGGCCGCGAGCGTCCCGATGCGACCGCTGCCACGATCGGAATCGCGGTCGGCAGTTTCGAGGACGTCGTAGGCCACCTCTTCGTAGGGGTGCGCGGCGATGACGGCGGCCCGCACCTGTGCGCGCAGCCGACGGTCGGCGACGAGCTCGAGCCTCGTCTCGGGCACCTGTTCGACCTTGCCGACCCCGCCGATGACCGGCTTGGCTCCGTCGAGCGGCCGGAACGACCCCTCGCCCGTCGAGCGGAAGATCACGGAGTCGTAGGCACCGATGGCGCCTGCCCCGGCTTCGTGCATCGCGTCGGCGACGGCATCGGCATCTGCGTGGGGCACGAACACGATCCACTTGTCGACGGGTGCGGCCGGGTCGGACTCGAGCGGACGGATGCCGGTGAGGCCCAGCGCCAGTGCCATCGACTCGGAGACACCCAGCGGCGGGGAGTCGGCATTGGTGTGGCAGGTGTGCAGCCCGATGCCGTGACTGATCAGCGTGTGGACGACCCGCCCCTTGGGTGATGTCGCGGCAACCGAGGTGACGCCCTTGAGCCACAGGGGGTGGTGCGTGACGATGAGATCAGCGCCCCAGCTGACCGCCTCCTCGACGACCGCCTGTACCGGGTCGACCGCGAGCAGGATCTTCTTGACGCCTGCGTCCGGGTCGCCGGCGACGGTGCCGACCGCGTCCCAGCTGTCGGCCCAGCGGGGATCGTAGAGACCGTCAAGGACAGCGACGATGTCACGCAGCGTGGGCATCTGTGCACTCTATCGACGGCCCCGGCACCTGCATGATCATGTGCACCTGCGTCATCGTGTGGATGTCAGGCGACGATGGCGAGCGCGAGGGGCAGCACCGAACCGGCACCGTGACGGCGAAGCTCGCGGGCGGCCACCGTCATCGTCCACCGGCTGTCGACCCGGTCGTCGATCAGCAGCACCGGCTTGCCCCCGAGCGCCGCCAGACCGGAGGCCAGGTCATGGCTCACACCGAAGGTGCCCCAC
The DNA here is from genome assembly GCF_014378035.1 of Aeromicrobium sp. Classification (GTDB taxonomy): domain Bacteria; phylum Actinomycetota; class Actinomycetes; order Propionibacteriales; family Nocardioidaceae; genus Aeromicrobium. The sequence continues at coordinate 14,853 of NZ_JACMOM010000017.1, read as the reverse complement.
ACGTCGGCCAGCCGGTAGGCGCTGTTGCCGCCCGGCCCCCCGTGCGCTCCCTCGCCGAGAAGGTCGAGTGAGCCGAGATCGTCGAGCCGGCCGATGCGGGCGATACCGCGTGCCAGGGAGTCGACCAGCTGGGGCCGGGAGCGGGAAGGAATGCTCACGACCGCGGCGGGACGCTCGGCCCAACCCCAGTCCTTGAGCACCCGCACGCACGCGCCGAGCAGCTCGTCGCTGATCGGCGCGTCCCCGGCACCGTCGGCGGCGAACAGCTCGCGGAGCACTCCACCCCAACCGAGATCGGTGAGCCGCGCGACCGCGCGGCCGGGCTCGCACCGCTCACCCTCGGCGATCTTGCCCTTGACCTGCGCGCCGTCGACCTCGACCCCCAGCCGTCCCGCTGCTGTGGGCCATTGGCCGCGTGGCTCGATCTCGGTGCCGACCTTGTCGAGCGAGCTCGATGCGGTCTGGGTGGCACCGGCGCTGACCGCAGAGGAGTACCAGGGCTCGGTGCAGTTGTCGCAGCGCCCACAGGGGGCGGCGGTGGGGTCGTCGAGGTCGCGCTGCAGCATTTCCATGCGGCACGCCGACGACCGCTCGTAGGTGAGCATCGACTGCTGCTCGTTCGTCCGCGACTCGGCGATGCGTTCGTATCGTTCGCGGTCGTACGTCCAAGGTTCGCCCGTCGAGACCCATCCGCCCGTGACCCGGCGTACCGCCCCGTCGACATCGAGCACCTTGAGCAGCAGCTCGAGCGGAGTGCGGCGGAGGTTGACCCGCGCCTCGAGCGCCGGTGTGGACAGCGGCTTGTCGGAGTCGAGGGCTCCGATGACAGCAGCGGCACGCACCTCGTCGGGCATCGACGACGTGGCGAAGTAGCGCCAGATGTCCTGGTCCTCCGTGCCCGGCAGCAGCAGCACGTCGGCGTTGTCGGTGGCACGTCCGGCACGGCCAACCTGCTGGTAGTAGGCCACCGGCGACGAGGGTGCGCCGAGGTGGATGACGAAACCGAGATCGGGCTTGTCGAACCCCATCCCCAGGGCGCTCGTGGCCACGAGCGCCTTGACCTCGTTGTCCTTGAGCTGGCGCTCGTACTGCTCGCGCTGCTCGGGATCGGTGCGTCCGGTGTAGGAGTGCACGGCGTGCCCGGCGTCGCGCAGCAGCCGAGCCGTGTCGTCGGCAGCCGACACCGTGAGGGAGTAGATGATGCCGCTGCCGGGCAGCTCTCCGAGGTGGCTCAGCAGCCAGCCGAGACGGTCTCGTGAGGTGGGCAACGTGAGCACCCCGAGCCGCAAGGACGTGCGGGCGAGCGAACCACGGATCGTCACGACGGCAGAGTCGGGGCCGGTGGCACCGAGCTGCTCGGCGACGTCTGTGACCACGCGCGCGTTGGCGGTGGCTGTCGTGGCAAGAACCGGGAGGTCGTCGGGCAGCTGGGTGATCAGCTCGGCAAGGCGGCGGTAATCGGGTCGGAAGTCATGGCCCCAGTCGGAGATGCAGTGCGCCTCGTCAACGACCAGCATGCCCATGCGCGCCATGAGGCCGGGCAGCTGCTCGTCACGGAATCGCGGGTTGTTGAGTCGCTCCGGCGACACCAGCAGGACGTCGACCTCGTCGGCTGCCAGCTTGGCCCGGGTGTCTTTCCACTCCTGGGGGTTGGCGGAGTTGATGGCGACTGCCCGCACGCCGGCCCGCTCGGCCGCGGCTACCTGGTCGCGCATCAGCGCGAGCAGCGGCGAGACCAGCAGGGTCGGTCCGGCTCCGCGCTGCCGCAGCAGCAGGGTGGCGATGAAGTAGGCCGCCGACTTGCCCCAACCCGTGCGCTGCACGACGAGCGCACGGCGATGGTCGTCGACGAGCGCCTCGATGGCCTCGAGCTGACCCTCATGGAACACCGCGTCGTCTCGCCCCGTCAGGCGTCGTAGTGCCGTCGTGGCATCGGAGGCCGTGCTCGTCGTCGTGGTCATGCCGCCATCGTGTCAGCCGCCTCCGACATCGCGGACGTGCGTCGCACCGACCTGTGGACGGACGATCGCGACGTCACGGTGCAGCTTCACGAGGCCGCAGCCCCGACCACGACCGTCCCGTCGAGCTCCTGCGAGCTCACCGTGCGGGGAGCCAGACCTCCGTCGGCGAAGGCCTCGGCCGTACGGGACGCCTGTTGCCGGCTCGTCTCGATCAGCAGGTGCCCGCCGGGCGCAAGCCAGTCGCGCGCCCCGGCGGCCACGCGACGATGGATGTCGAGGCCGTCCCCTCCACCATCGAGGGCGACCCGGGCCTCGTGCACCCGCGCCTCGGGGGGCATCAGTGCGATGGCGTCGGTCGGGACGTACGGCGCGTTGACCACGAGCAGGTCGACCGTGCCGCGCAACGTCCGGGGCAGTGGTGCGAACAGGTCGCCCTCGAACACGAGTGCACCGAGCGGCTCGAGGTTGCGTCTCGCGCACCGCACAGCTGCCGGATCGATGTCCGCAGCGTGGAGCGTCACCCCGGCCATGCCTGCATGGATCGCGGCCCCCACCGCCCCCGTGCCACAGCACAGATCGAGGACCACGGGCCCGGCGCCCGCGGGCGCGGGCGCCTCGGCGACCAGCAGCTCGGTGCGCCGGCGAGGCACGAACACCCCCGGTTCGACGCCGATGCGCCGGCCGCAGAACTCCGCCCACCCGACGATGACCTCGAGCGGGACCCCGACGATCCTCTGCTCGATCAACGATTCAAGCTCCGCAGCAGAGCCAGCCTCGGCGATCAACAGATCAGCCTCCTCCTCGGCGAACACGCTGCCCGACGCACGAAGCCGGGCAACCACGCCGTCGCGCACCCGCTGGCTGTCCACCCGCTGATGGTAGGCCGACCCCACCGGCAGGGGTCTCAGCTGTCGTCACCCCGGGGGCCGCGAGGTGCCGTCTGTGCCAGACGCGAGGTCGGGGTCGGGTCGGCACGGCCGCGCAGGACCGGGCTGCTGTCCGAGACCCAGTGCATCCGCTCCTGCGGCTGCGCCTCGGAGACGCTGACCGACGACACGAGCACCCCGCCCGCGACGTCCTTGGCGAGCTCGGTGAGTCGCGCCGCCGCGTTCACGGCGTCGCCGATCACCGTGTACTCGAAGCGGGACCGGTGCCCGACGTTGCCAGCAACCGCCTGCCCCGTCGACACTCCGATGCCGGCGCCGATGTCAGGCATCTCCTGCGCGATGCGTCCCGCAATCACGCGCGCTGCGGACAGTGCAGCTCCAGCGTGGTCCTCCAGGTCGACCGGAGCACCGAAGATGGCCAGTACTGCGTCGCCCATGAACTTGTTGACCAGGCCATCCCTGCGATCGACCTCTTCCACGACGACGGCAAAGAACCGGTTGAGCATGCCAACGACCTCGCTCGGCTCCCGTGCAGCCGCGTATGTCGTGGACCCGACGAGGTCGATCATCAGCACGGACACCACACGGGTCTCACCAACGAGCTCGACGCCTCCGGTCGTGGCGGCCGTCGCCACCGCCTCGCCCACGTGCTTGCCGAAGAGGTCACGGATCTGCTCCCGTTCACGGAGGCCCTGCACCATCTCGTTGAACCCTGACTGCAGGAGTCCCAGCTCGGTGCCGTCGTCCACCTGCACCTCGACGTCGAAATCGCCTTCACCCACCCGGGTGAGTGCGGCCTGGACTGACGCGATGGGCGCCACGACGGCGCGCGCGTTCAGCACCGTGACGAGCAGACCAAACATCAGCACCACCGCGGCGAGACCCAGGACGACATACGACAACCGGTCGGTGCTGAGCTCGTGGCGGGTCAGCGAGAGCACCGCCGCGACGACCAGACCGAGCACCGGGGCCGCCGTGCCCAGGCCCCAGAACACCACCATCCTCCGCTCGACCCCCGCACCGAGCTCGTCGGTGTCCGCCCGTCCGGCGAGCGCACGGGCGGCGACGGGACGCAGGGCGAACTCGGTGATCAGGTAGGCGATGGCACTCACCACGAGCCCGGCGATGCTCACGGCGAACGCGGCGCTGAGGGTCGCTTGAGGCTGCTCGAAGGCTGCGATGGAGGTGAACAGGATGACGGCGCTGAACCACAGGCCCGACTGGATCACCGTCATCCGCCACGGGAGGCGCAGCGCGGTGCGGCGTTGCTCGGGCGTGGGCACCTGGTCGCTGAAGGCCCAGCGCAGGGTGCGCAGGGCACTCACCGTCACGAGGCTGGCCCCGATCACCACCGCCGCAGCGACGTAGACGGGTACCGCGATGACCAGGGCATTGAGGTACTGGGGGTTCGGGCCGCCGCCGGGAGTGATCAGGAACGTGAGCCCGAAGACGATGCCCGCACCCACCACGTTCGTCACAATCAGCAAGGTGGTGAGGAGAATTTGTACCCGCACCCTCAGACGATCGATCGGCTGGTCGTGCGGACCGAGCAACCACTCGCCGCTCAGACGGTGCGCAGTTGCCACGTCGGCTCCCTTTCGGACTTGCAGTGGTGATGACGAGCCACGATGTTTCGCAGCGGTTTCCGGGAGACTCTCACAAAGTGGTGGTGATTTGTCGCTACGGTGTGGCGAAACACGTCATCACCCACCGGCGCTCCCACGCCGCTGTAGAAGGGAAACTCCCCCATGCTTCGCAAGCCAAAGGCTGACCCCGAGGTCGTCGATCGTCTGACACACGTCACCGGGTTCGACGAGGCACTCGTCAGAACACTCGTCACGGCCGGCACGACGGTGCACATCCCCGCCGGCTGGTCGATCATCATGGAGACGACGCCCGCGGACTCTGCGTACATCATCCTCGAGGGCACCGTCGACATCCGGAAGCACGGAGAGGTCCTCGCCAACCTCGGCCCCGGAGCGGTGTTCGGGGAGATCGCTCTGGTCAACCATCGCCTGCGCAATGCGTCGGTCGTCGCCTCGACACCGATCACAGCCCTCCGCCTCGGCGACGAGGCCCTCCAAAAGGTGTTGGCGCACGACGCGAAGTTCGCCGACACGCTGCGTTCGATGGCGGAGGCCCGCCTCGAGTCGGACTGACGCGACTGTCGTCGATCGGCATGCACGGGTCAGCGGAGCTTCAGCGTCTGGGTCACCCGTGCCGCGATGGCCGCCTCGCCGAGTGCGTTGGGGTGAAGGATGACAGGGTTCGTCCCCGCCAGCACCGGCTCGACCCATCGAGTGCCGATCGGCTTGCAAGCGTCACGACCCTCCGACACGTTGCTCAGGTCGACGTACGTCGTGCCGGTGGCGGCCGCCGCACGCTCGACGGCGTCGTTCAGCGTCGCCTGCACACTGCGGACGTAAGGCACGTCACCCGTAGCGACCGGCACCAGGGGGAAACAGCCCTTGGTGGCCGGCAGGATCCAGGGGTAGCCGATGATGGCGACTCTGGCTCGGGGCGCCCGCTGGTGGACCGCCGTGAGTGCCTTGACCAGCGACGGGTATGTCGTCGTCCGCACGGTCTTCTCGAACGAGTCGCCGTACTGGTTCTTGCATGGACTGCCCTGCCCGAGCGACAGCACGCCGGCCGAACCGCACGACAAGATCGCCTTGATGAACACTCCGCTGTCGTTGCCACCGATCGTCATCGTGACGAGCTGAGTGATCCTCGACAACGCGTCCAGCTGCGGAGCCACACCCGGGTACTGCGACGTGAAGTAGTGGCTCGTGTCAGCAGCACCGCAGGTGACGTCAGTCAGCCGGGCGCCCAGATTCTTGGCGATCACGTGTCCGTAGTTGCGGGTCGACCGCAGGCATCCGACGAACGCCGTGGGGTCGAGCGGAAGCACTCCTGACGCGGCGCTGTAGGAATCGCCCATGGCGACGTACTGGAGCGGAGCGGGCTCCGACGCCGCAGACGCGCCGGTGACGGTGCTGGTGCTGGTGCCGGCGATCGCGATGCCCGCAATCATGACAGCGACAATCGTGCGGCGCATCTGATTCCTTTGTTCTCGTGAGTCGTGTGACCTCACCAACGAGGATGTCCCTGACAGGTGACGCCGGCCGGGTGTCACGGTGGGCAGCGGGCTGCCGGTGGCGAGGCAGGACGCGCGCGCCGGTCCACCCGGAGCCCCCGCCCTCGCTGCGGTCCTCATGATCGTGCGTGGTGGGCGAAGAGGGACTCGAACCCCCGACCTTCCGGGTGTAAACCGGATGCTCTAACCAACTGAGCTATTCGCCCTCAGAATCAGGGCAGACTACCGCAGTCGCGAGGTCCGCCCCGCATTCGTCAAAGCCGTCCAAACAAAGATGCCGCAGCTGCCAAGGTCTCGGGTCCCTGGCAGCCGCAGCACAAATATCAAACCTCATGGACGGGTCTCAGCGCAGCAAAATTGCGGAAGATGTCACGAAATCTCAGCCAGGGCGGCGCGGTAGTCCGACAGGTTGCGGGCCTCACCGATGCCGTGGACGACCTGCCACCGCAGAACTCCCTCGCGGTCGATGATGAACGTGCCGCGGTTGGGTGCGCCCGCACCGTCGTTGAACGTGCCGTAGGCCCGTGACACGTCGCCGTGCGGCCAGAAGTCGCTGAGGATCGAGAACGTGTAACCGTCGCGATCGGCGAACGCCCGATTGGAGAAGAAGTGGTCGCAGGAGATCGCGAGCACCTCCACGCCATCGGTGACGAACTCGTCGAGGTTGTCCCTGATCTCGCACAGCTCGCCGGTGCAGATGCCGCTGAAGGCGAACGGGAAGAAGACCAGCACGACGTTCTTGTCGCCGCGGTACGACGACAACGAGATGTCCTCGCCATGCTGGTTCTTGAGGACGAAGTCGGGCGCTGCGGAGCCAATGTCAAGAGTCACCCGGCAACCGTACCGATATCACGGCGCAAGCGCCCCGGGTGGTGAGGCAACGTCGGGCGGCCAGTCGACAGCCGCGGTCAGCGTTTGTGAGCCGTCAACCGGGTGGCTGCCCATTCTGCCGATGCCGATGACGACGTCGTGGTGGAGAGACCCGCGATGGGTGCCGCCTCGACCACGTCGGCGCCGGGAACGTAGCCGGATCGTCCCACCTTGGGGGTGAGCAACCAGACCGAGCCACCTTCGACGAGATCTTGCAACGAGTCGACCAGAGCATCGACGAGATCGCCGTCCTTGTCGCGCCACCAGACGATCACCCCGTCGACGACGTCGCCGTGATCGCCGTCAACCAGATTGTTCCCGGTATGACGCTCGATCTCGACGCGGAGCTCCTCGTCGACGTCCTCATCCCAGCCAAGTTCCTGGATGACGGTGTCAGGACCGAAGCCCAACTTGCCCGCGTCCACCGCGATGTCTCCCTACGTTTGTCGAAAACCTACTCGAAAGTAGGTTTGTCAGCACTGTTGCCGGTATCACAGTAGCGAACCCGAGATGGAATGATGGAGGGGTCCACAAGACACACAGGAGTCAACATGCCGCAATCCGGCGCCGAACGCCCCCCCGTCATCCACGAAGGTCTTCCGACCCAGCTGCCTGACATCGATCCCGACGAGACATCTGAATGGATCGACTCGCTGGACTCGATGATCGAGAACGGTGGTCGGAGCCGCGCGCGCTACGTGATGCTCAGGCTTCTCGAGCGCGCCCGCGAGCAGAACATCGGCGTGCCGGCGCTGCTCAGCACCGACTTCATCAACACCATCCCGCCGGAGCGCGAGCCGTGGTTCCCGGGCAACGAAGCCATCGAACGACGAATTCGCTCGTACATTCGCTGGAACGCTGCCGTGATGGTGTCGCGCGCCAACCGCCCCGGCCTGGGTGTCGGTGGCCACATCGCGACCTACCAGTCGGCGGCGAGCCTCTACGAGGTTGGCTTCAACCACTTCTTCCGCGGCAAGGACCACCCCGGCGGAGGCGACCAGATCTACTTCCAGGGCCATGCTGCCCCCGGCATCTATGCCCGCTCATTCCTCGAGGGACGCCTCACGGAGACGCAGCTCGACCGGTTCCGCCAGGAGCACTCGCACGGCGAGGGCAACGGTCTGTCGTCCTACCCGCACCCGCGCCACATGAGCGACTACTGGGAGTTCCCCACGGTGTCGATGGGGCTCGGCGCGATCAACTCCATCTATCAGGCCCGCTTCAACCGCTACCTGCACAACCGTGGCATCAAGGACACCAGCCAGCAGCACGTCTGGACGTTCCTCGGTGACGGCGAGATGGGCGAGCCCGAGTCGCTCGGCGCGATCGGCGTCGCCGCGCGCGAAGAGCTCGACAACCTCACCTTCGTCATCAACTGCAACCTGCAGCAGCTCGACGGCCCCGTGCGTGGCAACGGCAAGATCATCCAGGAGCTCGAGTCGTACTTCCGCGGCGCCGGCTGGAACGTCATCAAGGTGGTGTGGGGACGTCAGTGGGACGATCTGCTGGCCCGCGACACCGATGGCGTGCTCGTCAACGAGATGAACCGCACCCCCGACGGGGAGTTCCAGTCGTTGTCGGTCGAGTCGGGCGCCTACAACCGGGAGACGTTCTTCGGTTCCGACCCGCGCCTGCGCGCCATGGTCGAGCACCTGACCGACGAGGAGATCGAGCGCCTCCCCCGCGGTGGCCACGACTACCGCAAGGTCTACGCGGCGTTCGACGCGGCGCAGAAGCACACCGGCCAGCCGACCGTCATCCTCGCCCACACCATCAAGGGCTGGCTCCTGGAGTCGTTCGCCGGACGCAATGCGACACACCAGATGAAGAAGCTCACGAAGGACGACCTCAAGGGATTCCGCGACCGCCTCGCCATCCCGGTGTCCGACGAGCAGATCGACGGGAGCGACATCGCGCCGTTCTATCACCCGGGCGAGGACTCCGAGGAGATCCAGTACATGAAGGCACGGCGCGACGCCCTCGGGGGGTCGCTGCCCAAACGCATCGTCAACCCGACGGCGATCAAGCTGCCGGACGACTCGATGTACGACGAGCTGAAGAAGGGCTCAGGCAAGCAGCAGATCGCCACCACGATGGCCTTCGTCCGTCTGCTCCGTGACCTCATGAAGGACCCGGAGATCGGTCAGCGCATCGTCCCGATCGCGCCCGATGAGTACCGCACCTTCGGCATGGACTCGATGTTCCCTTCGGCCAAGATCTACAACCCGGCCGGTCAGAACTATGACTCGGTCGACCGCAAGCTGTTGATGGCCTACAAGGAGTCGAAGCAGGGACAGCTGCTGCACGAGGGCATCAGCGAGGCTGGCGCCATGTCGTCGGCCACTGCCGTCGGCAGCGCCTACGCCACCCATGGCGAGCCGATGATCCCCGTCTACCTCTTCTACTCGATGTTCGGGTTCCAGCGCACCGCCGACTCGATCTGGGCCATGGCCGACCAGCTCGCCCGCGGCTTCCTCGTCGGTGCCACCGCTGGACGTACGACGCTCACCGGCGAGGGCCTGCAGCACGCCGACGGACATTCACCACTGATCGCCCAGACCAACCCCGCGGTCGTGCACTACGACCCGGCCTACGGGTTCGAGATCAGCTACATCGTGCAGTACGGTCTCGAGCGCATGTACGGCTCGACCGAGAGCTTCCCGCACGGCGAGAACATCATCTTCTACCTCACCGTCTACAACGAGGCCATCCACCAGCCGGCCGAGCCCGAGAATGTTGACGTCGAGGGCATCCTCAAGGGTGCCTACGTCTACCGCAAGGCCGCTGACGGCGACGTCACGGCCCGAGTCATGGCGTCAGGCGTGGCGCTGCCGTGGGCACTCAAGGCTCAGGAGATCCTGGCCGCCGACTACGGTGTCGCCGCCGACGTGTGGTCGGTGACGTCGTGGAACGAGCTGGCCCGCGACGCGGTGTCCGCCGAGAAATGGAACCTCAACCATCCCGGTGAGTACAGCCGCATGCCCTACATCACGGTGAAGCTGATGGACCAGTCTGCCGTCACCGTCGCGGTCAGCGACTACATGCGCGCCGTGCCCGACCAGATCGCCCGCTGGGTCCCCGGTCCGTGGCAGTCGCTCGGAACAGATGGATTCGGGTTCGCCGACACCCGCGCTGCGGCACGTCGGACGTTTCAGGTCGACGCCGAGTCAATCGTCGTGGCAGTGCTGCAGAGCCTGGCGCAGAAGGGCTCCATCCGACCGGACGTCGTCCGCGAGGCATTCACCCGGTTCCGCATCGACGACCCCACCGCCGTGTCCAACGTCACGCAAGTTGGGGGCGACGCCTGAGGCGCACGCACAACGGGCTCTCAGGTAACTCACCTAAGATGTCCGACATGCGTCGTTGGCCCTACACCTTTGCGGTGTGTCTCTCCGTCGCAGTGGGGCTCACCGCGATCATCTTCTCGCAGCGCCTCAATGTGCCGCTTCGCGACCCCGACGGCTTTCTCGGTCCGGCCTATATCCGCCTCCCGTTCATCGGACTGCTGTTCTTCGCAGTGGGCGTCATTCCCGTCGCGCTCAAGCGCGCCGGCGTGCGCGGTGCGGTGCACGAAGCCCGTCGCATCGTCCGCGAGGAGTGGAGCTGGAAGCGGGTCCTCTACATCGCGACGGGTTTGATCTCGTTCTACGTCTGCTACGTCAGCTATCGCAACCTGAAGAGCGACCTGCCCGTGGTGCGCAACGTGCATTTCGACAAGCAGATGCTCGACATCGACTACTTCTTGTTCTTCGGGCACAACCCCGCACCCGTGCTCCACAACCTGCTGGGAACGGGTGTCTCGGCGCAGGTGCTTTCGATCATCTACGTCGCCTACCTGCCGCTCATCCCCCTCACTCTCGGGGCGTTTCTCGTGTGGGGCAAGGACGTGTCGGTCGGCGCCTGGTACGCCACAGCCCTCAGCCTGAACTGGGTGCTCGGGGTCGTGAGCTACTACGCCGTGCCGACTCTCGGGCCCGCGTTCGTCCAGCAGTCGATGTTCACCGACCTCCCCGACACCAGCGCAGCGACCCTCCAACGCGGCCTGTTCCATGCGGCAACACGCTTCTACGACGACCCCTCCGGTGGGAGCACCTATGGGATCGCGGGCTTCGCGTCCCTGCACGTGTCGGTCGTCGTCTCCGCGTGCCTGTTCCTGCGCCTGACCAAGCAGCGCAAACTCGTCCAGACCGTCGCGTGGGTCTACCTGGGACTCGTCGTCCTGGCCACCATCTACTTCGGTTGGCACTACCTGGCCGACGACGTGGCCGGCGCCTTCATCGGCTGGGCGGCCGTGGTGATCGGGGCGTGGGCCACCGGAAACACCAAGTGGCAGCGGCGACGACGTGAGAAAGAGCTGTTGCCACCCGCGACGGACGTCGAGCCGGCCGTCGAGCCCGCTAGCTGATCTGCGGGACGCCTCCCAGCGCGGGGCCGAGAGGATCGACGCTCTCGAGCTCGAACTGATCGCCCCGACGCAGCAGTGCGCGCCACTTGCCGCGATGGTAGGTGGCTGGCTCGTTGGCTGCGATGAACTCCTCGACGATGCGGCAGAACTCGGCGGGGTGGTCCTTGTGCGGGAAGTGCCCAGCATCCTCGAGCACGTGCACGTCTGACACCTGGGTGGGCGCGAAGTCGGCGTGCGATGCCGGAATGACCATGTCGTGGCGACCCCAGATCACCACCACGGGCATCATCCGGGCGAGGTAGCTTCGATCGGTCATGGTGACGAACTGCCCACGCCAGTTGAGGACGTGGCTCGTGACCCGCTGCACGGCCTTGCGGGTGGCTGGGTCGGCAAGGGTCTCGTAGATACGGGCAACCTCATCGAGGTCACGCGTGGCGCTGAGGGGGCTTCTCGACAGCGCCCGCATGCCGCCGGCGACCAACGGCCTCCATGGACGGAAGGTGGCGACGGCGAGGGCGGCGCCACTGCCGGGGATGGTCAGCAACCGGACGAGGGGCGTGACCTCGCGACCGAGCCCGCCGGTCGACACCAGCACGACTCGCTCGGTGCGGTCGGGGAACTGGTAGGCGAACTGCATCGCGACACCGCCACCGAAGCTGTGACCGACGACGGTGGCCTTGTCGATGCCGAGGATCGTCAGGAGGTCCCGCATGCCGTTGGCGTACCCACCGAGTGAGTAGTCGGCGTCGGGCTTGTCGGACTCGCCGTGCCCGAGCAGGTCGGGAGCGATGACCGTGAAGTGTTCAGCCAGGGTCGGGATGACGTCGACCCACGTCGATGAGTCGCAACCCAGGCCGTGCAGGAGAAGAAGCGCGGGCCCGGACCCGGAGATGCGGAACGCTCGACGGTAGCCGTGCACAACGACGTACTGAACGTCCCCGACGCTTTCCATCGGCCTATTCTACGGCGCAACGGTCCAGGGCGCCCATGAACCCGGTGCCGGTTCGCGTGATCCTCGGCACCCGTCATGTCTCCGTGAGTCACGCCATAGACTTGCCCCGTGCCCGCCGCAGCGTCAGTCCGCCAAGAGCTCACGGACATCCTCGTCCGTGTCGTGGGCTGTCCCGCAGACGATGTCGTGCCCGAGGCGCGTCTCAAAGACCTCGGCACCGACTCGCTCACGATCGTCGAGGTCGGTGAGGAGCTAGGACGCCGCTTCGGCGTCTACCTGTCCGACGACACCATCGACGGGCTCGTGACCGTCGATGACGCGATCAAAGCCGTCGTGCGACACGACGGCTCCGTGCCTCCCCGTGGGGCGACCTCCGTGGGGGCGCCGTCGACCCGCACCCCGCCGTCAGCCTTGGCAAACCGGTCCGCCACCGCAGCGCAGAGGAAGAACAACGGCGCAGTGGCCCAGCTGGTGCTTGCGCTCGCGATCGTCGGCGGCATCGTCGGAGCGACCCTGGGCCTTGGCGGTGCTGCCCTCGTCACCGCGACGGGCCTCGGGTCGGTCGACCTGCCGCCGGTCTCGGCGCCGTCGACACCTGCGACCGCGTCGGCGACCCCCTCAGCAACCCCCACTCCCCCGCCGACGACCAGCACCAGCGGCACGGTCGACCCCGATCCGACCCTGACCGTGTCGAGCGAAAACGTCTCGCCCGGTGAGCGGTTCGTCCTGCAGGGTGCATTCCCGGCCCTCGGAGAGAACGCGCTCCTGCAGGTGCAGGTGAAGGATCCCGGCGGCGAGTGGGACGAGTTCCCGATCGACACCACGACCCGCGCGGGCGGCCAGTACAAGACCGAGATCTACACCTCGCGCACCGGCAAGCGGAAGTTCCGGATGCTTGCCAAGGAGTCCGGCAAGGTGTCGCCGGCGGCTACCGTCACCATCGGCTAGATCAACGTGGCCGGATGACCGGGCCCTAGATGACCTGGTGCAACCACCGCACGGGTGCACCTTCGCCGGCGTGCCGGAATGGTTCGAGCTCGGAGTCCCAGGCCATGCCCAGAAGCCCGTCGAGCGCTGTGTCCATGTCGACCTCGCCGAGCGCGACCTTGACCCTGAAGGCCTTGATGCGGTCCTCGGGGATCAACACGTCACCATGCAAGCCCGTCATGGCGTGAAAGATGCCGAGCCGAGGGGTGTACGAGTAGCGCGCGCCCTCGGTGCACGACGTCGGCTCCTCGGTGGCCTCGAAGCGCAGCTGCTCCCAGCCACGCAGCGCTGGGGCTATCGCCGCGGCAGTGCCGGCGGGCGCCTGCCACGACAGCTCGGCGCGGTAGCTGCCGGGCTCGGCGAGCTGCGGCACCCACGCGAAGTCGGGCGTGCCGCCGAGCACGCCAGCAGCGGCCCACTCGACATGAGGGCAGAGTGCGGACGTGGCTGAATGCACAAAGAGCACACCCCTGGTCGGGGTCGTCGGCGAAGACTTGTTCATCGGTGCCTCCCTAGTGTCGCCTTCCCCAGCGTCTTGGGTGCACCTGAGACCATTGTGACGCATCTTTGCGCCTGCAGACAACATCCATCAAAAGGGGAATGTCGGATGAAGACCACCGTGCACGACAATGCGGCCGATTCGCGCTTCGAGATCACGGTCGACGGTGAGCTCGCCGGATTCGTCGACTACCGCAAGGACGGCAACGAGTACGCCCTCCCGCACACCCGCGTCTACCCGCAGTTCGAGGGCCGCGGCATCGGTCGCACCCTCATCAACGGGGCGCTCGAGGAGATCTCCTCCCGCGGCGGCACGGTGCTGCCGTACTGCCCGTTCATCCCTCCGGTCATTCGCGACAACCCTGAGTTCGTTGCGCTCGTCCCTGAAGACGAGCGCGCGACCTTCGAGCTCTGACGCCCTCTCAGCCGACGGGGTGCACCTCGATGCCGTTCTCCCGCCACAGATCGAGGACTGAGGGCTTGTCGTCCCAGGCGGTCAGCACCCGATACCCGTCGTCCGTGATCTGTTTGAGGATGTCCTTCTTCACCAGGACGTCCTTGCGGTAGTCGCCGACGATGCGCATGTAGAGCGCGTCGTAGCCGATGTCGTGCTTCACGAGCCAGTCGAGTGACAGGTCGCGCCAGATGAACTCGCGAGACGTCACGACCAGGATCGCTCTCCCCTGGGCGCGCTGGTCCTTGGCTGCTGCCACGACGTCATCGTGCGCAGGGCAGGCCGCCGACGCGGCGTGGAAGGCCGCGTAGTCCTTCTGCTCGCCCTCGATCAGGTGCACGATGTCCGAGGTGTCGCACAGCGTGCCGTCCATGTCGAAGATCACTGCATCAGGCATGCCCCGATTGTGACGCACACCGGGACGCGACGACGACCCTGCGGTCAGGACGGATCGGCGGGCACGCAGCAGCCGCCACTGCACGCGGCCCAACCCCGGCCCCAGAGGCTGTTGATGAGCAGCCCGACCAGCAGGACGCCCGACAGGTAGGTGCAGAGAAGCGTCTGCTTGGAGTCGGCGACGGCTGAGCGCGATCCGAGCTCGCGACCCGCGCGCCGCTGGGCCCATGACAGCCCCGGCATGACGGCGAGGCTGGTCGCAGCCAGCACGATGCCCACCGTGGAGCTGCGGGGCTCACCGTCACCGAGCAGCGACCTGGCCGCATCGATCGTCACGAAGACGGCG
>NZ_JACMOM010000094.1 GCF_014378035.1 Aeromicrobium sp. | reverse complement strand
TTCGGGTTCTTCTACGGGTGCGCACTTGTCTGTCGCCACATCCCGGTGCTCGACCGGTCGCTCAAGCACGTGCTGGAATTCGCCGATCAGGGTTCTGCACCGCTCGTCGCGCTCACGACATTCGCCAACGGCGCCGCTGAAGAGGTGTTCTTTCGCGGAGCCCTCTACGCAGCAGCCGGCACCAGCCACCCCGTCGTCAAGTCGACCGCGATCTACGCGCTCGCCACGACGTCCACACGCAACCCTGCGCTGGTCCTTGCCAGCGGTTTCATGGGCACCTTGTTCGGGCTCCAGCGCCGCGCCTCGGGCGGCATCCAGGCACCGATGCTGACTCACCTGACGTGGTCGGCGTTGATGCTGCGCTTCATGCCGCCTCTGTTCCGTGAGCCCGGTGCCGACGAGGTCAGCCGGTCCGACGAGAGCACGGGCGTCGCCGTCAAACGTTTGCGCGGCTGATCAGCCGGACTCGGCCACCGAGACCGTGCAGACCAGACCGAAGTGGTCCGAGCTGTCGGGTTCGCTGGTCTGGACCCGACCGTCGAGCACGGTGACCCGTGGGCCCACATAGATGGCGTCGAGGTGCTTTCCACGGCGTGGGGGCGGCGCGCCGAGGGCGTGATGAGTGTCGTGCTCGACGTTCTCGACCGCGGTGACCGAACGCCAGTCTTGGTAGCCCGCGGCCTCGAGTATCCCGCGGGGGGTGTCAGGACGAACGACGACATTGTTCAGATCAGCGGCCAGCACGTCGACCCGGTGTTCCTGGCACAGCTCGGCGAGACGTCCACCCTGTAGTTGACGCGAGGCGGCGGCCTTCTCAGCCGTCGTGCCCACCGACGACGACAGGTGAGTCGTTGCCGCGGTCCACTCGACGCCACTGGGGAGATGGCGGTATCGGACGATCGTGACGTAGCGCTGCTGGCGGGTGTGCGTTCCCAGCGGAAGCTCGTGCTTCGACAGCAGGCGGTGCTCGTCCCGGTTGTTGTAGGCGTCGTTGTTGCCGACGGTGCGCACGACGTCCCACCGCCGCAGCATCTGCCGCAACGACACCCGCTCGGCCCGGCGATTGGCCTCGATGAAGAAGTAGACGCTTGCCTGCATGCCCTCCGGGCCGAGGAGCTCACGTTCAAGCATCGGAGCACGATTTGCCCACGCATGCTCACCGCGGGTCCAGTTCGAGCCGAGGACGTTCTTGAGGCCGATCCGAAAGATCGCGGGGCCGGCGCCGGGAGCTGCTGTCACGCTTCGCCGACCTTGCTGCATGCGCGAATCATGGTGCCAACTCTGAAGGCTCGTCCGTTGGCACGCAAATGGACTGACCGCAGAATTAGTCAGATCGGGCC
Source organism: Aeromicrobium sp. (assembly GCF_014378035.1). GTDB lineage: Bacteria > Actinomycetota > Actinomycetes > Propionibacteriales > Nocardioidaceae > Aeromicrobium. The sequence goes on along the minus strand of NZ_JACMOM010000094.1, from coordinate 6,283 downwards.
ATCGTCGAACCTCTAACGAGTCATTGCCCGGATCGCCGAAAATGGTCATGCTGAGAAGACGGCGACCGACTCCCGACCTTTCGTGCGCCCGCGGCGAGTGCGCGAAGCCATCGCCGACCCGTCAGCGACATGTCTTGGAACGGACCGACATGACAGTGCCTGAGATCGGGCGAGACGCCGGATCACCGGGCGTCGATGCTCTCGATCTCTTCGCCGGGCGCTATCAGCTGGGCGAGGCCCTGAAGTCGGGCAACGGGGTCGACACATTCCTTGCGGTCGACACCTGGAACGCGACACAGGTCGTGCTGAAATCGATCGTCCCGCTCCTCATCCACGACGCCGCGAGACTCCGCTTCGAGCACGAGACCCGTGTCCTGCGTGAGCTCAGCGGAACTGGCTTGACCGGCTTGTACGACGCCGGTGTGAGCGACGACCACTGGTACCTCGTGCAGCCCTTCGTACCCGGTTTGACCCTCGAGCGGATCATGACAGACGGTCCTCTGCCGCTCCTCACCATGCTGCGCATCGGCATCGACATCGTCAGCGCCCTCGATGTGGCCCACGGTGCAGGCGTTTTTCATCGGGACGTCAAGCCCGCCAACGTCATCGTCGACGGCATCGACCCGGTCGGCACCGTGACGCTGATCGACTTCGGGTTTGCCCGCGGCCCGACCCTCGACGACTCGGTGAGCGACGACCTCGTCGGTACCGTCCGCTATCTCGCCCCGGAAGCTGCCGGCATGCTGTCGGTCCCGGCTGATGAGAGGGCAGACCTGTACGCCGTGGGTGTGCTGTTGTTCGAGGGCCTCGCCGGGCGTCCGCCATTCCCGGGTCGCAGCGTCGGAGAGGTGCTGCGCGAGCACCTGTCGATGCCGGTGCCGGAGCTGCGGCAGCTCATGCCCAACACGCCGCGGGCTGTCGACGCCATCCTGCAGAGGCTTCTCAGCAAAGATCCCGCTGACCGCTACCAATCAGCCTCGGCGCTGGCCTACGACCTCGCGGCCCTGCTGGAAGCACTGCAGGACGGGGAGACTGACCCCCGTCTCGTCATCGGCCGGATCGACCACCGTCGGACGTTGACAGACCCGGCCTTCGTCGGGCAGGAGGCCGAGCTGGCGAGCCTGGACGTGCTCGTGAGCGAGGTCAGCGGGGGAGGCAGCGGTCTGGTGCTCCTCGAGGCCGACTCGGGTGGCGGCAAGAGTCGGCTCTTGGCAGAGATCGCTTCGCACGCCTCGGCATCGGGAGTACTGGTCCTGCGGGGCCGGGGGATTCCCAAGACCGGAGGACGACCTTTCGCGCTGCTGCAAGGCTTCGCGAACGACCTCGTGACCTGTGCGGAGTCCAACGGGGGCCTGCGCCGATCGATCCGCGAGGGCATCGGTGACGGTGCGTCGGCAATCGCCCGGGTCCTGCCGGCCCTCGGCCCTCTTCTGGATATCGATGATCGCCGGGAGACGGGTCCCGAACGATTCGGTGAGCAGCGGAGCCTCACGGTCCTGAACCATCTCTTCCACTCGATCGCCTCGGCAGGCCACCCCGTGCTGGTCGTGCTCGACGACTGCCAGTGGGCTGACCGGCTTGCCATCAGACTCCTTGCGAACATCTTCGCCGAGGGGGTCGTTCCGCCTGCCAACGTGGGTGTCATCGCCGCCTTCCGGTCCGAGGAGGTCGACAAGTTTCACCCCCTGCGCGCCATCCCGCGCGGGAGGTCGGTGCAGCTGGGACCGTTGTCCTCCCGGGCGATGGCGCAGCTCACCGAGTCGATGGCAGGGCCTTTGCCCGACGAGGCCATCAACACGGTCGTCCGACTGGCTGACGGAAGCCCGTTCATGGGTGCGGCCGTCCTGCGCGGACTCTTCGAGAGCGGAGCGTTGGTCAGCGACGAGAACGGGTGGCGCGTCGACGACACGGCACTGCAGGACGTGCAGACGGCACGCCGCTCGGCCGGCTTCCTCGTCCGGCGGCTCGAGCTGCTCTCCCACGACTCCATCCAGGTGCTGTCGGCGGGCGCGGCCCTCGGCAAGGAGTTCGACTTCGTGCTCGCGGCACAGCTGGTGGGTCAGTCGGAGTCGGCGGCGGCCGTCCTGCAGGATGCCCGACGTCGACGTCTGATCTGGACCGACGAGCGCACAGGACTGTGCAGCTTCGCGCACGACAAGATCCGCGAGGCGCTGCTCGAGCGCCTCGACGACACGACCCGTCGCAACCTGCACAGCCGGGCAGCGGACGCGATGCAGGGTCAGGAGAACCTCGGGGCCTCCGTCTTCGACCTTGCGTATCACCTCGACGCCGCTGGACGGCACGAAGCCGCGATGCCGTATGCCCTGCGTTCGGCCGAGATCGCCCGCGTGCAGTACGGGCTCGACTCCGCGCTCGCGCACTACCGGATGGCCGAGAGAGGCGTCGCGGGCGACGACCGCGCCACGCACACCCTGATTGCTGAGGGACTCGGTGACATCCTGACTCTCCAGGGCGCGTACGACGAGGCAGGGTCACAGCTCGAGGCAGCGCGCGAGCTGGTCGACGACCGGGTGCACCAGGCAGCACTGGAGGGCAAGCTTGGCGACCTCGCGTTCAAGCGGGGCGACGTCGTGCTCGCCCAGCGATACCTCGAAGGAGCGTTGGCCCGGCTGGGGCGGCCCGTGCCACGGCACTTCGTCTCGCTCCTGCTCCGCATGCTCTGGGAGGTCACGGTGCAGGTCACGCATACCGTGCTTCCCCGTCTCATGACTGGTCGACGCGACCCCCAGGGTCACGAGGAGGACTTCCTGGCGATGCGGCTGCACAGCCGGATGACCTACCTCTACTGGTTTCTCGGCGGCAAGGTCACCTGCGGGTGGAACCACCTGCGCGGCATGAACCTCGCCGAGCGCTACCCGCCCAGTGCCGAGCTGGGCCAGGCCTACTCAGAGCATGCGCCCGTCATGACGATGATTCCGCTGTTCGGCCGCGCACTCCGGTATGTCGGCAGGTCGCTCGACATCAGGCGCAGCTTCGGCGACCTGTGGGGCGAGGGCCAGAGCCAGGGCTTTGCCGGTGTGACGCTCTACGCCTCGTCACGGTTCGACGAGGCCGAAGAGGCGTGCCGTGAGTCCATCCGGCTGCTCGAGTCCACGGGTGATCAGTGGGAGGCCAACACCGCCGGCTGGAACCTCGCCATGTGCCTCTACCGCAAGGGCAAGCTCGCCGAAGCTGCCTCCGTCGCCCGCGATGTCTACGAGTCGGCGACCGCGATCGGCGACCAGACGTCAGCCGGCGTGGGCCTCTCCGTCTGGGCCCGCGCCTCAGACGGTCAGGTCGACTCCCATCTCATCGAGGCCGAGCTCGCTCTCGGGAGCAAGGACGCGAGCACTACTGCCGAGGTTCGTCTGGCCGCGGCAATCTGTGCGTTCAAGGAGGGCGACGTCGACGCCGCAGCCGCACACCTTGCGGAGGCTGCGGCCACGATCCGGGGGGCCGGGCTACGTCAGGAGTACGCGGCCGCCGTGCCGTGCTGGGCGGCGACAGTGGCTCGTGCCCGCGCTGAGGACGCAGCGCCGCACGACCCGGTCGGCCGCGCCGCGCTCATCCGAGAGGCGTCCGGGGCGGTACGACGAGCACGGCTCTGGGCATGGAGCTATCGCAACAACGCGCCCCATGCGCTGCGCGAGGCGGGCCTGCTGGCATCGCTGCGCAACCGTCCACGCCGGATGGACAAGATGCTCCGCCGAAGCCTCCAGGTCGCGCTCGACCAGGGAGCTGCCTATGAGGCCGCCATGACGAGGCGTGCGATGGCGCAGGTCGCGATGGCGCGAGGCGCCGATGAACGTGTGCTTGCTGACGCACGGGCGGCGGTGTGGGCCATCGAGATGACCCAGGAGCCCCTGCCTCCAGGGATCGGGACGCCGAGCGTATCGCTGTTCGACCGGTTCACGACGCTGCTCAGCGTCGGGCGCATCATCACCGCAGCCACGTCCTCGGCGGCCGTCGACAGTGCCGTCAGGGATGCGGCGCTGACCCTCCTGCGGGGCGAGCGGTGCCACCTGGTGAGCGTCGATGCCGTGCTCGACCGCGACGTCACCACCGAGTCGGGCGAGTCGGTCGACGAGGTCAGCCGCACGCTGGTCGCGAGGGCCATCGAGAGCGGAGCGCCGGTCGTCGACAACAACTCGACCGCGAGCGACAGCGACAGCCTGGTGATGTCGGGCGTCCGGTCTGTCCTGGCCGCACCCATCGTCGTCCACGGCGAGACCCGGTACTGCTTCTACGTGACGCATCGCAAGATCAGCCACCTGTTCGGTGAGGAGGAGGTGCAGCTCGCCGGTTTCGTCGCGACTCTCGCGGGTGCGGCCTTCGAGCATCTCGCCGGCATCGAGACACGCTTTCACTCGCTCGCGCAGAACTCGAGCGACGTCCTGACGCTCGTTGACGCACACGGCCTCGTCAGCTATCAGAGCTCGGCGGTTTCGCGGGTGTTCGACCTACCATCGACCGGCCTGATCGGCCGACCCGTCATCGACTGGGTCCACCCCGGTGACCTGACGTCGTTCTCCAACGCTCTTCGCCGAGCGGATCTCGACGAAGAAGTGCGCATCGAGTGTCGCTTTCAGCACGCCGACGGCTCGTACCTCTACACCGAGACCGCCGTGACGAACCTGCTGGACGACCCCACCGTCAACGCCCTCGTGCTCAACAGCCGCGACATCACGGACCGTCGGCGCCTCGAGGACGAGCTGAGGGAGCGGGCACTCTACGACAGCCTCACGGGACTCCCCAACAGGGCGCTGTTCCTCGATCGCGCCCAGCACGCTATCGACCGCCGCGGCACCCACCCGCTGGTCGTGTGCTTCCTCGATCTCGACGACTTCAAGGGAGTCAACGACACCCACGGGCACGGTGCGGGCGACGAGCTGCTGTGCGAGATGGGCAGCAGGCTCGTCGCCTGCGTGCGTCCCGAGGACGTCGTGGCCCGCTTCGGGGGCGACGAGTTCGCCATCCTGCTCGAGGACACCAGCCTCGACGGGGCGACGGTGGTCGCACAGCGCATCCTCGAGTCGACGAGTCGGCCGGTTGTCGTCGCCGGAATCGAGCTGATCACACATTTCAGCATCGGCATCGCACCGTCGAGCGGGCACCACTCGACGCCCGACCAGCTTCTCGCCGAAGCCGACGTGGCCATGTATGCGGCGAAGGCCCGGGGGAGTCACCTCTTCAATGTGTTCGAGCCGGAGATGCGGCTCAACGCCGAGTCGCGATCGCTCGTACGGGTGGCGATGGAGCGGGCCCTCGTCCGTGACGAGCTCTGCCTGCACTACCAGCCGATCTTCGACATGCGGATTGACAAGTGCGTGGGGGTCGAAGCCCTCGTCCGGTGGGACCATCCGGAGCGCGGCCTCCTGATGCCGGCCGACTTCATCGACATGGCCGAGGCGAGCGGCCAGATCACCGCCATCGGCACGTGGGTCGTCGGCGCGGCCTGCAAGGCGGCCGTGCACCTCGTCGAGGGAGCGTTCATGAGCATCAACGTGTCCGCACCTCAGCTGCAGCATCCCGGGTTCGTGGACTCCGTCGCCCTGGCCCTCGACCATTCCGGCGTCGCGCCTGACAGGCTCGTCCTCGAGATCACCGAGACCAGCGCCGTGGCCGACATGGACTCCGCCCTCGCCCACCTCACCGACCTCAAGACCCTTGGCATCGGGCTGGCGCTCGACGACTTCGGCACCGGCTACTCCAGCCTCACCTACCTGCGCACGTTCCCCGTCGACTACCTCAAGATCGACCGGGCTTTCGTCCGGACCGTCGCCAGCAGTCCCGACGACCAGGCCATCGTTCGCGGCATCGTCGACCTTGCCCACTCCGTCGGCCTGCGCGCCATCGCCGAGGGCATCGAGGACGACAAGCAACGACGAATCGTCACCGAGATGGGCTGCGACCTCGGACAGGGTTTCCTCTGGACAGAGCCGGTGCCTTCCGATGAGCTTCCGGCGCTGTTCCTCCCCGCGTCCGACCCGTCGCTGGCGACCTAGCACCAGCAGACCTAGGACCAGCAGGCCTACCCGTGATCAACGAGACTGCGGCGACCACGTTGGTTTGAATGACGTCATCGTGGAGGCCTGTCGAAAATCGAGGCCCAGCCGGTTCAGTCCGCGCTCACCTGATGACGGAACTTGTCCCGTCCGGTGTGCAGCGACCACAGCAGCTCGGCGAGGACGTCGGGATCCTTCTCGTCATCGCCCTCGACGATCCGCCCGCCGATGATGAGCTGAGACACCTGGATGCCCTCTTCGCCGAGGACCTCGTTGAG
>NZ_JACMOM010000093.1 GCF_014378035.1 Aeromicrobium sp. | reverse complement strand
TGCGCGACCGCTACGAGGCGCACCACCGCGTCTCCATCACCGACGAGGCCCTCGTGGCCGCGGCGACGATGGGCGACCGCTATGTCTCCGACCGGTTCCTGCCCGACAAGGCGATCGACCTCATCGACGAGGCTGGCGCCCGTCTGCGCATCCGCCGCATGGCGACGCCGCCCGAGCTCAAGGAGTTCGACGACAAGATCTCTGACGTGCGCCGCCGCAAGGAGGGTGCCATCGACGCGCAGGACTTCGAGGCGGCAGCCTCCCTGCGCGACGAGGAGAAGAAGCTCATCAGCGCGAAGGGCGAGCGTGAGAAGGCGTGGAAGTCTGGCGACCTCGACTCCGTCGCGGTCGTCGACGAGCAGCTCATCGCCGAGGTGCTCGCCAAGGCCACCGGCATCCCGGTCGGCCAGCTCAGCGAGGCCGAGTCCAGCCGACTCCTCAACATGGAGGACGAGCTCCACAAGCGCGTCATCGGCCAGGAGCAGGCCATCAAGGCGCTGTCGCGGGCCATTCGGCGCACCCGTGCCGGTCTCAAGGATCCCAAGCGTCCGGGCGGATCGTTCATCTTTGCCGGGCCCTCGGGTGTCGGCAAGACGTGGCTGTCCAAGGCGCTCGCCAACTTCCTGTTCGGCGACGAGGACTCACTCATCCAGCTCGACATGAGCGAGTACAGCGAGAAGCACACGGTCTCGCGCCTCTTCGGTTCGCCTCCCGGCTACGTCGGTTACGAAGAGGGCGGTCAGCTCACCGAGAAGGTGCGCCGAAAGCCGTTCTCGGTCGTGCTGTTCGACGAGATCGAGAAGGCCCACCCCGATATCTTCAACTCGCTGTTGCAGATCCTCGAGGAGGGCCACCTGACCGATGGCCAGGGCCGCGTCATCAACTTCAAGAACACCGTGATCATCATGACGACCAACCTCGGCTCGACCGAGATCGCCAAGGGCGTCAACCTGGGCTTCAGCCAGGCCGGAGACGTGGCGGGGTCGTACGCCAAGATGCGCGATCGGGTCAAGACGGAGCTCAAGCAGCACTTCCGTCCCGAGTTCCTGAACCGAGTCGACGAGATCATCGTCTTCCCGCAGCTGACGCAGGAGGAGATCCTGCAGATGGTCGACATGATGATCGAGTCGCTGGAGAAGCGGCTGGCCGAGAAGGACATGGGCATCGAGCTCACGACCGAGGCCAAGTCGCTACTTGCCGAGCGCGGTTTCGACAAGCTGCTTGGCGCGCGCCCGTTGCGGCGTGCCGTGCAGCGCGAGATCGAGGACGTCATGGCCGAGAAGCTCCTCTACGGAGAGATCCGTCCTGGTCAGCTGGTGCTGGTCGGCGTCGAGGGCGAGGGCATCGAAGCGGTGTTCACGTTCGAGGGCCGTGCCAAGGCCGAGCCCGAACTGCCGGAGGTGCCGCCGCCGGCAGCTGTCGAGGCCGGAGCCGAATAGCCTGTACGACCTGACGAAGCCCCCGCTGCCTGCAGCGGGGGCTTCGTCGGTTGTGAGGACGCGACTGTCAGTGAGCGCCCTGAAAGTTCAGCAGCACGACTCCGCCGACGATCATCGCGAGTGCCGTGACCTTCGCGATGCTGACTGGCTCATCAAGGAAGACGACGCCGACGACGGCTATCGCGGCGGTGCCGAGGCCGGCCCAGATCGCGTAGGTCACGGAGACCGGTATCTCTTTCACGACGATCGTCAGCAGCCAGATCGACAGGGCATAGCCGGCCACCACGATCGCCGTCCAGCGTGGGTCGGTGAATCCCTGCGCCCGTGGAAGGGCGGCGGTCGCGAGCACCTCGGTGGCGATGGCGACCGCAAGCAGTGCGGCGGCGACGAACATGATTTCTCCTGAGCTATGTAGCAGGCGCTACACGAAAACTGTAGCAGATGCTACAGTTCTGTTGATGAGCGAACCGGTGCTGAGCAAGCGGGAGCAGCTGACGGAGCGGGCAACCGACTATGCGCTTGCCCATGGCCTCATCGGCCTGAGCCTGCGCCCATTGGCCGCCGACCTCGACACCAGCGACCGCATGTTGATCTATCACTTCGGATCCAAGGACGCGCTCATCACCGAGGTCCTCGCGACCTCGAACATCCGGTCGACGGCGATCATCAACGCCATGCCTGCTTCGCCCTCGACACGCCGTGCGGTGCTCGACCTCTGGGCCACGTTCACCCGGCGAGATGTTCAGCGATGCCAGCGCATGTACGTCGAGGCAGCGGCGCTCGGATTGTTCGGGCGCGAGCCTTACGCGACGTCGATCCGCCAGTCCAACGCCGTGTGGATCGAGGCGGTCGCCGGCCACCTGCAGCATTCCGGGACCACACCTGCACGTGCGTCGCGGCTGGCGTTGCTGATTGACGCGACGTTCAACGGGTTGTTCCTCGACAGGCCGCTGGACGACGATGCCGAGGCGGGTGAGGTCGTCGGTGACCTCGCGCGGGCGCTCGCCTGACGCAAGAGGCCCGCGGGTCAGCGGGGGAGCGAGAAGGTGTTCTCGCCGGCAGGCTCGACCAGCCCGTCGGCGACGAGCCCGTCGAGCGCACGCTCCCGCTGTGTCTCGTCGGTCCACACCAGGTCGAGCGTCGCTTTCGACACAGGGTCAGCCGCGTCGCGGAGAACGGCCAGCAGCCGCCCCCGGCACTGCCGGTCGGTGCCTTCCCACGACTGGGTGGGTCGACGATCCCCGTCAAACTCCGGGTAGCCGGCTGCCCGCCAGCGGCAGAGTGACGCCACCGGGCACTGCTCGCACCGGGGCGACCTGGCCGTGCAGATCAGCGCCCCCAGCTCCATCGTCGCTGCAGCCCATCGGTGTGCATCGTGCAGGGGCATCAGCGAGGCCGCGAGATCTCGCTCGGCGACGGTGACGGAGGTGGAAGGCAGCTGGTCGCCGGCCACGAGGCGGGCGAAAACCCGCCGGACGTTGGTGTCGAGCACGACCTCGCGACCCTCGAAGGCGAACGACATGACGGCTGCCGCCGTGTAGGCGCCCACGCCGGGAAGAGCCAGCAAATCGTCGACAGAGTCGGGGACGCCACCGTCGTGCCGCTCGACGATGGCCACTGCTGCCGCGTGCAGCCGCAGGGCACGGCGCGGGTAGCCGAGCCGCCCCCACGCCCGGACCGCCTCTCCGGGTGGATCTGCCGCCAGCGACGCCGGGGTCGGCCACCGCCTCATCCAGGCGTGATAGACCGGCAGCACCCGTGCCACGGGGGTCTGCTGGAGCATGAACTCTGAGACCATCACCGCCCACGCAGAAGTGTCCCTGCGCCACGGAAGGTCGCGTGCCGCCAAGGCGAACCAGCTCATGACGTCCTCGTGCAGCTGGCCCAGCTGGCCTGTGCTGAAAGGGGCGGCGTGAAGCGTCATGGCGCGTCGATCTTCGCACGACACGGGTCGCGGCTAGCGTGGGCCCGTGAGCCAGCGACTGCCTGCCAAGATCTACTGGCGCCGGCGTCTCCTGCTCCTCGCGCTGGCGATAGGTGTCGTGTGGGTCGTGCTTCGGCTCACGGCCGGCGATGACGGCAAGCCGACCACGGACCCCACCCCCACGGCGACCACCGGCTCCCCGACCACACCGACCGCAGCCGCCCCGGTCGACGGGGTGGTCAACGTCAGTCTGGTGAGCGCCCGCCGCGCGTGCGACCCCGAGAAGGTCCGCATCACCCCGACGGTCGACTCCGGGCAGCTCGCCGGAGGGGCCGTCAAGATCGGCCTGGTGGTCAGCTCGACCGACACCAAGCCGTGCACGCTGACGCCCTCCGACGCCAACCTTGTCGCCGTGATCAGCGCCGGCAAGTCTGCGATCTGGGACTCCACGGTGTGCAGGGAGTCACTGCTCGCCGACCCGGTGTCCCTGTCGCCCCGATGGGCGTCCCTGGTCACCGCGCAGTGGTCAGGTCGCGGGTCAGGCGGCGGCTGTTCCCCCACGGAGGACTACGCGGCGCCGCGCAAGTACACCGTGCAGGTCGGCACTCTCGGTGGCGAACCGGGCCGGACGACGTTCACCCTCGAGCGCAGGCCGACTCCCAAGCCCACCGGGACGACACCATCCCCGAAGCCGACCTCGTCGACGTCGACCCCCACACCGAAACCTCCCAAGACCACGACCAGGCCGGCCGACTAGAACGTCACACGTAGCGTTCGAGGATGCTCGACTCAGCGAGGCGCGACAGGCCTTCGCGCACACCTCGTGCGCGCAGGTCGCCGACACCCTCGACGGTCTGAAGGTCCTCGATGCTGGCCGCAAGCAACTTCTGGAGCGAGCCGAAGTGCTCGACGAGGCGTTCGACGACGGTGACGGGGAGCCGCGGGATGCGGGCAAGCAGACGGTAGCCTCGCGGCGCCAAAGGGCTGTCGAGATTCTCGTCGGTGCCGATGCGCAGCGCACGGGCCACCGCGCCGAGGTCGACCAGGTTGGTCGACTCGATGGCCGCCAGCTGGGCGAGGACTGCCTCGAGGGTGCCTTTGCGGCGACCCGTGGGCATGTAGTCGCGAATGATCAGCTCGCGCTCGGCGTCGACGCCGCTGATGAGCTCTTCGAGCTGCAGCGCGAGCAGGCGACCGTCGGAGCCGAGCTCGAGCACGTAGGTGTCGATCTCACCGGCGATACGGCTGACCATCTCGAGGCGCTGGGCGACCGCCGAGACGTCGCGAACCGTGACGAGGTCCTCGATCTCGAGGGCCGACAGCGCGTCGGACACCTCATCGAGCCGGTTGCGGTAGCGCTCGAGCGTCTGGAGTGCCTGGTTGGCCCGGCCGAGCACGGCGGCAGTCTCCTCGAGCACGTGACGAAGGTCTTCGAGGTAGAGCGCGATGATGTGCATCGAGGCAGAGACGGAGATGACCGGTACGCCGGTCTGTCGGGCCACCCGGTCGGCTGTGCGGTGTCTCGTGCCGGTCTCCTCCGTGACGATCGAGGGATCGGGCATCAGGTGGACGCCGGCCATGAGAATGCGGTTGGCGTCGCGGTCGAGGATGATGGCGCCGTCCATCTTGGCAAGCTCGCGCAGTCCTGTGGCGGTGAAGGGGATGTCGAGAGCGAAGCCACCCGTGGACATCGCCGCGACCGCTCGCTCGTTGCCGACCACGATCAGGGCGCCCGTTCGGCCGCGCAGGATGCGCTCGAGTCCTTCGCGCAGCGCGGTGCCGGGAGCGACGGAGGCCAGTGTGGCGCGCAGGCGCACAGCAGCCTCGAGCTTGTCTGCGTTGCGCTCAGCAGCTGTGCTCATGGCCTATTTCCCCTGTCGTGTTGGCACACAGTGTATGTCTACCGGGGTACCAGATTGAGACAGGCCATCACTTCGCGAATGTCGTGAACTCCCGTGATGATGAGCGATCCGGTGAAGCCGTCCAGACCTTCAGATCCGGCCGGCACGATCGCCCGCCTGAAACCGATTCGCTCGGCCTCCCGGAGCCGGGAGGCCACGTTGCTGACCTTGCGCACCTCACCCGCGAGGCCCACCTCGCCGATGGCGACGAGATCGTGGGGGGCGACCTGGTCGGTCTTGGCCGACAGCGCCGCGATGGCCACCGCGAGATCGACCGACGGCTCGACGAGCCGCGCACCGCCGACGGAGGCGGTGTAGACGTCGTGGTTCGACAGGTCGAGCCCGCAGTGCTTCGACAGCACCGCGAGGATCATGGCCACTCGCGACGAGTCGAGGCCGCTCGACGTGCGGCGGGGCGACGGGTTGCTGGTGGGGACGCTCAGCGCCTGCACCTCGGCGAGGAGCGGCCGCCGCCCCTCCATGGTGACCGTGACGCAGGTGCCGGACACGGGCTTCTCGTGCTGCGACACGAACAGGCCGGTGGGGTCGGGCACCTCGACGATGCCGTCGTCGACGAGATCGAAGCAACCGATCTCATCGACCGGGCCGAAACGATTCTTGACCGCGCGCAGCAGGCGGAGCCGCGAGCTGCGGTCGCCCTCGAACTGGAGCACGACGTCGACCAGGTGCTCGAGCACGCGGGGGCCGGCCACCGTGCCGTCCTTGGTGACGTGCCCGACCAGAAGCGTGGCGATGTTGTCGCGCTTGGAGCGCTGGATGACGGCGGACGCGACCTCGCGCACCTGGGTGACGCCTCCCGGCACGCCGTCGACGTCGGCCGAACCGATGGTCTGCACCGAGTCGACGATCAGCAGGCTCGGCCGCACCGTCTCGACGTGGGTGAGCAGGGCGCCGAGGTCGGTCTCGGCCGCGAGGTAGAGGTTGTCGACGACCGCGCCGGTGCGCTCGGCTCGCAGCCGGACCTGCGCGGACGACTCCTCACCGGACACGTACAAGGTGCGGCGGCCGGCACGAGCCCATCGCGCAGCGACCTCGAGCAGCAGCGTGGACTTGCCCACGCCGGGCTCGCCAGCCAGCAGCAGGACGGCTCCGGGTACAACACCACCACCCAGCACGCGGTCGAGCTCGCTGATGCCCGACGTGATGGATCGGGCCGACTCGATGCGGACCTCGGTGATCGGCACGGCCGGGCTGGCGACCGGGGCGGCCTGCGTGCGCCCGGTGCGCACAGGAGCAGTGATGTCGACGGTGCCCCACGCTTGGCACTCGCCACAACGACCGACCCACTTGCTGGTCGTCCAGCCGCAATCTGCACACGCGTAGGCGGGCCGAACTGTCTTGGTGGACGCCATGGTGCCAGCCTAGGTCAGGCCTCGGACACAGGCGGCAGGACACAGCGCGCGAGGGAGCCCCGCACACTCCCGAGACGAAGCATGCACTGCGATATGTTCGGGGTGTCTGCCAAGCGCGTGCTCCGAGCAGATCCACGTCTCCCGAAAGTTGCTCAGCCCCATGCCGAACGTGAGCCCATCCGCTGCTGGTCGGCCGATCTCGATCTCGATCGTGGTCCCCGTGTACAACGGTGAGAAGACGCTCGCCGGGTTGGTCGAGGAGATCTCCCCTCTGACGTCCGTGCAGCGCACTGCCAGCGGCCTCCACTACATCGTTGAGTCCGTGGTCCTTGCCTGGGACCACGGCCAGGACCGCAGTGACGAGGTCATCCGTGAGCTCGCAGCGGCACACGACTGGGTCCGGCCGGTCTGGCTGTCGCGCAACTTCGGCCAGCACCCGGCTACCTGTGCGGGCATGCTCGCGACCGGCTCGGACTGGATCGTCACGATCGACGAGGACGGTCAGCACGACCCCTCCCACATCGGCACGATGCTCGACCAGGCCTACGCCGACAGGGCCCAGCTGGCGTACGCCAACCCGTCCAACGAGCGCCCTCACGGCCCGCTGCGCAACGGTGGGTCGAAGGTCGCGAAGTCGATGTTCAAGTGGCTTTTCGGCAGCGAGGCCGCCGACATCAACTTCCACAGCTACCGGCTGGTTGCCGGTGAGGTCGGACGCATCGTGGCGGCATCCATCGGGCCTGGCGTCTATCTCGACATCGCGCTCCTGTGGTCGATCCCGACAGTGACCCACGTCGACGTGCCCATGCGCACCGAGGGACGCCCGGCCACGAGCTACACGACGAGACGTCTGGCCTCGCACTTCTGGCGCCTCGTGCTCTCCTCGGGAACCAAGCCCCTGCGGCTCGTCGCGGGTATCGGCCTCACCTCGGCCGTGCTCGGCTTCGTGCTCGGCACGGTCCTCATCATGCAGAGGCTGTTCGGCGTGGTCGACGTCAGAGGATGGACGACAGTCGTCGTGGGGGGTCTGATCGGCGTGGGTCTCATCCTCCTGTCGCTGGGCGTCATCGCGGAGTACCTCGGCATGATGGCGTCCCGGTCGATGGGTCGGTCGAGCTACCTCGTGATCCGTGACCCGGCCACGGCCTTCCCCGGTGCGATCGAGCGCCCGGGCAACGAGTGACCGGCCGGATCAAGGCGTGGGTCGTTGGTGCCGGCGGCCTCGTCGGCTCCGCGATCGTGCGGTCCGGTGACCTGGAGACGTTCTCCGCGGCACCCGTCCCCTGGGGCACCCCGGGCGCGGCACCGATCCTTCACGCAGAGCTCGACCGCTTCGTCGAGTGGGTCGCTGACGACCAGTGGGGCCTCGTCTGGGCCGCCGGCGCCGGGGTCATGCACACGAGCCAGTCCACCCTCGACGACGAGCTGGCCGTGTTCCGGTCGTTCTGTCTCCGCGCTTCCGACGTGCTGCGACGAGAGGGCGGGGGTTTCTATCTCGTGTCGTCCGCGGGCGGTGTCTACGCAGGTTCCCTGGACCCACCGTTCCGCGCTGACACCGCGACGCAGCCGTTGAACGCGTACGGACGGACCAAGCTCGAGCAGGAAGACCTCGCGTTGGAGCTCCTCGCGCCGCACCTGCCGGTGACCATCGGGCGTCTGGCCAACGTCTACGGCCCGGGGCAGGACCTGACGAAGCAGCAGGGACTCATCACCCAGCTGTGCCTGTGCGCCCTGCTCAATCGTCCGGCCACGATCTTCGCCCCCCTGTCGACACTGCGTGACTACATCTACGTCGACGACGCGGCGCATCTCGTGACGGCGGACGTGTTCCGCATGGCCTCTGCGTCTGCCGCCGCCGGCACGGCAGGTGCGACACGACGGGTCGTCTGCTCTGGACGCTCGACGAGCATCGCCGAGGTGGTCACGATGGTGGGCAACGTGACGGGTCGCAGAATTCCGTTGATCCACACGCTCGGGGACGGGCCATTCATTCTCGATCTGCGACTGACCGCGTCGGAGGAAGGGGTCGGCCGCGGCGCGCCGCCGACCTCCCTGGAGGTGGGCATCGCGCTCGTCCAGCAGGACCTGCTGCGGCGGCTGGGCGATGGTGCGCTGGCCCTCGTCTGAGGTCCCGCGTCGAAGCGCCAGCAGGCCCGGGCGCGCGCGTCTGGACGCCTGCCCGCCTGCGTTAGGGTTCGAGCATGGACCCAGTGGAGATCAAGCAGATGGCCGAGATCGAGGAGAGCCACTGGTGGTTCCGGGAGCGTCGCGTCCTGATCGCACGTGAGCTCAGGACGTTGTCGGCGGGTCGCGCCCTCGACATCGGGGCCGCTGCCGGTCGCAACACCACGGTGCTCGAGGAGCACGGATGGGAGTCCTTCGCTCTGGAGTACGACGAGTCGGGAGCCCTGTTGGCCAAGGATCGCGGCATCAAGGTCATGCGTGCCGACGCGACGAAGCTGCCGTTGCCGGATGACCACTTCGACCTCGCGATCTCGTTCGATGTGCTCGAGCACATCGAGGACGACGCGACGGTGGCCCAGGAGATCAAACGGGTCCTCAAGCCCGGCGGAAGCGTGCTGATAGCCGTGCCCGCTGACCCACGGCTCTGGAGCGATCATGACGTCGCGGTGAGCCATGTGCGTCGTTATACCCGCGAGTCGTTGTCGAAGCTCTTCGAGGAAGCCGGATTCACCATCGAGGAGGTCTGGTCCTGGAACGTGCTCCTGCGTCCGGCGATCGCCTGGAAGCGCAAGCGTCCGGCGAATGCGGGCAGCGACATCGAATCGGTCTCGCCGCCGCTGAACCGGCTCCTGCACGGCATCGTCGCGCTGGAACGCTACCTGCCGGTGGGTCGGATGCCGGGCGTCTCGCTCATGCTCCGCGCCCACGTGGGCTGAGCCGGGACTCGCCGGTCAGATCCGGACGTCGCCATTCGGCGTGGAGAACGTCGCAGACATGATGCCGGGCAGGCCGTTGGGCGCGGTCCAGTTGACCTCGATGTCCTCGAGCGCGTCGATCAACGGCTCGCCCAACCAGTCGGCCAACCGCTGTGGTGATCCCGCGATGTCGAGCGAGGTCAGACCCACGGTGGCCTCTGCCATCTGTGAAGGGTGCTCGGACGGGTCGATGTCCCAGCAGGTGACGTAGGGGAGCTGCGGGTCGGCGCGCATGCTGCTGGTGCCGATCTGGCGCCACTCCAGGTTGAACCCGTCGGGGCGGCGACGGTTGCCGGCCACGGCGTGACGTCCGATGCGATGCTCGACCTCGGTCATGTCGTCGACCGAGACGCACCACGCCATCCAGCCGCCGCCGGCGTCGGAGCGCTCACGGACGGCCTGCCCGAAGGCAGCCTTGTCGGAGGCCGGGTGGTCCAGCGCCTCCACGACCTCGAGGTACTGGTGGTTCTTGAGGGGCAGGATCATGTTGCGGGTGCCGAACCTGGGGTGGGCGCCGCCGTCGAGGAACGTGGCGTCCATCAACCGACCGAGCTCTGCAGTCGTGCCGGCGAGACCATCGGGGCCAACGGCGAACGAGACGTGATCGAGGTGCATACGGCATTGTTGCCTGACGCGGGAACGCGACCGTTCGGGGGGTCCCGGTCGGTCGAAGGACCGGGGTGGTGTAGGGGCAGTCCGGTCAGAAAATCGCTGGACTCACTCAGTTTTCAGACGTCAGACGCGCGCGAAGGTCGAGAGCCGCCGCGGCATCCCCGCGCGCTTGTCGCGCCGGACTCTCCACGCCGATCGGCTGGACGACGTGGTCGCTCTACCGAGTTTCCGGGGTGGGCGGATCGGCCAGGTGGGGTGTCGGCAGGCCAGTGGCGCCGAACTGCTCGAGGTGCTGGGCGAGAAGTGCATATCCCGCCACGCCCATGAGCTCGGTCAGCTCGTCGCGGTTGGAGATGTAGACCGGCTCCATGCCCACGTGCGCCTCGGTGTTGGACGAGCAGTACCAGTCGAGGTCGGCGCCGCCCGGCCCCCATCCCGCCCGGGTGTACTCGCCGATCTGGGTCTCGGTGTACGTCGAGCCGTCGCCCCGGTCGACCTCACGGAACTGTCGGCGCAACGGCAGCTGCCAGCACACGTCAGGCTTGACGGTGTGCGGCTTGAGCCCCTCGGCGAGCGCGTATCCGTGGAGCGCGCAACCGTATCCGCCTTCGAAGCCCGCTGAGTTGTGAAAGATGCAGGCGCCCTCGAACGTGCGCGTCTTGAGCTCGCCGTCGCCGTCCTTCTCGGTCCAGCCCCCGCGGTGACCCTCGGCGTGACGTTCCCAGTGCGCCGGGGTCAGCTTCTGCATGGCGGCGCCGACACGTTGTGCATCGTCGTCGTCCGAAAAGTGTGCCCCGAGCGTGCAGCAACCCGCTTCGGGTGACGTGTCGTAGATGCCGGGGCAGCCAGCGCCGAAGACGCAGGTCCACCGCGAGCTGAGCCACGTCAGGTCGCAGCGGAAGACCTCGGACTCATCGTCCGGGTTGGTGAACTCCACGTAGGTCCGCGGGAATCCGAGCTCGACTTCAGGCATTGCCTCCACTCTAGTCGGCGGGGGTGAACGGAGGTACTCCGCGATCGGCACGGGCAGCGGTGTCCCCCGGCTAGAATGGACCCGCACTCTGCCCAGCGTGCACGCCCGATCGCTGATCACCGATGGAGACACGTGCGCCAGCTCATCCGCTACGGCCTCATCGGCCTCACGAGCAACGCCATCGCCTTCGGCATCTATGTCCTGATCACGGCATGGGGCAGCGCGCCCACCGTCGCGATGACGATCGTCTACCTCACCGCCGCCACCATCAGCTTCTTCGCGAACCGCAAGCTGACGTTCGGGCACGATGGGAGCATGTGGAGCGCGGGAGGCCGCTATGTCGTCGCGCACGGCATCGGCTACCTGCTCAACCTCGCGATCCTCGTTGTCCTCGTGGACCGGCTGGGCTACTCGCACGTCTGGGTCCAGGGCCTGGCGATCTTCGTGGTGGCCGGATACCTCTTCCTGATGTTCAAGTTCTTCGTCTTTGCGGCGCCGCGGCAGACAGACTCGGTTTCCGGGACCGCCTGAGCCGCACGCCGACCTTCGGCGGTGTCAGAATGGACGTATGCGTATGGGCGTCCTCGACATCGGCTCCAACACCGGGCACCTCCTGGTGGTGGACGCCTTCCGAGGCGGCCCACCCGTGCCCGCCCACTCCTACAAGGAGCCGCTTCGTCTCGCCGAGCACCTTGACGACGAGCAGGCGGTCACCGCGGAAGGCGTGGCCCGACTGGTCAAGTACGTCGTCGACGCGCGAGCCGAGGCTGAGGACAAGGGGTGCACGACCATCCTGGCGTTCGCCACCTCGGCAGTTCGCGACGCCGTGAATGCCGAGGACGTCATCGCCCAGGTCAACCAGGCCAGCGGCCTCGACCTCCAGGTTCTGGCCGGCGACGATGAGGCCCGGCTCACCTTCCTCGCAGTGCGTCGCTGGTTCGGTTGGTCCGCCGGCCGGCTCGGCGTCTTCGACATCGGTGGCGGCTCGCTCGAGCTCGCCGCGGGTTCTGATGAGACGCCCGACGTCGCGCAGTCGCTGCCGCTGGGCGCAGGACGCCTCACCCGTGAGTGGATCCAAGCCGGTCGCACGACGCCCGAGCTGCGGCTGCACGTCCGTTCGGCGGTCGCCGAGCAGGCCGGAGCGATCCTGCGCGGCGGTGCGTTCGACCGTGCCGTCGCGACCAGCAAGACCTTCCGTTCGCTCGCCAGGATCTGCGGGGCGGCGTCGTCGCACGACGGACAGTACGTCCGAAGAGTGCTTCACCGGGCCGATCTCTCGCAGCTGGTCGATGACCTCGTGACGATGGACGTCGACGACATCGCCAAGTTCCCGGGAGTCTCCCCGGACCGTGCCCACCAGATCCAGGCCGGTGCCATCGTGGCCGAGGCGACGATGGCACTCTTCGATCTGACCGAGCTCGAGATCTGTCCGTGGGCGTTGCGAGAAGGCGTCTTGCTGGAGCATCTGGACGGCCTCTAGCCCCGTCGTCCTACTGTTGACCCTGTGTCTGACCCCATCCGCGTCTCTCTGTCGACCTCGTCGGTCTATCCGGGCTCGACGGCGAGCGGCTTCGAGGCCGCGGCCCGGCTCGGCTACGACGGGGTCGAGGTGATGGTCGGCATCGATGATGTCAGCGCAGACATCACCGCGATCAAGGCTTTGAGCGCTTTCCACGACATCCCCGTGGTGTCGATCCATGCGCCGTGCCTCCTGGTCACGCAGCGGGTGTGGGGCAGTGACCCGTGGGAGAAGCTGCACCGCAGCGCCGAGATGGCACACGAGGTCGGTGCCAGCGTCATCGTGGTCCACCCGCCGTTCCGGTGGCAGCGCGACTACGCCAAGGGCTTCGTCGAGGGCATCGCCGACCTCGAGGCCGAGCACGGCGTCACGTACGCCGTCGAGAACATGTACCCGTGGCGCACGGGCAAGCGTGAGTTCCAGGCCTACGCACCGGGTTGGAACCCCGTCGATCACGACTTCGCCCACGTGACACTCGACCTCTCGCACAGCTCCACCGCGGGCCGCGACCCTGTCCAGATGGCGAAGGACGCCGGCGACCGTCTCGCGCACGTGCACATCGCCGATGGTTCGGGGTCGGCCAAGGACGAGCACATGATCCCCGGGCGAGGCACCCAACCGTGCGAGGAGTTCCTTGCCCACGTCGCTGCTTCGGGCTTCACCGGCGAGATCGTCGTCGAGATCAACACCCGCAAGGCGACCGACCAGACGGTGCGCGAGGCCGATTTGGTCGAGGCCCTCGAGTTCACCCGTCTGCACGCGACCGTCTGACGTCTCACCGGCTTCCTCGACCACTGCCCCTCGCTCCCCTCGGGCCGGACTAGTGTCACCTGCATGACCCAACGCATCGCGATCCTCGGCGCCGGCGTGATGGGCGAGACCCTTCTCGCGGCCATCCTGCGATCGGGCCGCCCCGCCGCCGACGTCGTGATCAGTGAGAAGCGAGCCGAGCGGGCGGCAGAGCTCCACGAGACCCACGGCGTCGAGGTGATGGGCAACGCCGAGGCCACCGCGACGGCCGATGTCGTCCTCCTGGTCGTCAAGCCGCAGGACGTACCGTCGCTCCTCGTCGAGATCGCTTCGTCCGTGCGACCGGGCACCACGGTCGTCTCGCTGGCCGCTGGCACCACGATCGCCGCGATGCGCTCAGCCCTGCCCGACGGGGTTGCGGTGGTCAGGGCAATGCCCAACACCCCGGTCCTCATCGGAGAGGGCATGTTCGGCATCTCGCCTGGACCCGGGGTCAGCGACGAGCAGCTGTCGAGCGTCGTCGAGCTGCTTGGTTCTGGCGGCAAGGTCGTCGTCGTCGACGAGAGCAAGCAGGACGGTGTCACGGCGGTGTCCGGGTCTGGCCCGGCATACGTCTTCTACCTTGCTGAGGCGATGATCGCGGGTGGCATCGAGGCGGGGCTCGACGAGGCCACCGCCCGCACGCTCACCGCCCAGACCCTCGTCGGGGCCTCTGCGCTGCTCGCCGGGTCCGACGACACCGCCGAGGACCTGAGGCGGCGCGTCACCTCACCCAACGGCACCACCGCCGCCGCGATCGCGACATTCGACGACCTGGGCGTCCGGCAGGCGCTCGTCGCCGGAGTGCTTGCCTGCGCCGCTCGTTCCGCAGAGCTCGCCGGCCCGGCCTAGGCTTCGTCCATGACCGACCGCGCGTGCGTCGTCTTCGATGAGCACCTCACCTCGTACGACTTCGGTGAGTCGCATCCCATGGCGCCGATCCGCATCGAGCTGACGATGGGCCTCGCCGGTGAGCTCGGCATCCTGGAGAATCTCGACGTCGTGGGTGCCGCGCCGGCAACCGACGACGAGCTCGGCCGGATCCACTCCCCGTCCTACATCGAGAGGGTGCACAAGCTCAGCGACCACCCGACGTATGCCGATCCGAGTCACGGCCTCGGCACCGAGGACAACCCCGTGTTCGCCCACATGCACGAGGCCAGCGCACTCATCGCCGGTGCCAGTGTGGAGGCCGCACGCAGGGTCTGGACCGGCCGGTCCCCGCGAGCCGTGAACATCGGCGGCGGGCTCCATCACGCGATGCCCGCCAACGCGAGTGGCTTCTGCATCTACAACGACGTCGCCCTCGCGATTCAATGGCTCCTTGACAACGGAGCGCAGCGGGTCGCGTACGTCGACGTCGATGCGCACCACGGCGACGGGGTGCAGAAGATGTTCTGGAACGAGCCGCGGGTGCTGACGATCTCGATCCATGAGGGCCCGCAGACGTTGTTCCCCGGCACGGGCTTCTCGACCGAGACCGGTGGTGAGGGTGCTGAGGGGTCGGCAGTCAACATGCCCCTGCCTCCGGCAACGTCCGACGCCGGATGGCTTCGCGCGTTCCACGCTGTCGCGCCCCCGCTGGTGCGGGAGTTCAAGCCCGACATCCTCGTGACGCAGCACGGTTGCGACTCACACATGGACGATCCCCTGACCAACCTGATGCTCAGCGTTGACGGCCAGCGCGCGTCGTACCTGGCGCTGCGCGACCTCGCCGAGGAGGTGTGCGGCGGCAAGTGGGTCGCCACCGGCGGCGGCGGCTACGCGGTCATGGACGTGGTCCCGCGCGCGTGGGCTCACCTCATGGCGATCGTGGCTGGCGCACCGCTCGACCCGTCAGTGCTGACGCCTGACACGTGGCGTGAACACATCGAGCGCCTCCGCGGCACGGCCGCCCCGTCGCGCATGACCGACGGCCGCACCATCGCCTACCGCGCGTGGGAACAGGGCTACGACCCCGCGAGCTGGCTCGACCGCTCCATCCAGGCCACCCGCATTGCCTCATTCCCGCTCAACGGGCTCGATCCGCAGCCCTGACAGGGTGCTGATGACGTGATCAGCCCCACTCGAGCGGATTTTTGGCAACTACTGTTCTGGAGACCTCGTGAGGCACTAGTCTCAACCAAGGCACGCGCGCTGTTCTCCGGTGGGGAAGCCGGAGAGCGCGCGTGCCCCTCAGGAAGCAGGTGGTGAGATGGCGTCCGGACCGTCGTTCCTGACCGTCGCCGAGGTGGCGGGTCAGATGCGCGTCTCGAAGATGACGGTCTACCGTCTCGTGCACTCCGGCGAGCTTGAGGCCGTGCGTGTCGGACGGTCGTTCCGGGTGCCTGAGCATGCTGTCGCGGAATTCCTCGACAAGTCGTACTTCGAAGCCGGTTGAGCCGGACTTCCTCGCTCGCCGACCACCCGTCATCGCAGGCGCGGTGACGGCCTGGAGTCATGGTCTGCGGCGCGACAAGCAATCGACCCCGTGTAGTCTGGGGCCAGCCAAAACCGAAGACCGAGCCCGTCCCCGACGGCCCCGGCGATCGGGTTGGCCACCGATCTCAGCGCACACAGATTCAGCGCACCAGCCACCTTGCGTGGACAACCAGGATTGAGAAGTGACCCGTGGGTTCAGTCATCAAGAAGCGTCGCAAGCGGATGTCGAAGAAGAAGCACCGCAAGATGCTGAAGCGCACACGAGTGCAGCGTCGGCGTCTGGGCAAGTAGCCCCATGAGCCGGGTCGTTCTCGTCACGGGTGTCGCGAGCCCGTTCGCCGCGCGGTTCGCGCGGCGGTTGGCGGGTCTCGGCGAGACGTCCGGCATCGACAAGGTCGTCGGCATCGACACCATTCTCCCAGCCGGCGACCTCGGCCGTGTGAAGTATGTCCGCGCCGACATCCGCACCTCGGTGGTCGGCAAGGTCATCGCAGTTGAGGAGGCCGACACCGTCGTCCACCTCGACGTCAACCCGCCCAAGCGCGGGCGCGCCAGCGGTGCCAAGGAGCTCAATGTCATCGGGACGATGCAGCTGCTCGCCGCGTGCCAGCGTTCGTCCAACATCGCCAAGCTCGTGCTCGGGTCGTCCGCGGCCGTCTACGGCACGTCACCGCGTGACCCGGCGATGTTCACCGAGTCCTTGCCTGCTCGTGGCGGCGTGCGAAGCGGCTTCCCCAAAGACATGGTCGAGGTCGAGTCGTACGTGCGTGGGTTCTCGCGTCGTCGCCCTGAGGTCATCACCACGACCTTGCGCTCGGCGCAGGTGCTGCACCCCGATATCGACTCGCCCCTGGGCAGCTACTTTGCCAACCCCGTCCTGCCGACCGTCATGGGATACGACCCACGACTGCAGTTCCTCGACCTGGAGGACGCCTTGAACGTCCTCACCGAGGCGGTCCTGAAGGACCGACCCGGCACGTTCAACGTCGCCGGTGACGGAGTTGTCCTGCTCAGCCAGGCGGCACGCCGTCTCGGCCGCCCGGTCATCCCTCTCCCGCCGATCGGTTTCGCCTCCGCCTCACGGCGGGTCATCCGCGCCATGGGTTCAGACATCTCGCCCGACCTGCACAGGCTCCTGACCTATGGGCGGGTCGTCGACACGTCGGCGCTGCGCGACATCTTCGGGTTCGAGCCGGCCCGGTCGTCCGCCGAGACCTTCGACTTGTTCCGCAGCTCTGTACGCCCGGGCATCCTGTCGGCAGTGGGAGGTCGCTGATGCCCGACGAACGCAAGACCATCGGATCCGGCGGACAGCCCGGACGCGGCAACCGCTCGACGTCGCCGTCGGCCGCTGCCCGCTCCATCGCCGGTAGTGCACCAGCCAGGAAGCCGGTCACGAAGGTCAAGAAGGCAGTCGAGCCTGTCGCCACGAGGGCGGCAACCATGCCCAAGAAGGCGGCACCCGCCGCGAAGAAGAAGGCAACAGCCTCGAAGCCCGCGACGAAACAGGCTGCTGCACCCGTCGATGACAAGCCCCGGTTGCGCGCGGTCACCGAGGAAGATGCCGCAGCTGCTGCCGCGGCCGCAGCTGACGAGGCAGCGCGCCGCACGCGCACGGCAGGTGCGGCCCCGCTGTCTGCCGGCATCCCCATCGACGAGATCATGGTGGCCGTGGTCCAGGCGGCGCAGCGTGTGCTCGGCACCGATTGGGAGTCCCGCATCGCCGTCCTGCTGGCGACCATCCGCAAACGTCTCAGTGGCGACTACGAGGTTGACGAGTTTGGTTTCGACCCTCAGATCACCGAGGTCATGATCGCCGCCATCGAGCCCCTCGCGGAAAAGTGGTTCAGGCTCGAGGTGCGGGGCATCGAGAACATCCCCACCGAGGGCGGCGCGTTGCTGGTGGCCAACCACTCCGGCACCGTCCCGATCGACGGCATGATCACGGGCTACGCGGTCAAGAAGTATGCCGGCCGCAACCTGCGTCCGCTCGGTGCAGACCTGGTGTTCTCGTTGCCGTTCGTGGGCCAGGTCGCCCGCAAGGTCGGCGTCACCCTTGCCTGCCAGGAGGACACGGAACGGCTCCTCACGACAGGCGAGCTCGCCGGGGTGTGGCCGGAGGGGTTCAAGGGCATCGGCAAGCCCTTCGCTGAGCGCTACAAGCTCCAGAGATTCGGCCGCGGTGGTTTCGTGTCCTCGGCGATGCGGGCTCAGGTGCCGATCGTGCCGGTCTCCATCGTTGGTGCTGAGGAGATCTACCCCCTGGTGGGCAACGTTCCCTCGCTTGCTCGGCTGCTCGGGTTGCCCTATCTGCCCATCACGCCCTTCTTCCCGCTCCTTGGTCCGCTCGGGCTGGTACCGCTGCCGAGCAAGTGGATCATCGAGTTCGGCGAACCAATCCGCACAGATGCCTTCGAACCTGAGGCGGCGGACGACCCGATGCTGCTGTTCAACGTCACCGACCAGGTGCGTGAGACCATCCAGCAGACGCTGTACGGTCTCCTCGTCGATCGCGGTAACGCCTTCTTCTGATCCGTCGGGCGGCGCGGCGTCGGCCGGTGCGTGTGAGATCGGGTGGCGGGGGTAGTTCTTCGCCATGACTGAGAATCGGACACCAGAGCACGAGGCGAGGCAGGCCGTCGTCGACCGCGTCGCCGCCTACCAGGACGGGGCGCCTGCGGGCACCGTCGAGGACGAGCTCCGCAAGGGCTTCACCGAGGCAGGCGTCGAGGTCTCCGATGAGCAGGTGACAGTCCTCGTCAAGGCGATCGATACCAACGATGGCGACGTGCACGTCGATGAGGTGCTCCACTGACATGGGGCGCAACCGGCGTGTGATGACCTGACCGGTGAGTCGTCATGTTCACCGGGACGGAGGGCGCTGAGGCGCCCCGCTCTGCACTGCTACGTCAGCCCTGCACCCTGCTACTGTGTGGCGCCGAGGCCATCGACCAGGCCCTCGACGAGACCCGGGTGGTCACCGGTGCCGAGCAGCCCGCCGACATCTGGTGTCGCCGGCTCGCCGGTGGTGGGGGAGTCGGTCACCGACGGCAGGGTCGGGAGGATCGGCGTCAATGAACCCGCCGTCGGACGGGTGCTGACGGGCTCCTTCTTCGCTGATCCGTCCGTGTCCTTCGTGGAACCGGACGGAGCCTTGCCTCTGGCAGGCGTACTTTTCGCGAGCCCCTTGACGGCGTTGACCAAGGCCTGCGCGTCGGTGCTCGCGCAGGCACTGCAGAGCGAGGACGCCCTGATGGCAAGGTCGTTGATGGTCTTGGTGGCGGAGTCGAACGATTCGGTGGCGTCAGCCGGCATGTTCTCGGACAGCGCCGACAGCCCGGCGGTCGAAGTGGCGGCGAAGTCGTTGACGATTCGTACTGACTTCGTGGAGCCGCTGTCGGAGTAGTCGGCGAAGAGAGCGGATGACCCGGCCTCGGCCTGTTGAGCGAAATCGTCCAGGGTGTGGGCGACGAGGTCGCTGGACGGGCCTGGACCGGTGCCACCCATCTCACTGATCTCGGCAAGCCGCTCGGACGCCTGCTTGAGCTGGAAGCTGCCTCGTGACGCGTCGTCGCGGTGCAGGGCGAGCTCGACGGACTCAACTCCGCGCTTGACCGGGTAGAGCATCTCGCCGGGCATGGCAGAGGCGCTCGAGGCAACCAGGCCAACGACGCCTACCGATGCCACCGCGGCGACCGTGATACCAGCCATCCGACTACGCAGGGAGGGGCGTTGCGCGCCGTGCTTGTGGATCGTGTGCGGCTTGGTCGTGTGCGTCCTGGCGGGGGTGGCCAGGTGAGGCGTCGGGACCAGAACAGTCACGGCCTCGGTCATCAGTCGGGTGCGCAGCGACTCGCAAAAATCCGGATCTGGCTCGATCACGGCGGACCGGCACAGGGCCTCGACGAAGTCCACCAGGTCAGCAATGTGCTCGTCGCGGGGCGCACCGCCACTCCAGGCCTCCTCGAAGGACTGGGCTTCGTCGTGCGAGCGACGGCCGATCATAACGGGTTCCTTACTCCAGCGGATGTTCCACTACGCTCAACGACCTCAGAACCGGGAAAGTTACGGTTCCACGACCCGCCAGAAGTCCTGACCTGATGGGTCATCTGGCGTCCTCAGGCATGGTCTTCGCGAGGCTGCGGACGGCCCTCAGCTGAAGCTGCTTGATGGCGCCCTCGCTGCGCCCGAGGGCTGCTGCGGTCTGGGCGATGGACAGGCCCTGGATGAACCGCATCAGGATGCAATCGCGCTGCTCGTTGGGGAGGCCGTTGACGGCTTCGAAGAGCATCTCGTTGGAGATGAGCGCGAGCACCTCCTGCTCGGGGCTGGCCACCGTGTTCTTGCCTTCGGGAATCGTCTCCGACACGATCTCGAGGCGCGCGCGGCTCGACTTGAAATGGTCGGCGACGAGGTTGCGGGCAATCGTGGTGAGCCAGGCGCCGAAGTCCTTGCCCTGCCAGTTGAAGCGCTGGATCGCCCGAAGACCGCGGACGAACGTTTCGCTTGTCAGGTCCTCGGCGAGCTGTTGAGATCCGACGCGGTAGTACACGAATCTGAAGACGCCGGTGACGTAGTGGTCGTAGAGCTGTCCAAACGCTTCGGCGTCGCCTTCCTTGGCCAGGTCGACGAGGGCGCGGAGGCGGGTGTGCTCGGGATCGAACGACTCGTCGGGCCCGGGTGAGGATCCGACCGGCGCGTAGGACGGTGAGTCGGGGGTGGAGGCGAGGGCGATCAGCAGCGACCGGTCGTCGGGGATCGCGAGCGCGCACGCCAACGCGCGGCGTAGCGCGCAGAAGCGAATGGTCACAGGCCCTCCCTGATCACGGTGATTCTAACCTCAAGAACCGACGATGTCAGCGTGTTTGTTTTTTCCTGAGACGGAGCGCTTTCCAGGTTCCACCGGCGGCCATCGCCGCCACTGCCGTCTTGCCGCTGAACACGGCGACCTTGCGGCCGGTGCGGTAGTCGCGGATCCGCCAACCGTTGGCCTTGGCGTGCGCACGAAGCGTGGAGTCGGGGTTGACCGCGCACGGGTGCCCGACGAGCGACAGCATCGGGAGGTCGTTGCTGGAGTCAGAATAGGCATAGCAGTCGGCGAGCACGAGATTCTCCCGCTCGGCGAGCGCGCGGATCGCCACGGCCTTGCCCTCGCCGTGCAGCATCTCACCGACGAGCTCACCGGTGTAGACGCCGTCGATGTGCTCCGACACGGTGCCCAGGGCACCGGTCAGGCCGAGGCGCCGTGAGATCACGGCGGCAATCTCGACCGGGGCGGCTGTCACGAGCCAGACCCGCTGTCCTCGATCGAGGTGCCACTGGGCGATCGCCCGGGTGCCGGGCCAGATCTTGTGCGCCATGTGCTTGTCGAAGATCTGCTCACCGATCTCCTCGAGCTCACTGACCCGATGGCCGGCGATGAACGCCAGCCCTGTGGCGCGGGCATTGGCGATGTGCTCGGGATCCTCGACCCCCGCGAGCCGGAAGTAGAGCTGCTGCCACGTGGCCATGAAGATGTCCTTCGTCGTGAAGAACTTCCGCTCGTGCAAACCTCGGGCGAGGTGGAAGATCGAGGCGCCCTGCATGATGGTGTTGTCAACATCGAAGAAGGCTGCTCCGCGCAGATCGGGCGCGGTCGAGAGGGCGTTCTCCATCTCGGAGGCCGAGGCCGCTGCCTGGCCGGAGAGGACCGATCTCGACTGAAGGTTGCGTCGTCGGTCGGGCGAGGTTTCCCGTGACATGCAACTGAGACTAACGTCCTCCGGGCTGGCGACCTGTGGTTGACTCGAAGCGTGACGGTCAATGTCAGCGAGTACCTCCGCGGCGCCGCGTCCAACAACCCCGATGGAGTGGCGCTGGTCGAGCACCGCACCATTCGCCGTGAGGTCACCTGGCGCCAGCTCGACGAGGCCGCGGACGACGTGGCGAGGGGGCTCTCCGGCCGTGGACTCGTCGCCGGTCAGCGGGTGGCGATCGTCATGGCCAACCGTATCGATCTGCCGATCGCCTATTTCGGTATCTTGCGTGGGGGCATGGTCGCCGTGCCGATCAACCCGCGCTCGACGACCCGCGAAATCGGTCGCATGCTGGCGGACTCGGTAGCGCGCGTCGTCCTTTGTGACGAGGCCGGAGTCGCCCAGGTCCGCGAGGCGGTCACCGACGAGCACCACGTCAGCATCATCGTCGGCGGCGTGAAGCCCAGGAAGGGCGAGACCGCGTTCGACACCTTCTTGGCCGATGCATCGGGTGCTGAGCCAGCTGCCCCACCGGATGCCGAGGCCCTGGCGGTCGTCCTCTACACGTCCGGCACCAGCGGCAAGCCTCGTGGCGCGATGCTCACGCACCGTGCGCTGATCGCCAACATCGAGCAGATCGCCACGCTCGACCCGCCTGCCATGACGTCCGATGACGTCTGCCTCGGGCTGTTGCCGATGTTCCACATCTACGGGCTCAACTGCGTGCTCGGCCAGGCTGTCAAGCAGGGCGCTCGAGTGCTGCTGGTCGATGGTTTCGACGCCGGAGGCCTGCTCGACGACATCGTGGCGGAGGGCGTCACCACCCTTCCGCTCGCCCCGCCGGTCATCGCTGCCTGGGCCGGGCGCGACGACCTGCGTCACAAGCTGGCCGACGTCACGATGATCCTGTCGGGGGCCTCGGCACTCGACCCCGATCTCGCGGAGACCTTCTTTGCCTCATCAGGCAAGCGCATCGAGCAGGGCTACGGGCTCACCGAGACGGCTCCGGTCATCGCGACGACGCTCGGCTCACCGCGACAAGCCGGTACCCCCGCGAAGGCTGGCTCGGTCGGCCGTCCGCTGCCCGGCATCGAGGTGCGCATCGTCGAGGCGAACGGCGACGACTCGACGTCCGGCGACCCGGCCGAGATCTGGGTCCGGGGCGACAACCTGTTCTCCGGCTACTGGCCCGACGGCGTCGACGGCCCCCGTTCCGACGGTTGGTATCCCACGGGTGACGTCGGCTACCTCGACGGCGACGGCGACCTGGCTCTCGTCGATCGGCTGCGCGAGCTCGTGATCGTGTCGGGCTCCAACGTCTACCCGTTCGAGGTCGAGGACATCATCGCCGAGGTGCCGGGTGTCGCGCAGGTCGCGGTCGTGGGCCTGCCCGACGAGGAGACCGGCGAAGCCGTCGTCGCGTTCGTCGTTCCCGACAGCGCCGACCCGGCCGACCACACGGTGCTGCTCGAGGCGGTCGAGGCGCACTGCCGCACCCGGCTCGCACGGTTCAAGCAACCTCGACGTGTCGTGGTCGTGCAAGGGCTTCCGCACTCGGCGACGGGCAAGGTCGCCAAGGGCAGGTTGAGGTCCCTGGCCCGGAGCGAGACGTTGGGTCTGGACGCGTCATGACCATCGCCCACGCGTCCGACGCGCGTGTCGTCGTCTACTCGCGCGCCGGGTGCCACCTGTGCGAGGCCGCCGAGGCGCAGGTCGCCGACGTCTGTGCGCAGACCGGCGACACGTGGGTCCGCGTCGACATCGCGACCGACCCGGACCTGTCGTCCCGATTCACCGAACAGGTGCCGGTGACGTTCGTCGACGGGGGCCAGCACGACTTCTGGAGGGTCGATCCCGTACGCCTGAAGGCAGCCCTGGCGCGTCGCGCCTGACGTGTGACAAATCGCACGGATGATGTCTCGATTTTGTTAACGCGTTCACAAACTCCTAAACTGGAACTGCACCGCGTGCCAGTCCCGACAGGGATAATCCCCGGCCGCACAGTGCAGGAGCAATGTGACCATACTTCGCACTCCTCGGTCCGCCGATGGAACCACCCGAGGCATCCCTGATGCCACGGTCGCGCGCCTGCCGATATACCTGCGCGCGCTCAACGCGCTGACGGAGCAGGGCGTAGCGACGTGCTCGTCCAACGACCTGGCCCAGGACACCGGGGTCAACCCGCCGAAGCTGCGCAAGGACCTTTCGTATCTCGGCTCGTATGGGACCCGCGGGGTCGGCTACGACGTCGAGTACCTCCGCTACCAGATTGCGCGCGAGATCGGCCAGACCCAGGACTGGGACGTCGTCATCGTGGGCGTCGGCAATCTCGGGTCGGCGCTCTCGGCCTACCAGGGGTTCAGCTCTCGCGGCATCCGCGTCGCGGCTCTCGTCGACGCCGACCCCCGACGCATCGGCACCAGCATCTCGGGCATCGTGGTCACGGCGATGGCCGACCTTGACGCCGTCATCCGCGACCGGCAGATCTCCATCGGCATCATCGCGACACCCGGCAGTGCCGCCCAAGAGGTGGCCGACGGACTGGTCTCGGCAGGAATCACCAGCATCCTCAACTTCGCTCCCGCACTCGTCCAGGTGCCCGACGGCGTCGACGTCCGCAAGGTCGACCTGTCGATCGAGCTGCAGATCTTGGCGTATCACGAGCAGCGCAAGGCTCCCGCAGCGTCTGGAGGCCGCCCATGAGCGTCCTGGTCGTGGGCATGTCCCACAAGTCGGCTCCCATCGACGTCCTCGAGCGTGCGTCGCTCGACACCGACGCGGCGGTCAAGCTGTCGCACGTCGTGCTCGACACTCCTTTCGTCACCGAGTCGGTCGTCATCTCGACCTGTAACCGCGTCGAGATCTATGTCGAGGCCGAGCGCTTTCACGGAGCGGTCGAGGAGGTCTCGCGCCTGCTCGCCGACCACTCCGGCCTTGACCGCGACGACTTCGTCCAACACGTCTACGTCCATTACGACGAAGCGGCCGTCGCCCATCTCTTCGGTGTGGCGTCAGGCATGGACTCGATGATCCTGGGCGAGAGCCAGATCCTCGGCCAGGTCCGCGAAGCCCTCCACGGCGCGCAGGCCGAGTCGACCGTGGGCTCGGCCCTCAATGCGCTGTTCCAGCAGGCCCTGCGCATCGGCAAGCGCGGTCACGCCGAGACGGGCATCGACCGGCTCGCTCCCTCCATCGTCACCGCGGGCCTTGACGCCGCGGGTTCGGTCGTCGACGCCGACGACTCGCGGTTCCTGGTCGCCGGAGCCGGCACGATGGCCACCCTCGCAGTCCGCACCCTCGTCGAGCGAGGTGTTGCACCCCACCGCATCATGGTGGCCAACCGCACCTTCCAGCGCGCCTACGCGCTCGTCGCGACCTTCGGCGTCAGCGCAGTCCGCTGGCAGGCGATGGATGTGGAGCTGTCGGCGGCCGACGTGCTGATCAGCTGCACCGGCGCCAGCGGTGTCGTGTTCGACCGCGACCGCGTCGCACAGGCTGCCGCGGGGCGGAAGATGGCGCTGATCGACCTCGCCCTGCCCCGCGACATCGATCCGGAGGTGCGCGAGCTCGACGGCGTCACGCTCGTCGACCTCGTCGTGCTGTCAGGGCTTTCCGAGAACGCCGACCTCGCCGCGGACGTCGATCAGGTGCGCTCGATCGTCGACGACGAGGTGCGCACCTTCCTTGCGGCGAAGGCCGCCTCGCACATCACGCCCACCGTCGTCGCGCTGCGGACCATGGCGACCGACGTCGTCGCGGCCGAGCTCGCACGCATTGAGTCGCGCCTCCCCGGCCTCAGCACCGAAGAGCTCGCGACGGTGCGCAAGGCCCTGCATCGCGTCGCCGAGAAGCTCATCCACGCTCCCACGGTCCGCGTCCAGCAGCTCGTCGACGGCCCGGCCGGCCTCACGTACGCCGATGCGCTCGCCGACCTGTTCGCCCTCGACCAGTCGGCCGTCGACGCCGTGGCCCAGGTCAAGGGAGACCCCGCATGATCGCCGCGCAGGACACAGTCGTCCGCCACACCACGCTCAGGCTCGGCACCCGGGCCAGCACCCTCGCCATGACGCAGTCCGAGCTGATCGCCGCCCGTCTGCGCGCCGAGTCTGGCGTCGAGGTCGTACTGGTCCCGATCTCCACCGAGGGCGACCGCAGTGGTGAGCCTCTCGCCGACATGGGCGGCCAGGGCGTGTTCGTGTCTGCTCTTCGCGAGGCCGTTGTGCGTGGCGACGTCGACATCGCCGTGCACTCGCTCAAGGACCTTCCCACGACCCCCGACCCCCGCCTCGCGCTCGCGGCCATCCCGCAACGCGAGGATGCCCGCGACTGCCTGGTGGCCCGCGACGGCCTCACTCTCGGCGAGCTTCCGCAGGGCGCGCGGGTCGGCACCGGCTCCCCGCGGCGTGAGGCCCAGATCAACGCGCTCGGACTCGGCCTGTTGGTCGTGCCGATCCGCGGCAACGTCGACTCTCGTATCGCCAAGGTTGTCTCTGGCGACTACGACGGGGTGCTCCTGGCGCGTGCCGGGCTGCTCCGCCTCGGCAGGGCCGAGGAAGCGACCGAAGTGATAGACCCACTGCAGATGCTTCCCGCCCCCGGGCAGGGAGCGCTTGCGTGCGAGTGTCGCGCCGATGATGACGTGACGATTCGCCTGCTCAGTGGCCTCGACGACAGCGACACGCGTGCTGCCGTCACCGCCGAACGAAGCCTCCTCGCCACACTCGAGGCTGGCTGCAGTGCCCCCGTGGGGGCTCTTGCCGAAGTCGCCTGGGGCGACGACGGCGACGAGCTCTGGCTTCGTGCCGTGGTCGGAAGTCCTTCCGGCTCGCCCACCATCCGACTGTCCGCGACCGGCCTGCCTTCCGAGGCCGCAGCGGTCGGTGAACGTCTTGCTGTCGAGATGCTCGCCGAAGGTGCCGACGCCTTGGTGTCGGCAGCCTCATGACCCCTGACAGAACGAGAAAAGGATCACCGTGACCCTCACCACTGCGATGCGAGAAGCACCGTCGACACCCAGCCCCGGTACGCGCAAGGTCGTACGCGGCCACGTGAGCTTCGTCGGCGCGGGACCGGGCGATGCGAGTCTGCTGACGGTGAGAGCAGCCGAGCTGCTCGCCCAGGCGGACGTCGTGATCACGGAGCTGCCCGAGCAGTCGGCGCTCGTCACCAACGGCGCTGAGATCGTTGACGGCGGACTCGGGGAAGACGGCGAGACCCTGACTCACGCCGCCCGGTCCAAGCTCGTCGTCAAGTACGCCAAGACCGGTGCGCACGTCGTCCGCCTGATGGCCGGCGACCCGTTCACGTACGCCACCGGGCCCGAGGAGGCCGCGGCGTGCAGCAAGGCCGGTATCGGCTTCGAGATCGTGCCCGGCGTCTCCTCGGTGTCGGCCGTCCCGGCCTACGCCGGTGTGCCCCTCACCAACCGCACGCACCGCGAGTACTCCGTGGTCAGCGTCGGTGACGCGGTAGTCAACTGGGCTGACCACGCCAGCGAGGACACACTGGTGCTGTTGTCGGCCGTCGCCCGCATCGGCGAGGCCGCCGACGGGCTCATCGGCGCCGGCCGTTCGGCCGAGACGCCGGTCGCCATGACCCGCGTGGGCACCACGACCGAGCAGACCACCGTCGTCTCGACACTGGCCGACATCGCCGCAGACGCCAGGGAGGCCGGCATGACCGCACCCGCGATCGTCGTCGTCGGGCAGGTCGTCGCGATGCGCGAGGCGCTGTCGTGGTTCGAGACCAAGCCGCTCTACGGGTGGCGCATCCTGGTGCCCCGCACCAAGGAGCAGTCGGCCGGTCTTGCTGCCCGACTGCGTGGTTTCGGCGCGATCTCCGAGGAGGTCCCGACCATCTCGGTCGAGCCGCCGCGCAACCCGCAGCAGATGGACAAGGCAGTGCGCGGTCTCGTCGAGGGCCGCTACGAGTGGATCGTCTTCACGAGCGTCAACGCCGTCAAGGCGGTGCGTGAGAAGTTCGAGGAGTACGGCCTCGACGCGCGTGCTTTCTCCGGTCTGAAGATCGCGGCGGTCGGCGACAAGACCGCCGAGGCCATCGCCACGTGGGGCATCCGCGCCGACCTCATCCCTACCGGTGAGCAGTCGGCCCGGGGGCTCCTCGAGGACTGGCCGCCTTATGACGACCTGCTCGACCCGATCAACCGGGTGTTCCTGCCGCGTGCCGACATCGCCACCGAGACCCTCGTCGCCGGCCTGGTCGACCTGGGCTGGGAGGTCGACGACGTCACGGCCTACCGCACCGTCCGGGCTGCCCCGCCCGCGGCTCCCACGCGGGAGGCCATCAAGAGTGGCAAGTTCGACGCCGTGATGTCCACGCCGTCGTCGACGGGCCGCAACCTCGTGGGCATTGCTGGCAGGCCGCACACGTCGACGATCATCGCCTGC
>NZ_JACMOM010000092.1 GCF_014378035.1 Aeromicrobium sp. | reverse complement strand
TTCCGCCGCAACGTGCACGCATCGGGCGTCATCCCGCAGATCAGCCTGATCATGGGCAACTGCGCTGGTGGCCACGTCTACTCCCCCGCGGTCACCGACTTCACGATCATGGTCGACGGCACCTCCAACATGTTCATCACCGGTCCCGACATCATCAAGACCGTCACGGGTGAGGACGTCTCGATGGAGGGCCTCGGTGGGGCGCGCACGCACAACACCAAGAGCGGCAACGCCCACTACATGGGTGCCGACGAGGATGACGCCATCGAGTACGTCAAGGCGCTCGTCTCGTACCTCCCGCAGAACAACATGGAACACCCCGAGGTGTATGAGGCCCACTCCTACGGGACCGACGCTGACCTCGAGCCGAACGAGACCGACCTGGCTCTCGACACGCTGATCCCCGACTCGGCAAACCAGCCCTACGACATGCACACCGTGATCGAGGCCATCGTCGACGACGGCGACTTCCTGGAGGTCATGCCGCTGTTCGCCCCCAACATCCTGATCGGTTACGGACGGGTCGAGGGTCGCAGCGTCGGCGTCGTCGCCAACCAGCCGATGCAGCTCGCCGGGTGCCTCGACATCGACGCGTCGGAGAAGGCCGCCCGCTTCGTCCGCACGTGCGACGCGTTCAACATCCCCGTCCTCACCCTCGTCGACGTGCCAGGCTTCCTGCCCGGCACCGATCAGGAGTGGAATGGCATCATCCGCCGTGGCGCCAAGCTGATCTACGCCTACGCCGAGGCGACCGTGCCCCTCGTCACGGTCATCACCCGCAAGGCCTACGGCGGCGCCTACGACGTCATGGGCTCCAAGCACCTCGGCGCCGACATCAACATCGCGTGGCCGTCCGCACAGATCGCCGTCGTCGGGGCCTCAGGCGCGGTCGGCATCCTCTACCGCAAGGACATCGCCGCCGCTGACGACCCGGAGGCACGCCGCGCCGAGCTGATGACGGAGTACGAGGACACTCTCTGCAACCCGTACCTCGCCGCCGAACGTGGCTACGTCGACTCCGTCATCGAACCGTCGCAGACGCGAGCCGAGGTCGTGAAGGCCCTGCGGATGCTCAAGACCAAGCGCGAGACGCTGCCGCCCAAGAAGCACGGGAACATCCCACTGTGAGTGATGAATCAGTGAGCGACGAATTGGTGAGTGACGACGTCGACCCCACCGAGGATGCTCCTGCGCTCACGCCGATCCTGCGGGTCGTCAAGGGTGACCTGACACCTGAAGAGCTCGCGGCGCTCGTGGCCGTGATCGCCGTCCGCAACGCCGCCGCGCAGACCGCAGCGGCGATCAATGCCGCGCCACCCAGCCAGTGGGGCCACCCGTCCCGTCTCGCCCGCGAGCCGCACCATCCCGGACCCGACCTGTGGCACCGGTCGACCTTCGGCGGCTGACCGTGCCGCTCCGCCCGATGCCGGACGTCAGTGCCGCCGACCGGATCGGCGTCAAGCTCGCCGCGTACGGACGCGAGCACTGGTGACTCTGCGTCCCCTCACCGACGTCTCGCCCGCCGACTGGTTCGCGAGCAACGCCCTCCTCCCCCTCGGGCCCCCTGGCTTCGGGGCATACGCGCGGGTGCTCCACTCATGGCTCGAGGGACCAGGTGGTGAGTCCGACGAGCGGGCCGACGGCCACCTGTCGGACCGCCAGCTCCGCGTCCTGGGCGAGGTGCTGGCCCGTCACACCACGACCCCCACCGACTGCTTCTTCGCCCTCTGGGACGGCTACGGCGACATCTACGGTGGCGAGTCCGCGGCCTTCCTGACGGCGTTCTCGGGCCCGTCGCTGTGGCCCGGACGGATCTTCACGAAGCCCAAGCCGCCCGATCCGCCACCACCGGCCTTCCCTGCCTCCGTCATCGACGGCCCGCGGCTCTCGCTCTCGTCACGCGACTACCTGCTCTTCGGCGGTTCGCTCGGCGACGCCGGCGCCTGGGGAGCGACCGGCTACGGACACGGCATCCCTCGTGACCTCAACAGCCCCAACCTCTTCTGGCCCGCAGACCATGCCTGGTTCGTGTCGACCGACATCGAGGGGTCGTGGACCGGCCTCGCGGGGCCCGTCGACCTGATCGAGGACCTGCTCCTCGACGAACGTCTGGAGGTCGTCCGAGCCCGCTACGACGACCCGAAGGGCCAGCGGTGAGGGTCATTCTCGCGTCCGCCTCACCGGCCCGGCTGTCCCTTCTGCGGGCTGCCGGTGTCGATCCGGAGGTCATGGTGTCGGGTGTCGACGAAGATCGCATCACGTCGACCGATGCCGCGAACCTCGCGTCGGCACTCGCCCAGCTCAAGTGCCGCGTAGTCGCCGACCGGGTGGAGGCCGACGCGCTCGTGATCGGTTGCGACTCCGTCCTCGCGTTCGAGGGTGAGATCTTCGGCAAGCCGGGCGGACCGGTCGAGGCCGCCGGGCGATGGCGACGCATGCGCGGCCACAGCGGCGTCCTGCACACCGGCCACTGCGTGCGCCGCGGAGCGGAGGAGTTCGTCGAGACCGCGTCGACAGTCGTGCACTTCGCGGCGACCAGCGACGCCGAGATCGACGCCTACGTGGCCAGCGGCGAACCGCTCGCCGTGGCCGGAGCCTTCACGATCGACGGGCTGGGGGGCGCGTTCATCACCGGCATCGAGGGCGACCACCACAACGTGGTCGGACTGTCCTTGCCCCTGCTGCGAGACCTGGTGGGAGACCTCGGCCTGGCATGGATCGACCTGTGGCGGACAGGTTCCGCCGGAGCAAGTTAGCAATTTGGGGGTCATGAGTGGGATACTGGAACCACGATGGCAACCTCACCGCGGCGACGCCGCTACCACCCGTCCAGTCCATTCCAGGCCAAGCCGGAGGTTCCGGCTGAGGTGTACGAGGTCGGCGCTCGCGTCTCCCACGACACGTTCGGCCTCGGTCGCATCGTCAGCATCCAGGGCACCCAGTCCGTGCAGGTCGACTTCGGTGCCGACGTCAAGCACATCCCGCTGCCCTGCGCGAAGATGACCAACCTCTGACGTTGCCCCTCGGGCAGTATCAACCAGGTCGGCCACCCCGGCCTCGGTGCGGATGACGGTCTTGTCCTACTCGACAGGCAGGCCCAACCCACGCGCTATCAGCATGCGCTGCACCTCAGAGGTGCCTTCACCAATCTCCAGGATCTTGGCGTCACGATAGAACCGGGCCACCGGATACTCCTCCATGAAGCCGTAGCCACCGAACACCTGCGTGGCGATGCGCGTCGCGGTGACGGCCGACTCGGTCGAGTAGAGCTTGGCGATCGACGCCGCCTGCTTGAACGCTGCTGCGGGTGCGCCGGCGTCCTTGAGGGCGGCCGCTCGGTAGGTCAGTGCGCGGCTGGCCTCCGCCATGACGGCGAGGTCAGAGATCTGGAAGGCGACACCCTGCTTGGCACCGATCGGCTTGCCGAAGGTCGTGCGCTCACCGGCATACTGCACGCACAGCTCGAGACATGCCTGGATGCACCCGGTCGACAGGGCCGAGATGGCGACCCGTCCGTCGTCAAGGGTGGCCAAGAACTGCGCGAATCCCCGCCCCCGCTCACCGAGGAGGTGGTCGGCGGACACCCGCGCGTCGACGAAGCTCAGCGGATGGGTGTCCGAGATGTGCCAGCCGAGCTTGTCGTAGGCGGGCTCGACCTCGAAACCTGTCGTCCCGGCTGGCAGCATGATCGCGGAGATCTCGGCCCGCCCGTCGGCGCGCTGCCCCGTCCGTGCGGTCACGGTGACGACCGACGTGATGTCGGTGCCTGAGTTGGTGATGAACTGCTTGGAGCCGTTGACGACCCACTCGTCGCCGTCGAGGGTCGCCTTGGTCTTCGTCGCCCCCGCGTCCGACCCGGCACCCCCTTCAGTGAGGCCGAAGCCCGCGAGAGCGCGCCCGGCCACGAGGTCGGGCAGCCACTGCTCCTTCTGCTCCTGCGTGCCGAACGTCAAGATCGGGTTGATGCCCAGGCCGACGCCAGCCTGCAGCGTGATGCCGATCGACTGGTCGACCCGGCCAAGCTCCTCGATCGCGACACACAGGCTGGTGAAGTCTGCGCCCGAACCGCCGAACTCCTCAGGTGCCACCAGGCCGAACAGCCCGAGGTCGCCCATCTTGGCGACGAGGTCAACCGGAAAATGGGCGTCCTTGTCCCACTTCGCGACATGAGGTGCGATCTCGGACTCGGCAAACTGACGGACGCTGTGACGGAAGGTCTCATGCTCGTGTGACAGTGCGGAAGTCATCTCCGTAGTTAACCACCATTAACCAGCCGTCCGCATCTCGCGACTGACTCGCCGCGCGCGTGCAGCTGTTGCGTTCCCACCTCTCAGGCAGCGGCGTACCCGGACGCCCTAGACTGCGGCTGGCACCACCGTCATCTGGAGGAGTACGTCTGTGAGCACGTCCTTGGCAAAGGTCCTGATCGCCAACCGTGGAGAGATCGCCGTGCGCGTCATCCGCGCCTGCAAGGATGCCGGCATCGGCAGCGTCGCGGTGTACGCCGAGGCCGACCGGGATGCGGTGTTCGTCCGCCTCGCTGACGAGGCCTACTCCCTCGAGGGCACCACGCCGGCCGAGTCGTACCTGTCGATCGAGAAGATCCTCGCCGTCGCCGAGCGCAGTGGCGCCGACAGCATCCACCCCGGCTACGGCTTCCTGTCCGAGAACGCCGAGTTCGCCCAGGCCGTCATCGACGCCGGACTCATCTGGATCGGCCCGCCCCCGCACGCCATCGAGAACCTCGGCGACAAGGTCAAGGCCCGCCACATCGCGCAGAAGGTCGGCGCACCGCTGGTGCCGGGCACGAAGGATCCGGTCAAGAACGCGGCCGAGGTTCGGGCCTTCGCCGAGGAGTACGGAGTCCCGATCGCGATCAAGGCGGCATTCGGCGGCGGCGGACGTGGGCTCAAGATCGCCTACACCCTCGACGAGGTCGAGGAGAAGTTCGAGTCGGCGGTCCGCGAAGCCGTCTCCGCCTTCGGCCGCGGGGAGTGCTTCGTCGAGCGCTTCGTCGACAAGCCCCGACACGTCGAGACGCAATGCCTGGCCGACAGCCACGGCAACGTCGTCGTGATCTCGACCCGCGACTGCTCGTTGCAGCGTCGCCACCAGAAGCTCGTCGAGGAGGCGCCCGCCCCGTTCCTGACCGATCAGCAGGTCTCGACCCTCTACGAGTCGTCCAAGGCCATCCTGCGGGAGGCCGGCTACGTGGGTGCTGGCACGTGCGAGTTCCTCGTCGGCGTCGACGGCATCATC
This sequence comes from Aeromicrobium sp., assembly GCF_014378035.1. Taxonomy (GTDB): domain Bacteria; phylum Actinomycetota; class Actinomycetes; order Propionibacteriales; family Nocardioidaceae; genus Aeromicrobium. The sequence continues at coordinate 10,277 of NZ_JACMOM010000092.1, read as the reverse complement.
AGCTTCCTGGAGGTCAACACTCGTCTCCAGGTCGAGCACCCGGTCTCCGAGGAGGTCGCCGGCGTCGACCTCGTGCGCGAGATGTTCCGCATCGCCGCAGGTGAGGAGCTCGGCTACGACGACCCCGAGATCCGCGGTCACTCCATCGAGTTCCGCATCAACGCCGAGGACGGTGGCCGCGGGTTCCTGCCCGCTCCCGGCACCCTGACCACGTGGCAGACCCCCTCCGGACCGGGGGTCCGCGTTGACGCCGGCTATGTCGAGGGCGAGACCATCCCCGGCGCCTTCGACTCACTCGTCGCCAAGCTCATCGTCTCCGGCGCCACCCGCCAGCAGGCCCTCGAACGGTCGCGACGGGCCCTCGATGAGTTCATCGTCGACGGCATGCCGACCGTCATCCCCTTCCACCGGTCGGTCGTCGACGACCCCGCGTTCTCTGCCGCGGACGGCTCGTTCGGCGTCTACACGACATGGATCGAGACCGACTACGACAACCAGCTCGAGCCCTACTCCGGTGAGAGCGGAACAGACGAACCCGCTGAGCGCGAGCGGGTCGTCGTCGAAGTCGGTGGCAAGCGTGTCGAGGTCATCCTGCCGGGCGGGCTCGGCGCCTCCGCATCCGCGTCCGGCGCCCCGAAGAAGACCCGGCGCAGAAGTGGCAAGGCTTCTGGCGCCGCGGCAAGCGGCGACTCGCTGACCGCTCCCATGCAGGGCACCGTCGTCAAGATCGCCGTCAAGGAAGGTCAGACCGTCGCCGCGGGTGACCAGGTCGTCGTCGTCGAGGCCATGAAGATGGAGCAACCGATCAATGCGCACAAGGACGGCGTCATCACCGGCCTGACGATCGAGGTCGGCGCCACCGTCGGCTCCGGCGAGGTCATTGCCGAGATCAAGGACGCCGAAACGTCCGCATGAGTCAGCGTCAGCCGTGGGGCGTGCGCGCGACCGGACGCTTGGTGTCGACCTCCCCGTAGGCCACCCCCGCGGCCCAGACGATGAGCGTCGCGCCGATCCAGGTGCCCCACCCGGCGATCGAGAAGCCGCTTGCCGGCACGACCAGGTCGGTGAAGGCGAGGCCCAGGAACGTGAGGGCGAGGCCGCCCAGGATCGTGTAGCCGCGTGCGTAGCGGTTGACGGTGTTGACGACGACCTCCCGCAGCGCGACGGTCAGCGCGGTGAACAACGCAATGGCGATCAGGAACCAGCCAAAGCGGATGTTGAAGCCGTCGAAGATCAATGCTGCGAAGGCGAGAGAGGCAGCGTTGGCGACCGCCGCTATCACGATCGACTTGAGGAGGGCCGTCATGACACGAGTATCCCAGAGACCTCGGGCTTCCCAGAGACCCCGTGCCCACTCGCGGCCCGGATCGGCCGATGGGTCACGAGGATCGCCGTCTGTCGTACGCCCCCCCCACTGAGGGGTGGGTGGACGCTAGAAGCTGAACCAGGTGGACTTCAGCCCGATCGCGAAGCGGACATCGTTGCCCGTCACCGTGATGCTCTTCTTCGACCCGTAGAGGTTGAGGGTCGTGACCCGGCCGCCCCACTCGCCGACGCCCGAACGCCTCGTGATCTTCATCCGGGCGAGGGTGCCGATGGCAGGGTATGCCTTCTCGATGGCGGCGGCGGTGATCGTGGCCTTCCACGTGTGGTTGGGATTGCCCGACCAGTTGTCATACGGGTCGGACACTGCCTTCAGGTACGGCTGGCTGCCGGTCGCCGTCCACCCGCCGGAGGACGATGAGAACTGGGTGAAGGCCGGCGCGCCCCTGTAGGTGACGATCTTGCCCCTGGTCGCGGTCACGGCCGCGTTCGTCGTGGTCGTCTCGCGGGCAACTCCGCCGTAGACCTGGCACGCCGTGGTGCTGCAGATGTCGTAGTAGCGCGAGGAAGTGATGCTGCGTACACCGTAGGTACGTGCGGCGACCGCCTGCGCCTTGAGCGCCTCGGGCTTCCAGCTGGACGGCATCTCGGCGGCAACGACTCCGCGCACGTACGACTCGATCGGCAGCACGTCGACGGTGTCGCGGGTCGTCGAACCCTTCGAGGGCAACGCCGAACGGATCGCGCCGCGGTACTTCATGACACTGCCGTTGGGCATGATCAGTGCGATCGACGTCGGGCCCTCGAACTGTCCGTCACCCGTCCACCGGGTGCTGTTGTAGGTGCTCCATCTCGTCCCGGTCCGGTACTGCAGTGTCGACTGGGTCTTGCGGTCAGGCGTGACGATGATGCGCCACCGGTTGACCGACGTGCCGCGCACGATTGTCGGCAGTGAGGTCGCCTTGTTCGTGGACATGTTGCGGAAGACCAGCCCCCTCTGACCGGTGATCGACACCGACGACGAGGTGGCCTGGGAGAGGAGCACGCGGATGTTGCCGGCCTTCGTGCCGATCGCGGTGCCCGGGTAGTAGCGCGACAGGATCTTGTCGAACGTCACACCCGAGATGGCAGCCCGCTGCGCGCCGTACTGGCTCATGCCGATGCCATGTCCGAAGCCGTGGCCTGTGAAAGCGATCTTGCGAGTGCTGGGCACCGTGACAGTGTCGGTTGCCGGCGTCTGGGCGATGAGGTTGAACCCACGCAGAGCCGACCACGGACCCGACTTGGAACCGTCTCGTGCGCGGACCTTCGCGTAGTAGTCGGTGCCGTCCGTCGGCGTGAGCGAGCGGAACGTCGCCGTGCGTGAGGTGAGTCCGGTCGACGAGCGGGCGCAGGCCGCGCTGGTCGTGGCCGTCACGAGGCACACATCGTACGACTTCGCGCCGGTGGCGGCGGACCAGGTGATCGTGGCGGTCGGCGAGGTGGGCTTCGCCGCGACCCCGGTGACGGCCGGCAGACCCGTCGACTCAGACCGGGTCGAGATGACCGAGCCGCTGCTGGTGTACGCCACGGTGCGCCCGGTCGACTTGGTCGAGATGATGTAACCCTTCGCGAAATCGGCGCGGGTCACCCCCGACCCGATGGTCCGACTCGACACTGTCAGCGAGCCCAGTCGGCCGCTGCTCTCGCCCAGGCGGGTGTACATCTCCGCGATGGCGCCGGCGACGCTGTACGGCTTGGTCGTGCCGCTGCGGGTGACGAGGAAGATGGTCCCCGTGGCAAAGCGCTGGCGTGTCGAGGTGGCCGCGCCTCGGGGGAACCCCAGCGAACCGCCCTGAGCCCCGACCCGGTTGTGCTCCGTGCGGAACAAGCCGGACGTGTAGAAGGCGCCCAGACCTGACCGGTAGAAGACGTCGACGTACTTCGCGCGGAGCTTTCGCCCTGACGATGTGACCGCCTCGCCGATGTAGATGGCGCCGGTCCTGCTCGCGCCGAGCGACTTGTACAACGTCTTGACCGGCGACGAATACCTGGACATGTACTTCTCAACCCTGTCCCGGAGCCCACCACTCTGCGACAGCCATGCGTAGCCGTATCGACCGGGGCACTCTGTGCCGACGACGTTGCGGTGCCCGGCGATCATGTTGAGCGTCAGCCCACCGAGCGTGTAGAGACCCTTGGCCCTGAGGAACGTCGTGCCCAGGCGCCAACCGACGAGCTTGACCATCGCCGTCTGGAGTGCCGGCGACAGACGCGCATTCTCGAAGTCGCCCATCATCGACACACCCATGTCGTAGGTGTTGACAGCAAGGTTGCCCGAGTGCGCGGCGCGGACGGCACGATCCACACCGCCGCGTCGGCCCTCGAAGATCTGGCCGTACTTGTCCACCAGGAAGTTGTAGCCGATGTCGCACCACTGCCGACTCTTCATGTGGTAGGCCTGCGTGGCCCGGACGATCGCTTTCGAGTCAGCTTGGGAGTAGGAGTTCGAGCCGGCCGTGTGGTGCACGACGACCCCGCGGGTGCGGTCGCCTGTCAAGGGAGAGTCACAGGAGGTTCCCGCGCTGGCGCCCCACTGGCTGCGGGTGATGATGGTGGGCTTCGGGGTGAACGACGGAGTGCCGTCCGCGGTCGTGGCGGTGGAGGTGGCCACCGTCGAGGTGCGCGCGACACCGTCAAGCGGACCGGAGAAGCCCGCGCTCGACGCGGTCGCGTCGCCCGTCGAGTCATTGGCGCCGGGGTCGATCGTCGCGATGCGCACGTCCTGCGGGACTCCGACCTTGCTGCTCACGCGCGCGGCGACACCATCGGCGTTGCCGATCCAGCGGGGCTCGGTGCCGGGCACACCGCCATCGGCGGAGTCGCCCTCGTCGTTCTCGACGTCCAGCGAGGTCCAGGACGACCAGGTACCGGACGTGCGTGTGCGGACCTCGACGGTGACCCCGGAAGCCCGTCCGGGCGCCCAGGTCACGCCGATCAGACGGAACTTCGAGATCGAGGTCTGCGGCAGCTCCGCGACGACGTCACCCGACCGTCCTGGTGTGCTGCTGCGGGGTGCGGCAGCTGTGGGCGCGGCTGCCGGCACCTTGGTGCTCTTGAGCTTCACGGACGGTGCGGACGGTGCCGCGACCTGTCCGCGTGCGCCGCCACTCGCCTCGGTGCCCACGGCATGCGCAGGTACGGGCATGAGGATGCCGAAGGTCAGTGCGGCGGCAACGGGAAGGCTCGACGCACGCCGAGTCAGGCGCCAAGAAAGCATGGGGGAAGTCCGATCCTGTAACGGATGTGGCGGATGTGACTGATGGGGTTTCCGATAAGATTATGCACATAGTTTTGCCCAGAATTCGACCGGAAAACGGCAATCGAACGAACTACAACACTGTCATTCCTGCGGTTGCAGGGGCCGTCCCCACGGGTCGGACCTCAGTCGAGGCGGTGCAGGCGTCGCGCGGCTTCGGCCACCGACCCGGACAGCGACGGGTAGATCGTGAAGGCATCAGCGACCTGGTCGACGGTCAGATGGTTCGACACCGCGAGCGAGAGTGCATGGATCAGCTCGCTGGCTTTGGGACCCACCACGACACCGCCGACGACGGTGCCCATGCCCGTGCGCGCAAACAGCTTGACGAAGCCGTCGTGCACGCCCTGCATCTTGGCCCGCGGGTTGGAGGCGAGCGGGAGCATCGCCACGTCGATCTGGAGCTCGCTCTCCTCGACCTGCTTCTGCGACAGCCCTACCGTGGCGATCTCCGGCGAGGTGAAGACGTTGCTCGACACCTTGCCGAGCTCGAGCGGGTGCACGGCGTCACCGAGAAGGTGGGACATCGCGATGCGCCCCTGCTGGGCCGCGACCGACGCCAGCATCAGGATGCCCGTGCAGTCGCCTGCGGCATAGATGCCGCGGACGTTGGTGCGTGAGACGCGATCGACGTCGACGAAGCCGGCGTCGTTCAGGTCGACCCCCACCGCGTCGAGCCCGAGGCCCTGGGTGTTGGGTATCGACCCGAGCGCCAGCAGGCAGTGCGAGCCGTCGACCGTGCGCCCGTCGGTGAGAGTTACTCTCACGCCCTCGGACAGGCGCTCGACGGACTCCATGCGGGAGTTGCCCATGACGGTCATGCCGCGGCGCGTGAAGACGTCCTCGATGACGTTGGCTGCGTCAAGATCCTCGCCCGGGAGCACGCGGTCGCGGCTCGACACCAGGGTGACGGCAGCGCCGAGGCCGTTGTAGGCGCTGGCGAACTCGGCTCCGGTGACGCCCGAACCGACGACGATCATGTGCTCCGGCAGCGCCCGCAGTGAATAGACCTGCTCCCACGTCAGGATGCGCTCCCCGTCAGGCTGCGCCGTGGGGCTGACCCGGGGGTGGGCGCCGGTGGCGAGCAGGATCGCGTCAGTGTCGATGCGCACCGTGCCGTCAGCGGTGTCGGCGACCACGACGGCGGCGCTCTCGATCGTGGCGGTGCCGGCGATCATCGCGATGTTGTTGATCGTGAGCCGGTGCGCGATGTCGGTCGACTGGGCCTGTGCGAGCCTCAGCACCCGCGCGTTGACAGCGGCAAGATCGGCCCGCACGGCCTTGGGCACCTCGACACCCAGCTCGCCAGCCGTGCCGACCTCGGTCAGGAGGTCTGATGTCGCGATGAGGGTCTTGCTGGGGACACAGTCGGTCAGGACGGTGGATCCGCCGAGGCCCTCGCGCTCGACGAGAGTGACCTCGGCGCCGAGCCTGGACGCCACGAGCGCAGCCTCGTAGCCGCCCGGTCCGCCGCCGATGATCGTCACATGGGTCACAGCTCCACTATCGCGCACGGAGGCCGACCGGCCACCACCGGTCGGCCCGGAACGACTGTCGTAATGTACGGCACGTGAGCACCACCGAACTCGCCCAAGAGGCTGCCGCAGCACTCCGGGAACGCACCGGCGGCGGCGATCACGACGTTGCCCTCGTGATGGGGTCGGGCTGGCTCCCCGCCGCCGAGGCGTTGGGATCGCCCGACCACGAGATCCCGCTTGCCGAGCTGCCGGGTTTCAGCGCCCCCGCGGTGCAGGGGCATGGCGGCACCGTGCGCTCACTGAGCATCGGCGACAAGCGGCTGCTGATATTCCTTGGCCGAACGCACTACTACGAGGGCAAGGGCGTGGCGGCCGTCGTCCACGGTGTGCGCACCGCGGCCGCCGCCGGGGTCAAGACCCTCGTCCTCACGAACGGCTGCGGCGGCCTCGACCCCCGGTGGTCGCCCGGCACGCCGGTGCTCATCAGTGACCACATCAACATGACGGCAACATCGCCCCTGGTGGGGGCCGACTTCGTCGACCTGACCGACCTCTACTCCTCGCGGCTGCGCGCGTTGTGCAGGGAGGCAGACCCGACGCTCGACGAGGGTGTGTACGTGCAGCTGACCGGCCCGCACTACGAGACGCCCGCCGAGATCGGCATGGTGCGTGCCATCGGCGGGGACCTCGTCGGTATGTCGACGGCGCTCGAGGCCATTGCCGCACGTGCCCTGGGGCTCGAGATCCTCGGCATCTCGTTGGTCACCAATGCCGCTGCTGGCATGACCGGCGAGCCCCTCAACCACGCGGAGGTGCTCGAGGCCGGTCGAGCCGCCGCCACCCGTATGGGTGCCCTCCTCGGCGACGTGCTCCCGAGGATCTGATGAGGGTCCTCGTCACTGGCGCAGGCGGTTCGATCGGCCGTGCGCTCGGGCGGGGACTGCCGGACCTGGGGCACGAGCTGCGCGGTCTCGACCTGGTGGGGTCCGAGCACGACCTGGCGCTGGGATGGATCACGGGTGACTGTCTCGACCCCGACGTCGTCAACAGGGCCGTCGACGGTGTCGACGCTGTCGTGCACCTGGCCGGCAACCCGCTCGAGGCCTCGCTCCCGGAGTGTCTGGAGTCGCACGTGCTCACCACGGCACGTCTGCTGGAGGCGATGCTGGCGCACGGTGTGCAGCGCATGGTCTACGCCAGCAGCAACCACGCCGTCGGCCGGACACCTCACGTCGGCGGCCGCCTGACCATCGACGTGCCGCCGCGGCCCGACTCGTTCTACGGAGTGTCCAAGGTCGCCGCCGAAGCGCTCCTGAGTCTTTACGCCGACCGCCACCACTTCACCGCGACTGCCCTGCGCATCGGCTCCTTCCAGGAGCGGCCGCGCACCACACGTCATCTCTCGACCTGGTTGTCCCCCGCCGATGCCGTCCGCCTGGTCGATGCGGCCCTGCGACGCACCGCGCCGGGCCTGCGGACCGTCTACGGCGTCTCCGCCAACTCCCGAGGCTGGTGGGACCTCGAGCCCGGCCGGGCCATCGGCTACCACCCGCGCGACGACGCCGAGAGCTTCGCCGCCTCGGTCACCGCACGGCCCGACGACGTGGCCGACGATGCCCATGTCGGCGGCCCCGATGCCTCCCCCGACCACATACGCCCCGCCTTCTGAAGGGAACCCACCCATGACTGACGACCTGCTTTCCCGCGCTCGAGAGTGGCTCGACCAGGATCCGGACCCCGTCACCCGTACTGAGCTGCAGCAGCTGCTCGACGCCGACGACACCGCAGCGATCGAGGACCGCTTCTCCGCGCGCCTGCAGTTCGGGACGGCTGGCCTTCGTGGTGCGCTCGGAGCTGGCCCCAACCGGATGAACCGGGTCATCGTCGCGCAGGCCGCCGCAGGCCTTGCTTCGTACCTGCTCGCCCACGGTGACCGTCCGAGCGTCGTGATCGGCTACGACGCCCGCCACAACTCCGACGTCTTCGCGCGCGACACGGCTGAGATCATGGAAGGGGCCGGGGTGCACGCCTTCCTGCTCCCGACCTGCCTGCCGACGCCCGTCCTCGCCTTCGCGATCCGCCACCTCGGCTGCAGCGCCGGCGTGATGGTGACCGCTTCGCACAACCCGCCGGAGGACAACGGCTACAAGGTCTACCTCGAGGACTCGAGCCAGATCGTGCCGCCTGCCGACGCCGACATCTCTGCCGCCATCGATGCCGTCGGCCGGGTCGACGCGCTCCCGCGGAACACCGACGCGTACGACCTGCTGGGCCCCGAGGTGGCAGAGGCCTACGTCGCGGCGGTCCTCACCCTCCCGACCGAGGGACCGCGGGACATCGTGGCGGTCTACACCCCGATGCACGGCGTGGGTCGCGACACCCTCGTCGAGGTCGTGGCGCGTGCAGGCTTCCCCGCGTTGCACGTCGTGCGTGAGCAGGGCGATCCCGACCCCGACTTCCCCACGGTCGCCTTCCCCAACCCCGAGGAGCCGGGAGCGATGGACCTGTCGCTCAAGCTCGCGTCGGAGGTCGGCGCCGACATCATCGTGGCCAACGATCCCGATGCCGACAGGGCTGCGGTGGGCGTCCGCGACGGCGAGTCGTACCGGATGCTGACGGGCGACCAGGTCGGCGTGCTGCTGGCTGACTTCCTCCTGCGGCGAGGGGTGACCGGGACGTTCGCCGCCTCGATCGTCTCGTCCGACCTCCTGGGGCGTCAGGCGGCCGCGTACGACCAGCCGTGGGAGCAGACACTGACGGGCTTCAAATGGCTCGGCAAGATCCCGACGCTGGCCTTCGGCTACGAGGAGGCGCTCGGCTACAGCGTCGCGCCGCACATCGCGCGCGACAAGGACGGCGTCTCGGCACTCATCACGGTGCTCGAGCTCGCCGCCGGTCTCAAGGCCGAGGGCCGCACCCTGATCGACCGGCTCGACGACATCTACCGCGAGCACGGCCTGCACTCCACGAGCCAGCTGTCGGTACGCGTGGAGGACCTCTCGATCATCACCCGGGGCATGGAGGTGCTGCGCACATCCCCGCCCACGGTGCTCGGCGGCCTCGACGTGACGTCGGTCGACGACCTCGCTGACGGCTATCACGGACTGCCCCCGACCGACGGCATCCGGCTCGGGCTGGCCGGCACCGACGTCATCGAGTCGGCGCGGATCATCTGCCGGCCCTCGGGTACCGAGCCCAAGCTGAAGTGCTATCTGGAGGTCGTCGTCCCGGTCGGTGAGTCGATCGAGGCCTCACGCAACGCGGCGGAGGCCCAGATCGCCGGCATCAAGGCCGACCTGGGCCGAGCGCTGGGCATCTGAGCCCTACCTCCGCACCACCTTCAGGGTGAACGAGCGAGTCGACTCCTTCGCGACCTCGTTGCCCGAGTATTTCGCAACGAGGGTCTTCGTGCCGGTGCTGGTGAACCTGGACATCCTCGCCGTCGCCCTGCCACGCACGACGGTCCCCTTGCCCACCAGCGTGGTGCCGCTGTAGACCCTCACCGTGCCACCAGCCACCGTGAAACCGGGAGCCGTGACGGTGAACCTCACCTTGGCCCTCGTGGCGTTGACCACGATCCTGGACGTCGATGTGCCCTTCGTCAGGGCCGTGGTGGCTCTGTCGACCGTGAGGTCGACACTCGTGGTCGCGGGCTCGAACGACGCATCGCCGCCGTAGTAGACGTCGAGGACGTAGGTGCCCGGGAGCAGGGTCTTGTCGAGCAGGAAGCTGGCGGCGCCGCCCGCCATCGTGCCGGCTCCGACCACGTCGTTGCCGTTGCCGACGTAGACCGTCCCCGCGGCCCCGGCCGGACCAGTGACGTGCATGACGGCCGACGTCCCGTAGGTAGACGATTTCACGGTCGCCGTGATCGGCTGGACGCCGCGCAGGATCGTCACCTCGACCGTCGTCGTCGAGCCGGTGTGGTTCGCGTCACCGGCGAATGTCGCTGTCAGCCTGTGCTTGCCGATGCTCAGCGCCTCGGCCGTCAGCGTCACCGTGCCGTCGGCCAGTGCTCGAGCATCGAGCGAGGCGGGGCCCTCCGTGAGCGTGACATCGCCCGTTGGCGTCGTGCCGGTCGACGACGACACCGCGGTCTTGACCATGATGTCCTTGCCGAACCGTTCGCTCTGCGGAGCGGTGGCTCTCGTGGTGGTGGAAGCCTTGGCGATACTGAG
>NZ_JACMOM010000091.1 GCF_014378035.1 Aeromicrobium sp. | reverse complement strand
GGGGTCGACAATGCGCTACGTCCCTGGCCTGGGTGATTTCTTGGTCGAGCCCGTTGCTGAGCTCTGGTCCCGCGTCGAGGGTGATGGTGGTGATGCGGGTCCCGCAGCCAGCAGGCGTTCTTCTCCCAGAAGGTCGACCAAGCCAACTACGTGCTGGACGGCTCGCATCTTGAGCGCACTACTGCGAGTTCAACACCACTTGCGATAGTGCCATGCTGAGCGGCAGCTCCCTGCACCACAAGGATGGGAATGGCCCCAGGCCGGATCCCAGCGACAAACCTGACATCGACCCTGAGGTAGCAAGGGTCAACAACTTGTTCCCGGGCATCCAGCCACCCGCGACACCTGCAAAAGGCCTCACCTATGCTGCAGGCCGCATTATGCACGTGGACAACGTCGTCCCAGGGCAGGGGAGAGGGTCCGTCAGTGACGGCCGGTGACGGTATCGGCAAAACGGGCGAGCGGCGACGTTCTGTCGCGGCCGCGCGCCGCCTCGAGCTTGTCGGCGGCGCGGTACAGCCCGTACATGGCGTATGCGCCGAGCCACCTGGCGGGTTCTGGCTCCCAGCTTCGTACGGACCGGTTGGTCCACGGCAGCGCCGTGTACCGCGTCTGCCTCTCGGCAACGAGATCGGCTAAGGTCCGACCGGCGAGGTATGCCGCGGTCACTCCTTGTCCGGCGTAGCCCCCTGCGTGGCCGAGCCCGGTCGCCGGGTCGTACGTCACCGAGGGTGACCAATCGCGGGGTACTCCGAGTACTCCGCACCACGCGTGAGCGATGGTCGGTTTCGCCCCGGGGAAGAGGCCGATGAGGAGGTGCTCGAGCTGCTTGAGGGTCACCCGGTCCAGTTCCCCGTTTTGGTCGAGGCGGGAACCGAACCGGTAGGGTAGCCCGCGGCCGCCGATCGCGATCCGGCCGTCGGCGGTGCGCTGGGAGTAGAAGTAAGTGTGCTGGGCACCGCTCAGGCCCTCGCAGCCCGACCATCCGATCTGGGCCCACTCGGCTTCTGAGAGCGGCTCGGTCACGATCATCGAACTGTTCATGGGCAGGATGTCGCGGCGGTGCCCCGCCAGCCGGGAGGTGTATCCCTCGGTGGCGCGCAGCACGGTACGTGCCCGCACCGTCCCCTGTGCTGTCGTCACTGATCCGGCAGTCAGTTCGGTGGCGGTGGTTTGTTCCACGATCCGCACGCCGGCGTCCTCGACGATGCTGGCCAGTCCATTGACCAGCTTGGCCGGATTGAGTCGGGCCGAGTGCGGGCTGAACAACGCACCGAGCACGCCGGGCACGTGGATGCGCTCCTGGAATTGCTCCGCGCTGAGCAGGTCGACGTCGGATGCCGACAGCCCCCACTCGCGGTCCGTGGCGATTGCGGCCTTGACCCGGGCCAGCTCCGAGGGCGTGCGCGCAATCTGCAGGTAGCCGCTGTGGACGGCATCCACGTCGACCTGGTATGCGGCCATGACGGCCAGCACCTCGTCGATCGCCTCGAAGCAGGCACGTTGGAGGTCGATGACGCCGTCACGACCCGCTGGGCCGTCGGCCAGATGACGACGGAGGCCGACCATCTTGCCGGAGAGCCATCCGCCGTTGCGGCCGGAGGCCCCGAAACCGACGCGGTTGGCCTCGACGACGAGCACCGACGCGTCAGGGAGCGCCTGACGCACCCAATAGGCGGTCCACAGGCCGGTGAGTCCGGCGCCGACGATACACACGTCGACGTCGGTGTCACCCGTCAGGGCAGGCCGGGTGGGCGCGTCCAGTCCCGCGTCGTGCATCCAGAATGAGGTGTTGCCGTTAAGCATGAGGATCCTTCTCGGAGTTTGAATTGACTGTGGCGCGGGGCGGGCTGCGGGTTGAGGCCTACTCCTCGCCGGGCAGTACGACGGCATCGGCCACGTCCCAGGCCAGCAGGGCGGAGTCGCCCGGTACCACTGTGGACGCCAGTCCCGGCGACTCACTGACGACGCCGGCGGTACCGTCCGGCAAAGAGATGCCCAGCTTGCGCACGTGACCCAGGTAGGTCTCGCTCTGCACCCTGATTTCGAGAACGCCGGTCGGGTCGCCCAGTGGCAGCAGGCGTAGTCGTTCGGGACGGATCATCGCGATCGCCGCACCGGTCACCTTGTTGGGGTTGGTCACGGGAATCCTTCGCGACCCCGTGCGCAGCACGGACAGGTCCGGGGTATCGACCACGCCGCACAGCAGGGTGGACTCCCCGAGGAAGCGGGCAACGAAAAGCGTGGCCGGCCGGTCGTAGAGGTCGCGCGGTGTCCCGACCTGTTCGATGCCGCCATGGTTGTAGACCGCGATCCGATCGGAGAGGCTGAGCGCCTCCTCCTGGTCATGGGTCACGTAGACGAACGTGGTCCCGACCTGCCGGTGGATCGCCCGGATTTCTTCCTGGAGTGCATCGCGAAGACGTTTGTCCAGGGCGCCCAACGGGTCGTCCATCAGCAGCACCGGCGGACGGTACACAATGGCACGCGCGAGCGAGACCCGCTGCTGCTGGCCGCCGGAGAGCTCCTGGGGGGACCTGTCCGCGAAGCCATCGAGCTCCACCGTCCCCAGGGCTTCCTCGACCAGCTGGCGCCGCTTCTTCTTGGCGATCCCGCGCCGTTTCAAGGGAAAGCCGACGTTGTCCCCGACTGACAAGTGCGGGAACAGCGCGTAGCCCTGGAACACCATGCCCATACCCCGCTTATGGGTGGGGACGGCACGAACCGACTGGCCGTCGATCAGCACGTCGCCGTTCGTAGGTTCGACGAATCCGGCGATCATGTTCAGCGTCGTGGTCTTGCCTGATCCGCTGGGGCCGAGGAACGTCATGAACTCACCGGCCCAGATGTCCAGATCGACGTCGCGGACCGCCGGCGTCTCGCCGTAGTTCTTGGTGAGGCCTTGGAGCCCGACCGAGGATGGGGCGAGTGTCAGTTCATCGGACACGGTTCCTCCTGGAAATTGTTGTCAAACTGATGGCGATGAGGGCGGTGGTGAAGCAGATGATCAAGGTGGCGGCCGCGGCAAGGGTGGGATCCACTTCGCGCTGCAGGCTGTTGAACATGCGCACCGGCAGCGTCTCCAGGTAGGGGCTGGACAGGAAGATGGAGACGACCACCTCGTCGAAGGAGGTGACGAACGCGAACATGGCGCCGGCGAACACGCCGGGGGCGATGGCCGGCAACGTGACGGACCAGAACGTCGCCGCTCTGCCGGCACCGCAGACCCGCGCCGCCCTTTCCATGGTCCGGTCGAACGTCACGAGCGCGCTGCTGACCGGAATCATCACGAACGGAATCGCCAGCGCGATATGCGCGGCGGCGAACCCGGCGAAAGTGCCCACCAGGTGCAGCTTTAAAAACAGCGCGTAGGTGCCGACGCCGAACACCACCGAGGGGACCAGCATCGGTGTCAGAAGCAGTCCGGTCGTCATCCCGCCGCTGCGCGTTTTGCGTCGTGACAGCCCGTATGCTGCGAGCGTGCCGAGGACGGTGGCCGCGACCGACACGATGAGAGCGAGCTGCAGGGAGTTGAGCAGGCTTCCAAGCCACTCCCCGTTCTGGAAGAAGTTCGCGTACCAGCGCAACGACCAACCCTTTGGCGGGAACGACAGGGACCGCGCGCTGGTGAAGCTCAGCGGAATGACGACAAGAGTCGGTGCGACGAGCCAGGCCGCGATCAGGCTGACCAGCGCCCACAGGGGCCAACGGCGCGTCATAGCTCGAGCCTCCCCGCATCGGAGATGCGGGACCCAAACTTCTTCGAAACCGCCATGGCCAGGCCAAGCACCGCTCCTGCGGTGAGCAGCAGCGCGACGGCGAGTGCGGCACCGTGGCCCCACTGGAGCAGCTCGCTGATCTGGGTGTAGAGCGCATTCGGCAGCAGTTCCTGCTTGGGTGAGCCCAGGACGGCCGGAGTGACGTAGAAGCCGAGAGACATAATGAACACCGTCAACGTCCCGGCCAAGATGCCCGGCAGCGACAATGGGACGAAGACCCGCCAGAATGCCTGGCGTGGGCTCGCGCCGAGGATCTGACCCGCCTGGATGAGTTTGCGGTCGATGGTGCGCATGGTCGCATAGAGCGGCAGAACCATGAACGGCATCAGGACCTGGCACATACCGATGAGTACTCCGGGTGTCGTGCGCAACAGGTGTGCAGAGGGCAGACCGAGGCCATTGAGTCCGGCGTTGAGTACACCGTTGTCCTGCAGGATGACGACCCAGGCGAACGTGCGCACCATAAGGCTGGTCCAGAACGGCAGCAGCACCAGCAAGGTGAGAACGACCCTGGCACGCGGTCCCGCGACGCTCATCAGGTATGCGTACGGGTACCCCAGGACCAGCGTGATCAGGGTGACTCCGCAAGCCACCACCAGGGTGCGGACCAGCACGTCGATCGCGGTGGAGTCCGAAAGTAGCCAGGTGACGTTCTGAAGTCCCCAGCCCGGGAAGGTAAACGCCTTGATGATGAACGAGCCCACCGGGTAGACAAAGCACACGAGGACGAACAGGACCGCTGGGCCGATAAGCATTAGGCTCGCGCGATCCCGCCGGCGGGATCCCTTGGCCGGTGAGGGCTCCCGCGGGGCAACCGCCGGCCCTTCACGGGTGCGCTGGACGGTCCCGCTCCCTGGTTGAGCCACTTCGTCCAAGCGGCCGAGATCTTGTCCAGGTTGTCACCCCAATACTTGTAGTCGGGGCTAACGGCCTGCTCGAGGACCTCCGGGCTGGTCGTGTTGAACTTCGCCGCCTCAGCGGACAACTGCGGCTTCGAGTCGGTGTTCACCGGCGAGTAGCTGGTCAGTTCGGACATCTTCGCCTGCTGCTTGGAACCCAGAGCGTAGTTGATGAGGGCCATGGAGGAGTTCTTGTTCTTTGATCCCTTGACGACGGCGAACACGTCCTGAAGGGTGAAGCTGTCCTTCCATACGGGCTTGAAGTTCGACCCGTTCTCGTTCGCCTCGTAGATGCGACCGCTCCACGCGAAGACCATGTCTGCGGCGCCCGACTCGGCCATCTGGGTCTGCTGCGCACCGGTCTTCCAGGTGATGACGCTGGGTTTGATCGTCGACCACTTCTTGAGCGCCTTGTCGATGTCCAGCGGATATAGCTCGGATTCGGGCATTCCATCGGCGAGTAGGGCCGCTTCGATTACGCCGGGAGTCGGTATGGAGCGCCCGTCAATCGCACGCTTGCCGGGAAACTTCTTGGTGTCGAAGAAGTCCGACCAGTCCTGTGGCGGGGCGTCCTTGTACTTGTCCGCGTTGTAGAAGAAGCCGTACCCGTAGGCAAGAGAGGGGACGTAGCACTCACTGGGGGGCGTGTTCTTAGGCAGCTTGCTGGTATCGATGATCTTGTAGTCGAGCTTCTCGAACAGTTTGCCGCACTCAGAGGCGACGAAGGCCGGAGTCGAGTCGACCGCGTCCCACACAACGTTCCCGGAGTCGACCTGCGCCTTGACCTTGGCGTTGTCGGTGGGGCTGTCGGGTAGCACCGTGGCGCCGGACTCCTTGGCGAAGGGCCGGATAAGCGCTTCCTCCTGACCGTCCTGGAAGGTCCCGCCGTACGACACGTAGGTCATCTTGGTTCCCTTCAGCGCGCCGGCCTTCACACTCCCCACGCTCGACCCGGCGACTGAGTCAGCCGAGACGTCGGACTTGCCGGCACCACCTTGAGCGCAGGCGGCGGGCATGACCACGACGGCCAGAGTCAGTGCCACCAGGGTTGCGGGGCGTTTGGAAGACCTCATGCTTTGCTCCTTGCTGATCGTTGCGCCGGGCCGATGACCCAATGCAGGAAGGCGGTGTCGGTGGTGTGGTTGTGAATTCGGTGCGGCGAGCGGGACTCGAAGTCCAAACTGTCGCCGGCGTGAAGGACCAGCGAGCGATCGCCGAGTTCGATGGTGACCGCGCCCTGGAGCACCGCGACCACCTCGTGCTGGCCGGGGTGGCTGTACTGCTCCGGTCCGGTGGAGCCGCCGGACTCGAACTCGACCGCGTAGAAGTCCATCCCCCGGAGCGGGGCTCTGGTGAGCAAGGTCTTGCGGACGCCGTCGGAGGCCCGGATGACGGGCCGGTCCGCAGCGTGCAATGGACTTACGCCGATCTTCCCGTCAGCGAACAGGTCTGCGACGCCGATTTCGAGAGCGGAGGCGATGCGGGCCAGGGAGGCGATGCTCGCGCTGCTTAGGCCTCGCTCGAGCTGGCTGAGGAAGCCAGCACTGACGTCGGCACGCTCGGCCACGGCTCGCAGGGTCAGCCTGCGAAGATCGCGGTACTCCCGCAGCCGACGCCCCAGCATGTCTGTCTTGACTGCGCCTACATGACTGTCGACCACTTCAAACCTCCAAGACCAGAGCGAACATTTCGCTTAACGTAACGGGCGACTTTGTATAGTGCAATAGAAATCCGGAACTCACGACTTAAGTGGGATAGAACCTGTAACTCAATTTTTGTACCTACTGCTGTAGTCGGCTGCGGCGTTTGCGTCACGGAGAGATGCTCCGGATCTACGCGCCATCGAGGTTGGGGTCGTTCCTGTCGGCGTTTCACGTTCGGGCACGTCCGCCAGCTCGAAGTCGTCGCCTCTTGGTTCCTGACCGAGCTCGCTGCGTCTACGCAGTTGTTCGGTGACCCGGGCCCAGTAGTCGCTGACGGCCGCGAGGGCGGGAGCAGGTCGTTGGTGTTCGTCGACTTTGACAACATGATCACCGGCAGGCCTCGCGGCGGCCGAGGGCTACGAGGTAATACCAGCAGACGTCGACGAGCACGCTGGCCGGGCCGCGGCGGGCGAGATCAAGGGTCAAAGAGGTGCTGCGTCCTTCATCCCCGCCGATCTGGCAGATGTGGCCCCGGTCCGCTCGTTGATCGACCGGTCCGTCGAGACTTGGGGTCCAATCGCGGGCTTGGTCAATTATGCGGCGATCACTCGGAGCCTTGACTTCTTCGACGTCGACCCTGACGGGTGGCGTCGACTCTTCGACGTCAACGCCCGCGGCAGCTTCTTCGCGATGCAGCACGCGGCCCGATCCATGCGGGCGGCGGGCGGCGGGTCCATCGTCAACATCGCAAATATCGCCGGCAAGGGGTGGGCCGGTGCGTCGAATATCGCATACGCCAACGTGATCAGCGGGGTGCACCGCGCATCCGATGGCGTCGTAACCTTCAGGGGCACCGACATCACCCGCATGAAGCCCCACACGATCAGTCGGC
>NZ_JACMOM010000090.1 GCF_014378035.1 Aeromicrobium sp. | reverse complement strand
GTAGCCAGCCCCTCGCGCGACGACACATCACCCAACTCCCCCAGGGCCGGAAGGCAGCAAGGGTCAGTGAGCTCTGTCGGGGGCGCGAGGGGTCTTTCACGCCCGAGGGCAGACGCCACGACGCTCGCCACGGGCTGATCGTCCGGATCGGGCGCCGCCTTGGCGGGCGGGAGATGATGGACGCGTGCTCGACAATCTCTCGCCGCCGCGTCGCCGCTTGGTGCTCGTCGCGGTATCGGCCCTGGTGGCGCTCATGGTCGTCGTGGCAGGTCTGGTGGCCGTGCGCTCGATCGGGGGCGGTGCGGCGGCCGTGGCGCAGGAAGATCCCGGGCCCGTGCTCGTGGTGCTGGGTTACGGCGGCAACGTCGCGTCGGTGTCTCCCATCGTCGAGGCCTTGCGCGCAGACGGACGCGACGTGACGGTCGTACCGCCCACCAGGAGCGGTACCGGTGACCTGCGCAACCAGGCCAAGCGCCTCGACAACACAGCCAAGGAGGCCATGTCGCGCACAGGCGCGACGTCGGTCGACGTGGTGGGCTACTCCGCCGGCGGCGTCGTGGCGCGGCTCTGGGTGCGGAATGGGGGCGGCGCATCCGTCGCCCGGCGGGTGCTGACGCTCGGCTCACCGCACCACGGCACTGATGTCGCGGCGCTGGCCGGCGAGGTGGCGGGCGGCTGCCCCACCGCGTGCGAGGAGCTCGCGCCTGACAGCGACTTCCTGCGTGCGCTCAACGCCGGTGACGAGTCGCCAGCCGGGCCGCGCTGGATCACGGTGCGATCCGAGGACGACCAGACCGTGACGCCCGCCGACTCCGCCTCGCTCACCGGAGCGCTCGACATCACGGTGCAGCAAATCTGTGCCGATGCGACGACGCCGCACAGCGACCTGCCGAGCGACCCAGTGGTGCTGGCGGTCTTGTCATCGACCCTGGGAGCAGGCTTGCCGCGAGTACCGACAGACGTCAGCTGTTGACGTTCCCGGCTGTTGATGTCCCTAGCTGTTGATGTCCTTGGTGCTGAAGTTGGCCCACGCCGCTCCGAGGAACACCACCAGGTACGCCGACTGTGCCGCCAGCCCGCGGACCACTCCGCTCCACCTGATGGGGTCGCGGAAAAGGTCGACGAACGCGAGCCAGTAGCGGGTGGGGAGATAGGGCTGCAGCACGTCAGCAGCGTCGAGCCCCAGCAGCACGGTGGAGGCGATCAGGATGGACACCGTGCCCAGCGCGGCGGCAACGCCGGAGTCGGTGAGCGTCGACAGCAGCAGGGCGATGGCCGCGACCCCCAGCATCATGACGGTGACGTAGCCGAGGGCCATGGCGGTGCGAGCCACCAGCTCACCCTGGCTGAGGGCTGTGCCTGAGACGCTCGTGACCGTGCCCGACGGGTCGCCGTCACCCAGCAGCAGGCGTCCCTCGACGTAGGCGACGGCGGCAACCACGAGCACCGCGATCAGGACAAAGACGATGACGCTGACCAGCTTGGCCACGAGCAGCCGTGTGCGTCCGACGGGCCGAATCAGCAGGTAGCGGAGCGTGCCTCCCTGCGCTTCGCCGGCGATGGCGTCACCGGCGATCACGGCGACGGCGACCGGCAGGAAGAGCGGCAGGACGATGCCGAGGGCGGCAAGAGGGAACAACGTGCCGTCGGTCAGCACCGAGGAGAGGAAAGGCGGGCCGGTGCCCGGGCGCGGGCCCAGGTCGGTCATCGCGAGCAGTACCGCGACGATCGTCGGCAGTGCGTTGAGCATCAATATCGTGACCCACGTGCGTCGGCGGCGGAGCATGCTGACCAGCTCGACGCGGATCATGCGGACTCACTCGCGCGCAGGACGACGTCCTCGAGGCTGATGCGTAGGGGACCGATCTCGCTGACGCTCAGCCCCGCACCCACGAGGAGGGCGTTGATCTCGGCCGGGTCGGTGGAGTTGACGACGATGCGACCGGGTCCGAGCGACTCGACCCGGTGGCCGAGCAGCTCACACGCCCAGTCGATCTGCGGTGTGTGCACGACGACGCGTCCGGTGGGGGCCACGAGCGTGGCGACGTCGTCCTGCAGGACCATGCGACCACGATCGAGAACGCCGACGCGGGTGCACATCTGCTCGATCTCGCCGAGAAGGTGGCTGGACAGGAAGATCGTGGTGCCTGCCGCGTTGAGGCGTAACAACAGCTCGCGAATCTCCCGGATGCCCTGCGGATCGAGACCGTTGGTGGGCTCGTCGAGCACCAGCAGCCGCGGCGTGCGAAGCAGGGCCGCGGCCAGGCCGAGCCGCTGCCGCATGCCGAGCGAGTAGGTGCGGACGGGTCGCCGGTCACCGGGGGCAAGCCCGACCTGCTCGAGAGCATCGGTGACACGGGCGGAGCGCCCCGAGCGTTTCATGGCTCCTGCTCCGGCGGCGTCGAACGCGATGAGGTTGGCCCGGCCCGTGAGGTGCGCGTAGGCACCTGGCCCCTCGACCAGGGCACCCACACGCGGCAGCACAGACCCGCGTGAGGCGGGCATGCTCTCGCCGAGCAGCTCGATGTCGCCGGAGGTCGCCAGCACCAGCCCCAGCAGCATGCGGACTGTCGTGGTCTTGCCCGAGCCGTTGGCGCCGAGGAATCCATAGACGTCGCCGTCGCGCACGTCGAGGTCGAGGTCGTCGACGGCCGTGAGGTCGCCGAACCGTTTGGTGAGCGAGCGGGTGCGGATCACTTGGACGCCACCTCCGCCCCGAGCTCGACGGCGGCCTTCTCGAGCGTCATCGGCGTGACGGTGCCGGCCAACAGGAACGTCCCCTTGCTCCGGCTGCCCCGTGTCAGCAGGACGGACAGGGGACCGACTCCCAGCGCCGTGCCGACGGCGTTCTCGCGCGACGACGTCGCGCTCTTCAGCTGGCTGCGGACGCGGCCGGCGAGACCCCGTCGGACGGGGATCGCGAGCAGGGCGGTGGGGCCGCGACCATAGACGCCGACGGCGCCGAGGTCCTGCTGCTCGCTGCGTCGGGCGAGGGTGGCCAGTCGGTCGGGAAGCACGAACGGCGCGAACGCGTTGGCGCCCGCCGCGACATCGATCGACTCGCGCTGGCGGACCTTGGCGCTGGGGGGTGCTCTGAAGGCGAGGATGTCGGCCGAGGGCCGCTGGAGGGTGACGTCGGACAGGGCCGACGTGACGACTGGCAGACTGTCGCCTTTGCCGAAGACCTCCACCCGAAGGGGTAGTCCTGTCGTGTCGTCGGCCCACATGTCGACGTGGTCGATCGTCGACGCCGGTGAGCTCGGGACGAGGCGTAGCCCGGCCGCGCTGCGTCCCGCGACCCGGCGGGAGGCGAGGCGGGTCAGCTCCTTCGCGGTGGCGCCGGCGAGAAGACGTGCTGCGAGCCGGGTGGGGAGCACGTCGGACGGGTCGGGCAGGCGGACAGCGGAGTAGGGAGTGATCGTGGCGGTGTTGGACTCGAAGACCCACCGCGTTGTTCTGGTGCCGCTGCGGAACAGGTCGGCCTCACCGCTCTGGCGGATGTTGTCGACCCGCCAGTGCTCGGCGTCGCCCCACCAGACGCGCAGCGTGTTGTCCTCACCGAGGAGGTTGACGACTCCTCCGAAGGCGACGGTGTTCGGCACCTGCAACGTGCCACGAGTAATGACTTCGCCCGACCAGCCGACTGACGCCGAGGCGGTGATGCGACGACGGAGCTCGTCGGAAGAGACCCTCGAGCCGTTCGCCGGGATCAGGCCGACGAGCAATGGCGTGGCCACCAGCACGGCGGTCACCAGCGCGACGAGAGACCACCGCCGTACAGAATTCATGTCATGTCAAGGTATGCCGTGGATCCAACCGAGTCACGGCATCGGCTCAATCACTCCATGGTCGGCGAGGGTGGACGACAGGTGACCGAGGTGGTACCGACCGTCGCCGAGGGTGTGGTCGATCGCGGTGAGCCGGCTCATGTAGTGGCCCACGCTGTACTCGGCGGTCATGCCGATACCGCCGTGAAGCTGGATGGCTTCCTGACCGATGTGCCGGCCGGCCTTGCTGACCTGCAGCTTCGCGCGTGCTGCCGCCTCGGTGGCGTCGCCGCCGTCGAGGAGCACGAGCGTGGCCCACGTCACGGTGCTGCGCGCGAGCTCGAGCGACACGTACATGTCGGCGGCCCGGAACGTCAGCGCTTGAAACGTGCTGAGCGGGACGCCGAACTGCTTGCGGGTCTTGAGGTACTCCGTCGTGGTGTGCAGCGCAGTGTCCATGGCACCCAGGGACTCGTGGCCGTACGCGATCTGTGCCTCAGCGATCGTTGCGGCGATCGCGGCCGACTGGTCGGCTCCGGCGTCACCGAGGGGCGTGGCCGGGGTGCTGTCGAAGGCGACGTGGGCCGCCCGGCCCCCGTCGTGAGTGGCGTAGCCCGTCCGGGTGAGCCCCGATGCATCGCCCGGCACGGTGAACAGGGCAGTGCCACCGTCGACCGCGGCGCTGACGACGAGCAGGTCGGCGCGGGCTCCGTCGCGCACGGGCTCCTTCACGCCGGTGAGGGTCCAGGAGTCGCCGTCCTTGGTGGCGGTGACTCCGACAGCCGACTCGCTGAACCGCGAACCCGGCTCGGTGTGGGCGAAGACGGGCACGAGCGCACCTTCGGCGAGTGCTCCGATGATGTCCGCGCGCTGCTCAGCCGTGCCGACTGCGGCAACCAGGCCACCGGCGAGGACGACTGCCTCGACGAAGGGCTCCGGAGCGATGACGCGTCCCATCTCCTCAGCGACGATCGAGACTTCG
This sequence comes from Aeromicrobium sp., assembly GCF_014378035.1. Taxonomy (GTDB): domain Bacteria; phylum Actinomycetota; class Actinomycetes; order Propionibacteriales; family Nocardioidaceae; genus Aeromicrobium. The sequence goes on along the minus strand of NZ_JACMOM010000090.1, from coordinate 8,867 downwards.
ACCGGTCCTGCGCCGAAACCACCGTCCTGCTCGGCGAAGGGCAGGCCGAGCGCGCCCATCTCGGCGAGCCGCTGCCAGGTCTTCTCGTCCCAGCCCGGGTCCTGCTTGGTGACGGCGCGCCTGGTCTCGGACGAGCCATAGGCCTTGCCGAGGAGCCCGCGCACCGCGTCGCGCAGCGCTTCCTGCTCGGAGTCGAGTGTGAAGTCCATGTCAGCCCCTCAGTCCCAGGATCGTTCCGGCGATGATCGTGCGTTGTACTTCATTCGAGCCGCCGTAGATGGAGGCCTTGCGGTAGTTGAGGTAGTTGGGTGTCGCGACGCGGGCCCAGTCCGGGATGTCCGATCCGGCGCCGGCGCCGGGGGCCAGCGAGGCGGGCCCAGCGAGGTCGACGATGAGCTCGGTGACGGCCTGCTGGAGCTCGGTGCCGCGCAGCTTGAGCACCGACGATGCGGGGTGCGGCTTGCCGTCGGCAGAGTTGGCCACGACGCGCAGGGCCGTGAGCTCGAGCGCCAACAGCTCGTTCTCGAGGTCGGCGATCTGGGCTGCGAGCAGCGGGTCGTCCAGCAGCGACGTGCCGCCCGGGCCGGCCGTCTGGGCATACTCCTTGGCCTGCGAGAGAGTGCGCTTGGTGGAGCCGACCGGTGCGACACCGACCCGCTCGTTGCCGAGCAGGAACTTCGCGTAGTCCCAACCCTTGTTCTCCTCGCCGACGAGATTCTCGACGGGCACCCGAACATTGTCGAAGAACACCTCGTTGACCTCGTGGCCACCATCGATGAGCTCGATCGGGCGGACCGTGAGACCCGGGGACGTCATGTCGATCAGCAGGAACGAGATGCCGGCCTGTTTCTTGACGTCGGGGTCGGTGCGGACGAGCGTGAAGATCCAGTCGCCGTACTGCCCGAGGGTCGTCCACGTCTTCTGTCCGTTGACGACGTACTCCTCTCCGTCCTTGACCGCAGTGGTGCGCAGCGACGCGAGGTCGGACCCGGCGTCGGGCTCGGAGGAGCCCTGTGGCCACCAGATGTCGAGGTTGGCGGTCTTGGCGAGAAAACGTTCCTTCATCTCCTGCGACCCGAATGCCGCGATGACCGGCCCGACCATCGAGTGGTTGAACGCGAGCGGGGGCGGCACGGCGGCGAGCTGCATCTCCTCGTGCCAGATGTGGCGCTGCAGGGACGTCCAGTCGCGCCCGCCCCACTCGACCGGCCAGTTGGGCACCGCGAGTCCGGCGGCATTCATGACCTGGACCGACTCGACGATCTGCTCCTTGCTGAGCTCACGCCGCGCGGAGACGGTGTCGCGGATGTGCTGGGGCACCTTCGTGGTGAAGAAGGTGCGCATCTCCTCGCGGAAGGCGGCATCCTCCGGTGACAGCTGCAGTTTCATGGCAAGGGCTCCTCGACGGTGGCGCGGACGGGCGCGTGATGGTCCGAGTCCTTGATACCACCCCCGGAGTGAGCCTGCCCGTGACGGCGGCCGGGGCGCGGTGTCGTCCGTGTCACAGGGGCTGGGTCATCTGCGCCGCGCGCGAGCGAGCAACGGCCCGACGAGCCTCGGCCCTGACAGCCGTCCCTCGAGCCGTTGCGCCTCGTGGCGCAGTGGCTGGGCGATGTACTCGCCGAGGATCACGCCCGCGGCGAGCGAGATGGCGATCGCCGCGGCGGCGATCATCCCGAGGATGCCGTTGTAGTCGTCGGCGGCCAGCAGCGACAGGCCGCGATAGATCGACAGACCCGGGAGCAGCGGCACGATGGCGGCGACGACCACGACCAACGGCGGCACCTTGAACCAGCCCGCGACGGTGAAGCTGACGACGCCGATGAAGATCGCAGCCAGCGCGGCCGGCCACGCTCGACCGACCTCACGCTCGATGAGGACGAGGTAGATGGCGGCGGCGGCGGCGGCGACCAGGGCGATCGGCAGCAGGACGCGCGCTGGAGCGTAGGCGGAGAAGGCGAAGGCGCCGGCGGCGAGGGCCGCTCCCAGCACCATGACCGGCAGCTCGGTGAGGCCGGCAGCGCCTGGGTCGAGGGTGATGTCGACGCCGAGCAGCCCGCCGACGGTCAGGCCACCGCTGACGCCGACGATGATGCCGACCGTCGACATCATGACCTCAAGGATGCGGGCCATCGAAGTGACATAGAAGCCGGTCAGCGCGTCCTGGAGCGCGCCAATGAACCCCAGCCCGGCGAGCAGCATCACGATGCTCGCGGTGACGACGAGCGAGGGGTCGACCGCGAGGTTGGCTGCCGAGACGCCTACCGCGAGCAACGTCGCGAACAGCCCGCCGGCCACCTGGGCGTAGAAGAACGGGAGCCGGAGGCGCGAGAGGTAGCGCTGGATGACCTCGATGCCCATCGCTGCGATCGCGGCGATCAGCGTGACAGCCCAGTCCCCGCCGATCAGCATGGCGATGCCGGCACCGATGACTCCCCACGAGATGGTGACGGCCCATCGGGGCACGCGGTGGCCGGTGGAGGCGATCTGGGCGACGGTGGCGCGCGCTTCGTCGAGATCGATCTCGTTGGCGAGCAGATCGGTCACCATCTGGTCGACTGCGGTGAGGTCGTCGTAATCTATCTGGCGGTGGGTGACGTGCCGTATCAGCGACATGGCCGGCTCGTCGAAGCTCCGCTGGTGACTGATCGCCAAGGTGGTGAACGTCACGTCGACGGTGGCCTGCCGTAGTCCGAGGTGGTGGGCGATCGTCGACATCGTGGCAGTGACGTCGGCTGCGCCTGCACCGTTCGACAGCAGCATCTCGCCCACGCGCAAAGCGAGGTCGAGTGTTTGCTGGATCTCACGTGTGTCGGACACGTCTCCCATCATGGAGGCCGGGTGGTGACGTCCACAACGGTGTCCGAGAGACACCCGTCATTGGTGCGGCGTAGGGTTCGATCCGCCCCGGCACGACAGACGAAGGAACGAGCATGGCTGACTGGATCCCCGACGAGCTCGGCGACGGCTACGAGCAGCGCACCATCCCGCTCGGCGACGATCCCGACGGCGAGGGTGTGGTGGAGGCGACGCTCGTGCGCCGCGTCCCGGGCTTGTCCTACGACGCCGCTGTCATCTACGTGCACGGCTTCAGCGACTACTTCTTCCAGAAGGAGCTCGCCGACTTCTTCACCGAGCGCGGATTCGCCTTCTACGCGCTCGACCTGCGCAAGTGCGGCCGCTCCCGGCGCGAGGGCCAGACCGGCCACTACGTGTCGGACCTGGCGCTCTACGACGCCGAGCTCGACCAGGCCCTGGCGATCGTCCGCTCCGAGACCGGCGACAAGCCCGTCGTGCTGTCGGCCCACTCCACCGGCGGGCTGATCCTCCCGCTGTGGCTCGACCGTCTCAACAGGCAGCCCGGCGGCTCGAAGCGCGCCGGCGTCTCCGGACTCATCCTCAACAGCCCGTGGTTCGATCTGCAGGGCAAGTCATGGATGCGCACGGTCGGCACGCGGGCCATCGCGGCGGTCGCCCGGGTCAGGCCCAAGTCGTTCCTCAAGCTGCCGCACACCGATGCGTACGGCAAGAGCCTGCACATCGGCGCGTACGGGGAGTGGGACTTCAACGTGGCGTGGAAGCCGCTCGAGGGGTTTCCGGTGTCGTACGGCTGGCTCACCGCTGTTCGCCGGGGCCACGCGGCACTGCATCGCGGCCTCGACATCGGCGTGCCCTCGCTGGTGCTGCGCTCGACGAAGTCGACGTTCGCCTCGACGTACTCTGCCGCCGTCGACGACGCGGATGCCGTGCTCGACGTCAGGCAGATCGCCAGGTGGGCGGGCTGCCTCGGCAATGCGATGACCGTCGCGCCGATCGAGGGCGCGCGGCACGACGTGTTCATCTCCAAGGACGAGTCGCGCAAGGCTGCCTACGCGACGGTCGACGCGTGGTTGCGCGCGACGCACCTCATCAGCGGGTGATGGTGACGTGAGGCTCCATCACGTGCAGGGCTGCTGCCCTCACTGCTCGCGCGATGGCAGCGGCAACCGCGCCGAGAGCTGACGGTGGGTCGACTCGATCCCCACTGTTCAGCGGGAGTTGGCGCCGCTGTCCTGCGCCGGTCGGGTGGTGACGTTCTGATCGAGAGGTCGTGCCGCGCCTGCGGTGCGCCACCGATCGGGGGATCTCATGTCACATCCACGTCTGGTCGCAGCGATGGCAGCTTTCGTCGCGGTGCTCGTTGTGGTCCCGGGAGCGGGCTCGGCCCATTCCTTGACAACCGTGTCGCCGTCCTCAACGCCAGTGGCGACACCGGCATCTGCCGTCCTGTCGATCGCAAGGACGTCGATACCCGTCCTGCCCAAGCACATCGACGGCGGGACGTGGTCCACCAGCCACCTGCAGGGTGCCGCAGTCGACACGCGTCGCGGCGAGATCTACTGGTCGTTCACGCAGCAGCTCGTGCGCACCAACATGGAGGGTACGGTTCTCGGCACCGTCGGTGGCCTCGCTGGTCATCTCGGCGACCTCGACCTGAACCCGCAGGACGGACGGGTCTACGGGTCCTTGGAGTACAAGGCGCAGAAAGCGTTCTACATCGCGATCTTCGACCCGAGGAAGATTGACCGGATCGGGATGGACGCCGAGCAGGACGGGGTGATGACGACGGTCCACCTGTCCGAGGTGGTGGACGACTTCACCGCCGACATGGACGGCAACGGCGTGTTTGACGGCGACACGGCGACGACAGCGGACCACCGCTACGGCTCCAGCGGCATCGATGGCGTCGCCTTCGGCCCCTCCTTCGGGCGGACGTCCGGGCCGCAGACACTCAAGGTGGCGTACGGGATCTACTCCAACGTCGACCGCCACGACAACGACAACCAGGTGATCCTCGAGTACGACACCAGATCGTGGCGCCGGTACGAGCGCCCGCTGAGCGAGCAGCAGCCGCACCGCAGCGGACCTCCGCACGCGAAGGGCAAGTTCTTCGTGCCTACGGGCAACACGACGTACGGCATCCAGAACCTCGAGTACGACGAGGCGAGCGGAAACTGGTTCGCGGGGGTCTACCCCGGGGTGAAGCCCGGCATGCCCAGATACTCGCTGTTCATCATCGACGGCCATCGGGCCCCGCGGCGGGCGCTCGTGAGTGGTCAGGCCCGGCCGGAGGAGGGGGACCACCTTGCGCTGGTCGATAGCGGCCTCCACGACCCGGGGTCGGCGATCTTCGGGTGGACGTTCGACGCAGCGTACGGGCTGGTCTCGCTCGGGCAGGGTTACTTCTACAAGGGATCGGCGTCGAGTGTCGTGGAGGGTGGCGTGACCAGGCAGCACGGTGCGCTCGATCTCTACCGCTGGACGGGGCGCGCACCGACACCGTTCGAGAAGGTGAGCTGACACCGGTCGGGGGTCCCCGACCCGTCACCCGTGTCGTCCCCAGTGGATACGCTCTACCTGTGGACGCCCCCCTCGCACTTTACCGTCGCTACCGGCCGGAGACGTTTGCCGAGGTGATCGGGCAGGACCACGTGACTGAGCCGCTGCGGCACGCTCTTGCGGCCAACAAGGTCAACCACGCCTACCTGTTCTCCGGGCCGCGTGGATGCGGCAAAACCACGAGCGCGCGCATCCTGGCCCGCGCGCTCAACTGCGAGAAGGCGCCCATCGCCGACCCGTGCGGCGAGTGCCAGAGCTGCCGCGACCTCGCCCGCGGTGGTCCGGGCAGCATCGACGTCCTCGAGATCGACGCCGCGAGCCACGGCGGTGTCGATGACGCGCGCGACCTGCGCGAGCGGGCCTTCTTCGCGCCGGTGAGCAGCCGTTACAAGGTCTACATCATCGATGAGGCCCACATGGTGTCGCCGCAGGGCTTCAATGCGCTGCTCAAGCTCGTCGAGGAGCCCCCGCCGCACCTCAAGTTCATCTTCGCCACGACCGAGCCCGACAAGGTCATCGGCACCATCCGTTCGCGCACGCACCACTACCCGTTTCGTCTCGTGCCGCCCAAGGCGCTCGGCGACTACCTCCTGCAGCTGTGCGAGGCCGAGGGCGCGACGCTCGAGGCCAATGCCCTGCCGTTGGTCGTCCGCGCGGGTCAGGGTTCGGTGCGCGACACCTTGAGCGTCCTCGACCAGTTGCTCGGTGGAGCCGGCCCGGATGGAGTCACCTACGACCTCGCGGTTCAGCTGCTCGGCTACACGCCAGATTCGCTCCTCGACGAGGCGATCGATGCCTTCGCGGCGAGCGACGGCTCCACCGTGTTCGGTGTGGTCGACAAGGTCATCGAGTCAGGGCAGGACCCCCGCCGGTTCGCCGAGGACTTCCTTCAGCGCCTGCGCGACCTCGTCATCGTCTCGGTGGTGCCCGATGCACTCGAGAAGGGCCTGCTCGACGTCCCGGGCGACCGGGCCGAGCGGCTGCTGAGCCAGGCCGGCGGATTCGGTCCCGCCGAGATCACCCGAGCCGCCGACATCGTCAACGACGCCCTGATGGAGTTCAGGGGCGCCACCGCACCTCGGCTTCTGCTCGAGCTGATGTGCGCGCGCATCCTCGTGCCGGGCTCAGACAACTCCACCCTTGGCTTCCAGGCTCGACTCGACCGTCTCGAGCGGCGACTGTCGATGGACGCTGGGGCCACCCCGCAGGCCGCCGCCGCACCTACTCAGGTGGCACGCCCACCGGAGCCGGAGCCGGAGCCGGAGCCTGAGCCAGAGCCGGCTCACGAGGTGCCGGTATCCATCCCCACGCCGGTGCCGGAGCCGGAGCCAGAAGCGGAGCCCGAGCCGGAACCCGCTCCGGAACCAGCCCTGGAGTCGGCTGCCGGCCCCGCGCCGATCACCCATCCTGAGCCCAGCTCATCCGCGGGCACACTGACGATCGCCGACGTGCGCCGGCTCTGGCCCGAGATTCTCGTCAAGATCCGCGAGCTCCGCCGGTTCGCCTGGGTCATGCTCAGCCAGAACGCCCAGGTCACGTCGCTCGACGGCTCCACCCTCACGATCGCACTGGTCAATGCCGGTGCCCGCGACTCCTTCGTCGCCAGCCGTTCGGAGGAGTACGTCCAGAAGGCACTGCACGAGGTGCTGGGTGTCACGTGGCGCATCGATGCCATCGTCGATCCTGGCGCCCGCCCGGGCGTGCCGTCTGCGCGCGACGAGCCCGCCTCCGTCGATGGCAAGTCCTCTGCCGACGAGCCGCGCCGTGGCCTCGCTGCCCCGGAGTCGCTGCGCGAGGCACTTCGTGAACCGGTCACGCCCGCCACCCGCGTGGACCCCGACGCTTCTGCCAACCGCGACGACCCCGTCATCGAGAGCGAAGACATCGATCCCGAACTGCTGCTGACCCGCGAGCTGGGGGCGGAAGTCATTGACGAGTCACACTCGCAGTGACGCCGTCCTGAGCCGTCGGAGGCTCGACCTCGACCTCACGCCGGTCGACGTCCTCCGGCTGTTCAGAGGCCGTGACCGCCTGGTGGCACTTCTCGGTGCATGGCACCACGGCGAGGCCCTGATCGCCTTCGACCCGGTCGAGGTGCTCCGGGGCGACCCATTCTCAGGAATCGACCTCGAGTCGCTCCCCTCGGGCGCGGCAGGCTTCGGCGGTGGTTTCATCGGAGCGTGGGGCTACCGGCTCGGTGGGCTCATCGAGACACCGCCGGCATCCCCGCCTCGCCCGATCGAGCAGCCCGATCACCGCATCGCCTTCTACGACCACGTCCTCCGACTCACCGATGGCACCTGGTGGCTCGAGTCGCTGCGTCCCGACGACGAGCGCGACGAGCGCATCCTGCGGGCCCTCGAGGACGTGCCGTCAGCCCGGCCGTACGAGGTCGGCGGGTTCACGATGACGCCGTCGCCGCAGGAGCACATGGCTGCACTGGGCCGGGTGCTCGACCACATCGCCGCCGGCGACATCTTCCAGGCCAACCTCTGTACCCGCCTCGAAGCGGCCTTCTCCGGCGACCCGCTCGACGTCTTCTGCGTCGGGGTGGAGTCGCTGCGTCCGGCCTACGCCGCGTTCGTCTCCAGCCCGGAGGGAGCGCTGGCGAGCATGTCGCCCGAGCTGTTCCTACGACGCACGGGCGACGAGGTCCTGACCTCGCCCATCAAGGGCACCGCCGCCCTGCACATCGACCCCGACGAGCTCACCGCCTCGGCCAAGGACCGCGCCGAGAACATCATGATCGTCGACCTCATGCGCAACGATCTCGGACGTGTCAGCGTTCCGGGGTCGGTGCGGGTGCCGGCGATCACCCGGGCCGAGCGGCACTCGGTGTGGCACCTCGTCTCCGATGTCGTCGGTCACCTCGCCCACGGTACGAGCGACTCCGCCCTGCTGCGCGCCACTTTTCCGCCCGGCTCGGTCACAGGGGCGCCCAAGGTGCGCGCCATGGAGATCATCAGCTCGCTCGAGGCCACCGGGCGTGAGGCCTACACCGGCGCGATCGGGCACGTGAGCCCCGGCGCGGGGCTCGAGCTCAATGTCGCGATCCGCACCTTCGAGTTTGCCGGGGGCTCGGTCTGGCTCGGTGTCGGCGGGGGAGTCGTGGCCGACTCGACCCCTCAGGGCGAGTACGCCGAGTGCCTGGTCAAGGCCCGTCCGTTGATCGAGGCGATAGGCGGAGTCCTCGACCTGGCCGCTGAAGAGCCGCCAGCAGACGTGTCGCGACTGGAGGGTGTTGAGGAACATGTGGCGACGGTCGACGTGTCGGCCGGCATCTACGACACGTTGCTCGTCATCGACGGTCGGGCCGTCGACGCTGATGCCCACCTGGCCCGCCTCGACGCAAGCGTCCGCGCGGTCTATGGCACCGCGACCCGCGCCGGCCTCGACGAGGCCCTCGTCCATCGCGCGGCAGGGCTCGACGGTCGGCACCGTCTGCGTGTCGACGCGGTGCCCGATGGCGACGAGGTGCGGGTCTCGAT
>NZ_JACMOM010000089.1 GCF_014378035.1 Aeromicrobium sp. | reverse complement strand
GACCCGGTGACAGACGAGGGCTGCTACCCCATGGTTCCGTGGGCCGGACGCATCGGCGCCGGTCACGTGGCCTGGCGCGGCGACACCTATGTGCTGCCGGTCGCTGGCGACGGCAACGCCCTGCACGGTCTTGGCAAGGACACGACCTGGGAGCACGTCGGGGGTGGCGCCTTCCGTGTGGCGCTCGGCCGACCCTGGCCCGTCGAGGGCGAGGCCACCGTGGTCTACGAGCCGCGCGACCACGGGCTGCGCATCACCCTCACCTGGCACAGTGACACGAACGACGACGATCTCGGCTGCTCGGTCGGCATTCATCCGTGGTTCAGGCGATCACTCACCCGCGGGGGAACGCTGCAGGAGACTCTGTCGCCGATCACGATGGTCGAAAGAGGCACCGACGGGCTGCCCACCGGGAAGCTCGTGCCGCCCGGTCCGCAGCCCTGGGACGATTGCTTCACCCTGGGCTCACCACCCGTCCTCGAGTGGCCGGGGGCCCTGCGCCTGACCCTCACGTCAGGTGCCGACTGGTGGGTTGTCTACAGCGGGCCACGCGATGCGCTGTGCGTCGAGCCCCAGACCGCACCGCCCGACGTCTTCGTGCATCCGGACCTGCATCCACGTGGCCCATGGCCGCGAGAGATCGTGCTCGACCTCGCCGCCGAGATGCTGGAGTAACCACTCTCCCTGCCGCCGGACCACCGGCTCGAACAGGGCATCAGGCGGATCGAGGTCAACCAGCTCATCCCGGTCAAGGACCACGTCCGTGGTCTTGTGCTCGATTGGCTGCGAGGCGCCGCGCCCTGCGACAATGAGACGCGGGGGGAGCATTCCCCGATCGCACCGTCATGATCACGGCGACTCTTCGCGGTCGTCTCGTGTCATGAACCGCCCACGCGGCGGAAGAGACCTACGGCCCTGACACGACCGGAGAACGCTTGTGAACGTATCGACCACCGAATGGCTCATCACCGTTGGTGTGACCATCGCCGTACTGCTGTTCGACATCCTGATCGTGGCCAGGCGGCCGCACGAGCCGACGCTCAAGGAATGCGCGGTCTACCTCGCGGGCTATGTGAGCCTCGCAGTCGCGTTCGGCATCTGGGTCACGATCTTCCACAACACCTCAGGCCCGGATGGCGACTACGGTCTTCAGTTCTTCGCGGGTTGGCTCACCGAGTACAGCCTGTCGATCGACAACCTGTTCATCTTCATCATCATCATGGCCAGCTTCAACGTGCCGAGGAAGTACCAGCAGGAGGCGCTGCTGGTCGGCATCGTGATCGCCCTGATCTTTCGTGGCATGTTCATCGCGCTCGGCGCGGTCGCGATTGAGCAGTTCTCGTGGATCTTCTACCTGTTCGGAGCTTTCCTGCTCTACACGGCCTTCACGCTGATGAGCGACAAGAGCCACGACGACGACGGCGAGAACGCCGTCGTACGGTTCGCCCGACGGTTCCTCAACACGTCCGATGAGTGGCTCGGCCTGAAGCTCTTCATCAAGCGCGGTGGCAAGACGTTCATCACGCCGATGTTCCTGGTCATCCTGTCGCTGGGCACGACCGACCTGCTCTTTGCCCTCGACTCGATCCCGGCGATCTACGGCCTGACCATGGAGCCCTACCTGGTGTTCACGGCCAACGTGTTCGCCCTGATGGGCCTGCGTCAGCTCTACTTCCTGCTGGGAGGCCTTCTCAAGAAGCTCATCTACCTGTCGCGGGGCCTGGCGGTCCTTCTCGGTTTCATCGGCGTCAAGCTCCTGCTGCACGCCCTGCACGAGAACGAGCTGCCGTTCCTCAACGGCGGTGAGCCCGTCGGCGTGCCGGAGATCCCGACGCTGCTGAGCCTCGGCGTCATCATCGTGATCCTGGCGGTCACCGCAGTCGTGAGCCTCGCTGTGTCATCGCGGCGCGACGCGGCGGAGGCTTCCGCCGCCGCCGCGATACGCAAGGAACAGGACGGTCCCTCCGACGAGGTCTCGTAGCGGCGCATCAACTCGAAGACACCCCGCGACGATGATCACGAGATGTTTTTGACGTCCATGTCGAGGTGACCGCCCTGCGCGCGCCGGTGCAGGTAGATCGGTATCGACAGGGCCAGCCCGAACGCCAGGAGGATGCCGGCGATCTGGTACTGCTCGCCAGAGCGGCCCGACAGGGGCGTGACGAGGTAGAGGCACGACCCGGCCCCGACCACCGCCAGGGCGGTGCGGGTATGGAAGTGGCTGTGCTCGACGCGGTCGCGGCGCAGTACCAGCACGGCGACATTGACGACGGCGAACACGCCAAGCAGCAGCAGCGCCGTCGTCCCACCGAGTGCCGCCACCGCGTCCTCACTGGCATATGAGACGTAGACGATCAGCGCGAACGACAACGCTGTCGTGAACGCGATCGCGGCCCACGGGGTCTGGTTGCGGCTGTGCACCCTTGATAGCGAGGCCGGCAGGACACCCTGCCTCGACAGACCGTAGAGGAGGCGGCTCGCCATCATCATGTTGATCAGTGCGGAGTTGGCGACGGCGAACATGGAGATGAACGGCAGGATCCTGTCGATCGGGATGTTGGGTGCTCCAGCCTTCACCACCTCCACGAGCGGGGTGTCGCTCGCGGCCAGCTCGCCGACCGGAACCAGCGCGACGGCGCAGATCGACACCAGCACGTAGATGACGGCAGTGATGCCGAGTCCTGTCAGCATCACCCTCGGGAAGATCTTGCTGGGCTCATGGCATTCCTCGGCCATGTTGACCGAGTCCTCGAAGCCGACCATCGCGAAGAACGCCAGTGATGTCGCGGTGGTCACCGCGAGGAAGACGTTCTTGTCGTCCGGGGTGTCAAAAGCGATGATGCGGGAGAAGTCCGCGTTGCCACCGCTCATCGCGTAGAAGCCGACAAGAATCACGAGCACCAGCCCGGAAAGCTCGATCAGGGTCAGGACGACGTTGGCCTTGACGCTCTCACCCACCCCCCGGAGATTGATCGCCATCACCAGCACCATGAACAGCAGGGCGATGAGCATGAGTGCGGTGTCGGACGCCTTCCAGCCCACCCCCGTGGCGAGGTTGGCCGCGAAGGCGTTGGAGGCCGTCGACGCCGACGTGATGCCCGAGCACATCACCGCAAACGCCACGAGGAAGGTGAACAGGTGCACGCCGAACGCCTTGTGGACGTACAGAGCCGCCCCGGCCGCCTGGGGGTACTTCGTGACGAGCTCAAGGTAGGAAAAGGCGGTCAGCATGGCCACGAAGAACGCCACCAGGAAAGGCAGCCAGGCCGCGCCACCGACCTCGGCTGCGACCTGACCGGTGAGTGCGTAGATGCCGACCCCGAGGATGTCGCCGATGATGAACAGCAGCAGCAGCTTTGGGCCCATCACGCGCTTGAGCCCGGATGCCCGATCGGCCTGTGGTGTGTCGGAACTCACGACGGAATCCCCCCGTGCCGGGCGCCAGACGGCGCCAGCTTCGATATATCCAACACCGGCTGGCGCACTCCTGCAACTGCTCCGTGTAGTTTCATTGCGTGGTTCAGGTCAGAGCGAGACTCAATGCGTGGGCCGGTGGTCTGTTGATACGACGTGTACGCAGCAAGGGCATCGACCTCTCGCGGATCTCCTTCATTCCCGATGCCACCAAAGTTCCGTTGCAGCGCAACGTGATGGATCCGGTGCCCCGTCTCGCGGAGATCCGCGTGACCGAGCCGATGCACAAGCTCGACCTCCCGTTCAACTTCCAGGCTTTCCTCGTCACGGGTCATGAGGAGTCCCGTCGCATCCTGACTGACCGCGACTCGTACTCGAACGACATCCGTCACATGTTTCACGGTGACGGGCCGGCCACCTCCGACGACATCGGCGGCCTCGGGTTCACCGATGCGCCGTTGCACACCCGGCTCCGCAAGATCCTGACCCCGGAGTTCACGATGCGGCGGCTCACCCGGCTGGAGCCGATGATTGCCGGTTTCGTCGACGACCAGCTCAAGGCGCTCGAGGAGGAGGGGCCGGGTGCCGACCTCGCGAAACACCTGGCGTTCCCGGTGCCGTTCCAGACGATCTGCGCGCTCCTCGGGCTCGACTACGAAGACCGCGATGCCTTCGAGAAGCTCGGCAGCGCGCGGTTCGACGCGACCAACGGCGCCGCCGCCGCCTTCGGTGCAGTATCGCGCCAGCGAGAATTCCTGTTCGCCGCCGTGGCCAAGCAGCGCAAGGAGCCAGGGCCGGGGCTGATCGGTCAGATCCTGCGCGACGAGGGTGACATGATCTCCGACGTGGACCTGGCCGGACTGGCCGACGGGGTCTTCACCGGCGGCTTCGAGACCACTGCGGGAATGATCGCCCTCGGCACGATCGTGCTGCTGCGTGACCCCGAGGACGCCGAACTGATGCGCACCGGGACACCCGAGGACGTCGATCGGGTCGTCGAGGAGCTGCTGCGCTACCTCGCTGTGGTGCAGGTCGCCTTCCCCCGTTTCGCCAAGCAGGACATGGTGCTGTTCGGTCAGCAGATCAAAGCCGGCGACCTCGTGATGGCGTCCCTCAGTGGAGCCAACCGCGACCCGGCGTGGGCGGGTCAACGGCCCGATGAGTTCGACCCCTTCCGCACTCCGTCCAGCGGTCATCTCGCGTTCGGCCACGGCATCCACCGCTGCATCGGGGCCGAGCTGGCCCGCATCGAGCTGCGCATCGCACTGCCACGACTCTTCCGCTACTTCCCCGACCTCGCGCTCGCGAAGCCGCAGGAAGAGCTCAACTTCCGCAAGCTGTCGTTCGTCTACGGGGTGCACGAGCTTCCTGTCACCTTCTGACTCGGCCGCCGTCTCAGGTGCTTTGCGTGGGTGCCTCGACCGGGCTGTCGGACGCGCACTGGGTCAGGGTCACGGCCTTGCTGCGCGCGAAGCTCTCTGACGTGCGGGCCGCCTCGGGGTAGTCGTCCGGGGCGAGGTTCGCGTAGTACTCGACCGCGTCCAACAGTGCGTCGGCCTTGGGCTCCTGGCTGACCCTGGCGTAGATCTTCGCGGTGGTCTTGGCCTTCGCGAAGTGCGAGACCGTGCCGGCGTAGTTCTCGCTGTTGAAGTCCGCGATGCCCGCCCGCACCTCGACGCACGTCTTCGCCTCGGCCTCCTTGCTGGTCATCGAGCTCCCGGAGCCGGAATCGCTGGAACCACCGCACCCCGCGAGCAGGGCGAACAGTGCGAGCGCGGCCAACATCTTCATGCTTCGGACACTAGGCTGCTCAGCCGATTCCGCCACTCGACTGCTCTTCGCGGGGCGGTGCGTCCGGTCACACGTTGAAAGGGTTACCAGCCCCGCTCGCGCCACTGCGCCAGGTGAGGACGCTCCGCACCCAAGGTCGTGTCGCCGCCGTGGCCGGGATAGACATGGGCATCATCGTCGAAACGGCCGAAGATCTTGGCCTCGACCTCACCGATCAACGTGGTGAAGTCCTCGGGTGCCCAGGTCTTGCCGACGCCGCCCGGGAAGAGCGAGTCGCCGGTGAAGAGGTGCACGATGCCGTCGGGGTCGTCGTAGGCCAGGACGATCGAGCCGGGAGTGTGGCCCACGACCTCGATGACCTCGAGCTCGCACGAGCCGACGCGGACGCGGGCACCGGTACGCACGCGGGTGTCGACAGGGACGGGCAGCGCGTCGGCGTCGTCCTCGCCGGCGACGGTCTCGGCCCCGGTGCGTTCGACGATGGTGGGCAGTGCTTGCCAGTGGTCGCCGTGCCGGTGGGTCGTGATGACCCGCGCGAGGCCGTCGACGCCGATGAGGGGGAGCAGCGTCTCGTACTCGGCAGCCGCGTCGATGAGCACCTGCTCCCCGGTCAGGACACAGCGCAGCAGGTACGCGTTGTTGTTCATCTCGCCGACCGCGACCTTGGTGATCATCAGGTCGCCCGCGACCTGTACGTCGGCAGGACCGCCGACCTCGACTTCTCCGGTGTACGTCATGGGCCGAGCATACGACCGCTCAGCGGAGGCGGCAGGCGCAGCGTCGACCTAGGATCGTGAGGTGGTGCGAGGTTCCGTGTGACGAGCCTGACGCACCGCGCGGGAAGGTTTTTGTCAGTCGTCGTCGTTACGATGGTGAGGGTTGAAAGACCTCTCATTCGCACATGAACGCTGCCCATTCTTCGATCAGCCCCATTACTTCGATCAGCACAGGGGAGCCAGTGACCGACCGCCTCGTCATCCGCGGCGCACGCGAGCACAACCTCAAGGACGTCTCACTCGACCTCCCACGAGACTCGCTGATCGTCTTCACCGGACTCTCCGGCTCGGGCAAGTCATCGCTCGCCTTCGACACGATCTTCGCCGAGGGCCAGCGCCGCTACGTCGAGTCGTTGTCGGCCTACGCGCGTCAGTTCCTCGGCCAGATGGACAAACCCGACGTCGACTTCATCGAGGGCCTGTCGCCGGCAGTGTCGATCGATCAGAAGTCGACGTCGCGCAACCCTCGCTCGACCGTCGGCACCATCACCGAGGTCTACGACTACCTCCGACTGCTCTACGCCCGCGCTGGCCGGCCGCACTGCCCCGTTTGCGGCGAGCCCATCGCTCGGCAGACGCCGCAGCAGATCGTCGACCGCATCATGGCCGGCGACGAGGGCACCCGCTTCCAGGTGCTCGCACCCGTCATACGTGGTCGCAAGGGCGAGTACGGCGAGCTCTTCCGCCAGCTCCAGTCGCAGGGATTCAGCCGCACCATCGTCGACGGTGAGACCCACATGCTCGCCGACGAGCCGCCCAAGCTGGAGAAGCAAAAGAAGCACACCATCGACGTCGTGGTCGACCGCCTGCAGGTCAAGGACAGCACCAAGCAGCGGCTCACCGAGTCAGTCGAGACGGCTCTCGGCCTCGCCGACGGCCTGGTCATGGTCGACTACGTCGACTTGCCCGCCAAGCACCCCGACCGCACCCGGCGCTTCTCCGAGAAGCTCGCCTGTCCCAATGATCACCCCCTCGCCGTCGACGAGCTGGAGCCGCGCTCGTTCTCGTTCAACGCACCCTTCGGGGCGTGCCCGGAGTGCCACGGCCTCGGCACCCGCATGGAGGTCGACCCCGAGCTCGTCGTGCCCGATGACGCCAAGTCGCTCAACGACGGCGCCATCGCCCCCTGGTCGTCGGCTCATGTCTCTGACTACTTCTCCCGACTCATCGGCGCACTCGCGCAGGAGATGAGCTTCAGCGCAGATGCGCCGTGGGGCGACCTCCCCGACGACGTGCGCGAGGCCATCCTGCACGGGCACCCCACCAAGATCCACGTGCGCTACAAGAACCGCTACGGTCGCGAGCGCAGCTACTACACCGCGTTCGAAGGTGCCATCACCTATCTCGAGCGCCGCCACGGCGAGACCGACTCCGACACCAACCGTGAGCGTCTCGAGGGCTTCATGCGCGAGGTGCCGTGCCGGGTGTGCAACGGCACGCGGCTCAAGCCCGTCATCCTCGCGGTGCAGCTCAACTCCGACGAGCACGGTCCCCGGAACATCGCCGAGGTCTGCGCGATGTCGATCAGCGAGGCCGCCGACTACCTCCAGACGCTCGAGATGAGCGACCGCGAGAAGCAGATCGGTGAGCGGGTCCTCAAGGAGATCAACGAGAGGCTGCGTTTTCTGCTCGATGTCGGCCTCGACTACCTCGCGCTCGACCGAGCCGCCGGTTCACTGTCCGGCGGCGAGGCGCAGCGCATCCGGCTCGCGACTCAGATCGGCGCGGGTCTCGTGGGCGTGCTCTATGTGCTCGACGAGCCCTCCATCGGGCTGCACCAGCGCGACAACCACCGACTCATCGAGACCCTCATCCGCCTGCGCGACCTCGGCAACACCCTCATCGTCGTCGAGCACGACGAAGACACCATCCGTGCCGCCGACTGGGCCGTCGACATCGGCCCCGGGGCGGGGGAGCACGGCGGGCAGGTCATCGTGTCCGGCCCCGTCAAGGAGCTGCTCGACAGTGAGCACTCGCTCACCGGGCAGTACCTCTCCGGCCGCAAGGTCATCCCGCTGCCCGACAAGCGTCGCAAGCGCAAGAAGGGTCACGAGCTGACGATCCAGGGGGCGAAGGAGCACAACCTCCGCGACATCGACGTCACCTTCCCGCTCGGCCTCTTCGTCGCGGTCACCGGTGTGTCCGGGTCGGGCAAGTCGACCCTCGTCAACGACATCCTCTACACCCAGCTCGCCCGCACGATCTACGGCGCGCGCACCATCCCGGGCCGGCACCGCACCATCACCGGACTCGACGAGGTCGACAAGGTCATCCACGTCGATCAGTCACCCATCGGGCGCACGCCGCGCTCCAACCCGGCCACCTACACCGGCGTCTTCGACCACGTCCGCAAGCTGTTCGCGCAGACGCCCGAGGCGAAGATGCGGGGCTACCTGCAGGGACGTTTCTCGTTCAACGTCAAGGGCGGACGCTGCGAGGCGTGCGCGGGCGACGGCACCATCAAGATCGAGATGAACTTCCTGCCCGACGTCTACGTCGCCTGCGAGGTCTGCCACGGTGCCCGCTACAACCGTGAGACGCTCGAGGTGCACTACAAGGGCAAGACCATCGCCGAGGTTCTCGAGATGCCCATCGAGGAGGCCGTCGACTTCTTCGAGGCAATCCCGGCCATCGCCCGGCATCTGCGCACCCTCGTCGACGTCGGTCTGGGCTACGTCCGCCTCGGTCAGTCCGCACCCACCCTGTCCGGTGGCGAGGCGCAGCGCGGCACGCTCTCAGCCGGGTTGCAGAAGCGGTCCACGGGCCGCACGGTTTATGTCCTCGACGAGCCCACCACCGGTCTGCACTTCGAAGACATCCGCAAGCTTCTCGGCGTCCTGCAGCGCATCGTCGACACCGGCAACTCGGTCATCGTCATCGAGCACAACCTCGATGTCATCAAGACCGCCGACTGGGTCATCGACATGGGCCCCGAGGGCGGCAGCGGCGGCGGGCTGCTGATCGCCGAGGGAACGCCCGAGGACATCGCCAACAGCCCCGACAGCCACACCGGCACGTTCCTCAAGCCGCTCCTGGTCACCTCGTAGGGTGGGTGGGTGGCAGATCCCGCAAGCTACCGACCAGCTCCGGGGGAGATTCCCGCGGAGCCCGGCGTGTACCGCTTTCGCGACGACGAACGCCGGGTCATCTACGTGGGCAAGGCCAAATCGCTCCGGCCGCGCCTGAGCTCGTACTTCCAGGACATCTCCAACCTCCATCCGCGCACGCAGCAGATGGTCCTGACCGCGAGCTCGGTCGACTGGACCGTCGTCACCACCGAGGTCGAGGCACTCGCGCTGGAGTACTCCTGGATCAAGGAGTTCGACCCGCGCTTCAACGTCAAGTACCGCGACGACAAGTCGTACCCGTGGCTTGCGGTCACGGTGGGCGAGGAGTTCCCACGGGTGACTGTGATGCGCGGGGCCCAGCGCAAGGGCGTGCGCTACTTCGGGCCGTACGGGCACGCGTGGGCCATCCGCGACACGGTCGACACCCTGCTGCGGGTGTTCCCCATGCGGTCGTGCTCCGCCGGGGTGTTCCGACGCTCCGCGGCGATCGGCCGGCCCTGCCTGCTCGGTGACATCGGCAAGTGCGCCGCACCATGCGTCGGCCGGGTGTCGCCCGACGAGCACCGGGCCATCGTCAACGACTTCTTGTCCTTCATGGGCGGGCAGACCGCGGGCTTCACGAAGCGCATCGAGACCCGCATGAAGCAGGCCTCCGACGCCGAGGAGTACGAGCTTGCCGCCAAGCTCCGAGATGACCTCGGAGCCATGCGCCGGGTGCTCGAGAAGCAGACCGTGGTCCTCGGCGACGGCACCGATGCCGACGTGCTCGGCTTCGTCGACGACCCGCTCGAGGTGGCGGTGCAGATCTTCTCGGTCCGCGGGGGACGCATCCGTGGTCAGCGTGGCTGGGTCGCCGAGAAGGCCGACGAGACCGGCTTCCCCGAGCTCGTGCAACGCGCACTCATGACGCTTTACCAGGACGCCATAGCGGCCGCGATCCCGCGCGAGGTGCTGGTGCCCGCCATGCCGTCTGACGCCGACATCGTCACCGAGCTGCTCAGCGAGCGACGCGAGGGGCCCGTCACGATCCGGGTGCCGAGGCGCGGTGACAAACGGGCGCTGATGCAGACCGTCGAGCAGAACGCCAAGCAGCTGCTCATGCGCCACAAGATGAAGCGTTCGTCCGACCTCACCGCCCGCAGCCTTGCCCTGGAGGAGATCCAGGCCGCCCTCGATCTCGACACGGCTCCGCTGCGCATCGAGTGCTACGACATCTCCAACCTCGGCGAGACCGAGACCGTCGCATCCATGGTGGTGTTCGAGGACGGACTGCCGCGCAAGTCCGAGTACCGCCGCTTCACCATCCGCAACGAGGGCCAGAGCGACGTCGCCGCGATGCACGAGGTCATCACCCGCCGGTTCGAGAGGCTGCTCAAGGCACGTGAGGACAACGACGAGGACGGTCCCGGCATCGACCCCGAGACCGGCAAGCCAAAGCGTTTTGCCTACACGCCAGCGCTCGTCGTCGTCGATGGTGGGCCGCCTCAGGTGGCCGCCGCCCACGCCGCCATGACCGCACTCGGCATCACCGACATCGCCCTCGTCGGACTGGCCAAGCGCCTCGAGGAGGTGTGGCTGCCCGACGACGACGATCCCGTCATCCTCCCGCGCACCAGTGAGGGCCTCTACCTGCTGCAGCGGCTCCGCGACGAGGCCCACCGCTTCGCCATCGGCCATCACCGCGGCCGTCGCAGCAAGACCATGATCGAGAGCGTCCTCGACCCCGTTGCCGGTCTCGGACCGACCCGACGCAAGGCGCTGCTCAAATCGTTCGGATCGGTCAAGAAGCTGCGGGTGGCCACCGTCGAGGAGATCGCCTCGGTGCCGGGCATCGGCGCGGCTACGGCACAATCCATCGTGGAAGCGCTCGCGACGAGCGAGCAGACACCGGCCGTCAACATGGCGACCGGAGAGATCCTGGAGGACAGTTGACGTCTCTCAGCCAGTTCGTGCTTGTCACCGGCATGACCGGTGCCGGTCGAGGCTCCGCTGCGAAGGTGCTCGAGAAGCTCGGCTACTTCGTCATCGACAACCTTCCGCCCGATCTCATCTCCGCCGCGGTGGCTACCGTGGAGAAGTCTCCGGACAGCGACCGGCTCGCCGTGGTGGTCGATGCGCGCTCACGTGAGTTCTTCGGCGGCCTCGTCGAGTCGCTCGAGAAGCTGCGCGACCACGGTGTCATCACCAAGATCCTCTACCTCGAGGCCGCCGACGAGGTGCTCGTGCGCCGTCAGGAGGCGGCACGTCGACCACACCCGCTGAGTCTCGAAGGTCGTCTGATGGACGGCTTCGACCGTGAGCGCGAGCTCCTGCGTCGCATCCGGGGTCGTGCCGACATCGTCGTCGACACCTCCAACCTCAATGTGCACCAGCTGGGCCAGCGGGTCCGAGCGGCCTTCGAGGACCCCGACTCCGGAGGGCTCCGTGCCTCCGTCATGTCGTTCGGGTTCAAGTACGGCCTGCCGATCGACGCCGACATGGTCGCGGACCTTCGCTTCCTGCCCAATCCGTTCTGGGTCGACGAGCTGCGACCCCTGAGCGGTCTTGACACAGCGGTGCGTGACTACGTCCGTAGCCAGCCCCGCGCCGAGGAGTTCCTCGAGCAGTACGAAGGCCTCGTGGCGTTGCTGACGGATGGCTACCTGGCTGAGGACAAGCACTTCCTCACCATCGCGCTCGGCTGCACTGGTGGGCGGCACCGCAGCGTCGCGATGTCGGAGGCATTCGCCGAGCGCCTGCGGGCGCAAGGAGTGAACACGCTCGTCGTCCACCGCGACCTGGGGCGCGAGTGATCACTCGTCCCAGCCGCGCCGTTGCCCGGTCCGAGGGCGACCTCAAGGTCGTCGCTCTCGGCGGCGGGCACGGACTCGCTGCCAGCCTCTCCGCGCTTCGCCGGTTGACGACAGATCTCACCGGTGTCGTCACTGTTGCTGACAACGGTGGCTCGTCCGGTCGATTACGCGCCGAGCTCGGGGGCCTGCCCCCGGGCGACCTCCGGATGGCGCTCGCGGCTCTTTGCGGCGACGACGAGTGGGGTCGAACCTGGGCCGGCATCCTGCAGCACCGCTTCACCGGCGAAGGCCCGCTCAAGGACCACGCGGTGGGCAACCTCCTGATCGCGGCGATCTGGGACCAGCTCGGCGACCACGTCGCGGGGCTCGACCTCGTGGCAGAGCTGCTCGGTGCGCAGGGCCGGGTGCTGCCCATGGCAGCCGTCCCGCTCGACATCGAGGCCGACGTCCACCTGCGCTCGGCCCCCGACCGGCTCACGCTGGTGCGCGGCCAGGTCGAGGTCGCCCAGACCGACGGGCAGGTCGTCAGCGTGAGGCTCCACCCGAGCGACCCCCCAGCCTGCCCCGAGGCGGTCGCTGCTGTCGAGGCAGCCGACTGGGTGGTCATCGGACCCGGCTCGTGGTTCACCAGCGTCATGCCCACCCTGCTCGTGCCCGGTCTCCGCGACGCCCTGACCAGCACCGACGCGCGGCGCATCCTGGTGCTCAACCTCGACGAGCAGGTGGGGGAGACCGAAGGACTGACCCCGACCGACCACCTCGAGGCGCTTGCCGCCCACGCACCCGAGCTCGGCCTGGACGCCGTCATCGCCGACACGTCCCTCGTGGACGCCCGTGGCACGCTGGAGTCGACAGCGCGGGCGCTCGGTGCCCGGCTCTTCGTCGCTGACGTGGCCACGATTCCCGGCTCCGACCAGCACGACCCCGGACGTCTCGCGGCCGCGTTCGGTGCGGTCATGAGACAGGCATAGAGTGGCGTGGTCCTGTCGCCACCAGAAGGCTCAGCGACACCCAGATGTTTCAGAACCACCGGACAGCCACGTAGCAGTGGACGACACAGAAGCGGGAGATCAGCCGAATGGCGATGACGGCTCAGGTCAAGGCGGAGCTCGCCAACACCAGCATCACCAAGTCGTGCTGCCGCAAGGCCGAGGTGTCCTCGATCCTGCGGTTCGCCGGCGGTCTCCACATCGTCTCGGGCCGCATCGTGGTCGAGGCCGAGCTCGACACCGGCGCTGCGGCTCGTCGTCTTCGCAGGGACATCGCCGAGATATACGGGCATGACAGCGAGATCCTGGTCATGCAGAACGCCGGAATCCGCAAGGACACCCACTACGTCGTCCGGGTGTCCAAGGACGGCGAGGCGCTGGCCCGACAGACCGGACTGATCGACGGCAGCGGGCGCCCCATCCGTGGACTCCCACCGCAGGTCGTCTCGGGCTCGTCGTGCGACGCTGTTGCCGCGTGGCGCGGAAGCTTCCTCGCGCACGGGTCGCTCACCGAGCCCGGGAGATCATCGGCGCTCGAGGTCAGCTGCCCCAGCCCCGAAGCTGCGCTCGCGCTGGTCGGAGCGGCTCGCCGCGTCGGTATCAGTGCCAAGGCACGTGAGGTCCGCGGCATCGACCGCGTCGTGACCCGCGACGGCGAGGCCATCGGGGCACTGCTCACACGCCTCGGCGCACACGAGTCGTTGCTGGCATGGGAGGAGCGGCGCATGCGTCGCGAGGTCCGTGCCACGGCCAACCGCCTGGCCAATTTCGACGATGCCAACCTCAGGCGCTCCGCTCGTGCGGCCGTCGCCGCCGGAGCCCGCGCCCAGCGCGCTCTTGAGATCCTCGGACCCGAAGTGCCCGATCACCTCAAGATGGCTGGCAGCCTGCGCGTCGAGCATCGTCAGGCGAGCCTCGAAGAGCTCGGTCAGCTGCACGAGCCCGCGCTCACCAAGGACGCCATCGCCGGGCGCATCCGACGCCTCCTGGCCATGGCCGACAAGCGCGCCGAAGAGCTCGGAGTGCCCGACACCGAATCAAGCCTCGGCGACGATCGGGTCGCTGAAGCCTGAGGTCCACCTGGTGGGCGAGGTGACTCGCCGGTAGCCCGATCAACTCGCTAGGCTGAGACTTCACCCCGACCCGCAGGAGACACGTTCACCGTGACCGTTCGCGTAGGAATCAATGGATTTGGCCGTATCGGCCGTAACTTCTTCCGTGCGGTCCGTGCCGCCGGGGCTGACATCGAGATCGTCGCCGTCAACGACCTCACGGACAACAAGACTCTTTCGCACCTCCTCAAGTACGACTCGGTCCTCGGCCGACTCGACGGCGACGTCACCTTCGATGAGACCTCGATCTCGGTCGACGGTCAGCGGTTCGCAGCCTTCGCCGAGCGCGACCCGTCCAAGCTCGACTGGGCCAGTGTCGGCGCCGACATCGTCATCGAGTCCACGGGCTTCTTCACCGACGCCACGAAGGCCAGGGCGCACGTCGACGGCGGTGCCAAGAAGGTCATCATCTCCGCACCGGCGAAGAACGAGGACGTCACCGTCGTCATGGGCGTCAACCACGAGCTGTACGACCCCGCCGCGCACACCGTCATCTCGAACGCGTCGTGCACGACCAACTGCCTCGCCCCGATGGCCAAGGCGCTCAACGACGGCCTCGGCATCGAGAAGGGTCTCATGACCACGATCCATGCCTATACCGGCGACCAGAACCTCCTGGACGCCCCCCACAACGATCTGCGCCGCGCCCGCGCTGCCGCCATCAACATCGTGCCGACGTCAACGGGGGCCGCCAAGGCCGTTGCGCTCGTGCTCCCCGAGCTCAAGGGCAAGCTCGACGGCTTCGCGTTCCGCGTGCCGGTCCCCACCGGATCGGCCACCGACCTGACATTCACCGCGTCACGTGAGACGACAGTCGATGAGGTCAACGCGATCGTCAAGGCGGCCGCCGACGGCCCGCTCAAGGGTTACCTCGTCTACACCGAAGACCCCATCGTCTCCTCCGACATCGTCACCGACCCGGCGTCGTGCATCTTCGACTCGGGCCTGACCAAGGTCATCGGCGACCAGGTGAAGGTCGTCGGTTGGTACGACAACGAGTGGGGCTACTCCAACCGGCTCGTCGACCTCGTCACGCACGTCGGCTCGTCGCTCTGACGGCCCGGGGGCGTTGGCAGTGAAGACGGTTTCGGACCTGGGTGACCTGCGCGGCAAGCGGGTACTTGTCCGCAGCGACCTCAACGTGCCGCTCGACGGCACCACGATCACCGACGACGGCCGCGTCCGCGCGAGCGTCCCGACGATCAAGCTGCTCGCCGACGCGGGTGCCCGCGTGCTCGTGACGGCGCACCTCGGCCGACCCGGCGGGGTGGCCAACCACGACTACTCCTTGGCACCGGTCGCCGAGCGGCTCGCAGAGCTGCTTGGTGTCCCTGTCCTTTTCGCGGGCGACACCGTCGGACCGCAGGCCCACCGCATCGTCTCGGCAATGCAGGACGGGCAGGTCGCCGTGCTGGAGAACGTCCGCTTCAACCCGGGCGAGACCAGCAAGGACGATGCCGTGCGCGGAGCCTTCGCCGATGAGCTTGCGGCCCTTGCCGATGTGTTCGTGTCCGACGGTTTCGGCGTGGTTCATCGCAAGCAGGCCAGCGTCTACGACATCGCCACCCGGCTCCCGGCCGCCGTCGGCGGTCTCGTCGAGGCGGAGGTCATGGTGCTCAAGCGGCTGACCGAGAACCCCGAACGTCCCTACGCGGTGGTGCTCGGCGGCTCGAAGGTGTCCGACAAGCTGGGTGTCATCGACAACCTCCTGGACAAGGCCGACAGCCTGCTCATCGGTGGCGGCATGGTCTTCACGTTCCTCAAGGCGCAGGGTCACGAGGTCGGCAAGTCGCTGCTTGAAGAAGACCAGCTCGACATCGCGCGTGGCTACATCGAGCGGGCTGCGGCTCAGGGAGTCGACCTGGTGCTTCCGACCGACATCGTCGTCGCTCCGGAGTTCGCCGACGCGAATGCCAGCACGGTGGCCGCTGACGCGATACCCGCCGACCAGCTGGGCCTCGACATCGGTCCGGAGTCCGCGGCACGCTTCGCTGAGATCATCAAGGCGTCACGGACGGTGTTCTGGAACGGGCCCATGGGCGTGTTCGAGATGGCGTCGTTCGCGGCCGGCACCAAGACGGTGGCCCAGGCCCTCACCGAGGTCGACGGCCTCTCAGTCGTCGGTGGCGGCGACTCGGCTGCGGCGGTCCGCCTGCTCGGCTTCGCTGACGACGACTTCGGTCACATCTCCACGGGCGGCGGTGCGAGCCTCGAGTACCTGGAGGGCAAGACGCTCCCCGGACTCAGCATCCTGGATCAGCAGAACTCGGAAGGCAGCGCATGACTCGCAAGCCACTCATGGCCGGCAACTGGAAGTCCAACCTCAACCACCAGGAAGCGGTCGTTCTCGTCCAGAAGCTTGCCTGGACATTGCAGGACAAGAAGCACGACTTCGACAAGTCAGAGGTCGTGGTCATTCCGCCGTTCACCGACATCCGGGGGGTGCAGACGCTGATCGACGGCGACCACCTCTCGATCGGCTTCGGTGCGCAGGACGTCTCCCAGCACGACGGCGGTGCGTACACGGGCGAGATCGCCGCGTCGATGCTCGCCAAGCTGGGCTGCCGCTACGTTCTGGTGGGGCACTCTGAGCGGCGCGAGCACCATCAGGAGACCGATCAGGTCGTCAACGCCAAGACCGTGAAGGTGCTGGCGGCGGGCATGACCGCGATCGTCTGCGTCGGTGAGGACCTTTCCATCCGCCAGACCGGTCATCATGTGGCCCACGCGGTGCGGCAGATCGAGGACTCGCTCGCCGGGCTGACGCCCGAGCAGATGGCTTCCGTGGTCGTCGCCTACGAGCCGGTGTGGGCCATCGGCACGGGCGAGGTGGCCACCCCGGAGGACGCCCAGGAGGTCTGCGCGGCCATTCGTACGTGCGTGGCGGAGACCTGGAGTGCAGAGATCGCCGATACATTGCGTATCCTTTACGGCGGATCGGTCAAAGCGGCGAACATCGCCGCCATCATGGCGAAGTCGGACGTCGACGGAGCCTTGGTTGGCGGAGCAAGCCTCCAGGCGGAGGAGTTCGCCGGCATAGCCCGGTTCTACGACATGCCGGATCTGTCCGGCGCCTGACAACGAAGGCCCCACAGTGATTTTGACGTTCTCGGTAATCCTCGCGATCAGCAGCATCTTGATGATCGTGCTGGTCCTGATGCACAAGGGACGTGGCGGAGGCCTCTCCGACATGTTCGGAGGCGGCATCTCCAGCTCGCTCGTGGGCTCCTCGGGCGCCGGGCGCAACCTCGACCGCATCACGGTCGGCATCGCGGTCATCTGGGTCGTGAGCATCTTCGCTCTCGGCCTGCTGCTGAAGGTGAGCAACTGATGGCCGCCGGAGCAATTCGCGGAAGCCGCATCGGCTCCGGACCCATGGGCGAGGCTGAGCGCGGCGAGCCTGCCCCGCGACAGTTCGTGACCTACTTCTGCATCAACGACCACACGACCGAGCTGCAGTTTGCGATCGAGGCCGAGGTGCCGGAGTCGTGGGACTGCCCGCGCTGCGGCATGCCAGCGAGCGTCGACGCCGAGAACCGTCCGACCGCCAAGAAGATCGAGCCCTATAAGACCCACCTGGCCTACGTGAAAGAGCGTCGCTCCGAGACCGAGGCCGCCGAGATCCTGAAGGAAGCCGTCGACCTCCTGCGCACCAAGCGCAAGTCCGGCGAAGTCATCTTCTAGACCGCAGCGATGAGCCCCGACCAGCCATGCTGCTCGGGGCTTTTTGCCGTCGTTGGGCAGTCACGCACGCGACGCACGGCCAATTGCTGGCCGTGCGTCGTGTTTTGCGAGAAGTCCCATACGGATGAGCTCATCGGCTCCAAGCTTGGATTTCGAGAGTGGTACGTATCGCCCAAGAACGTCAGGCGCCACGTACCACCCTGATCACCTCAGGTAGCTTTTCGCGCACCGGGGACAGCGCGAGGCTCAGCCCCGTGGACGTCCTCCGCATCTCCGTAGATGAGTGGTTCGTCGAGAATGCTCTGGGTCCGGGCCAAGCGGAAGATCAGCAGGCCGAAGAGAGCCTTGGCCAAGACGTCGGCGATCGAGTAGCCGCCCTGTCTCAACACGAAGCCGCTCGCACCGCTGAAGAACGTGCCGCCCAGGAGCGGGAAGGCAAACGCGATGGGATAGACCATCCATGACCCGATCAGCAGCACCCGCAGGGTCGAGATCTGGCGGCGCACCTCAGCTGTCTTGCCGTCCAGGGCTCGCGTGAGCTCGACGAACAGCACATAGATGAGGTAGATGAACGGCAGCGTGGCGAGGACGCCCCAGATGATGCGCGGCCCGGTGCTCAGGGTGATCTCACCGGGATAGCCCAGCGCGATCATCAGCGCCGATGCGGGAACCAGCCTGATGAGCAGGTGCCGTGAGGCAGCGCGTGTCAGGGCCAGCACGGCGACCGTCTCGACGAGCAGCAGCGGCACTGTCAGGAACCAGTCCACGTACCGATATCCCTCGTTGAACTGCACCGCTGACAGGGCGTGCGCGGAGTCGACCGTCGAGCCGGCGGGATAGCTCTCCTTGAAGTTCGAGAAGATCCGGAAGTAGTGATACGTCGCGATCCCGCACACCGTCGCTGAGACGATGAGTGCGTTGCGGTAGCGGGGTGCGACTCGACCTTGGACCAACAAGAGAAAGAGCGAGGTGAAGAGCAGGCTCGCGATGGCGAATGACAGGAGGTTGTAGACGGTTGCGTACTGCCCTGATGAAAGAGAGGAAATTAGGTCTTTGGATGCGGTTGCGTAGGTACTGATCACGATCGTCCTCTGCATGAGCGCTGCCATGGGAAGACAGCGACTGGATGTCGACACGCTTGATCTCCCGGTTTTGAAGCGGCGAAGTGAGCGACAGCGACAACGTACTTCTAACCCTGCATCACCACAACATCTTCAGATGTCCGTCATGACCAGCGGGTTCCCTCGAGCTGGCCCCTGCACCCGCAGAGGCTCCCGCCGGCAGGTGCGGGCGGGACTGTGCTGAACTGAGGCACCGCCCAGAGACGCGAGGGGCGAGTGGGGGTGGAGTCAGTGGGGAAGCTTCGAGCCGGCGGCGTTGTCGATGAGCCATACCGTCTCGACAAGCCCGTGCACGCCCATGGCGGGCGTGTCCTCGACGGTCCCGTCGCCCAGCGCGCGCGCCACGGCGTCGGCCTTCTCCTCACCTGACACGAGGAACCACACGCTGTCGCAGTGATTGAGCGTCGGGAACGTCATCGAGAGGCGCACCGACGGGGGCTTGGGGGAGTGGAGGACCTCGACGGTCCGCCGCCTGGTCTCGTTCAGCTGGGCCTGGCCCGGAAACAACGAGGCAACGTGGCCATCCGGCCCCATGCCCAGCAGCACGACGTCGAAGAGGTCGTCAGGAAGGATGTCGGCGTACGCCTCCGCAGCCTCCATGGCATCTTTGGCGCCGCCGAGACCCGGCATCGTGTGCACGCGCGCGGTCGGCACGCCGAGCCGCGTCAGGAAGGTGTCGCGGGCCTGCTGATCGTTGCGGTCGGCGTGACCCTCGGGCACGAAGCGCTCGTCGCCCCAGTAGTAGTCGACGTCCGCCCAGTCGACGACGTCAGTGTCGAGCAGCGCATACGCCGCCGAGGCGATCGTGCCGCCTGTCAGCACGATGCTCGGTCTGCGGCCCTCACCCTGGACAAGGGCCAGGCGCCCGGCGATGCGGTCGGCTATGGCAGCGGCGAGGGAGGGGGCGTCGGGGTAGACGTCGACCCCCATCAATTGGCCAGCATGTGCTTGATCGTGTCCTTGTAGATGTCGTCGGCGTCGAGCCGGCGCAAGTCCTCCGCCAGCAGCTCGGCCAGCGTGCGCGCACCGAGCGGCACCTGGCGCAGCGCCGAGCCAGGCACGCTGAAGTGGCACGACGTCGGGCTGATGCGCTCGATGCAGACGTCGCCATCGCCGGTCGTGAGGATGACTCTCGCAATCTGGTCGGTGTCGCTGCGGTGCACGGTGATCGGCACCTTGAGGCGGCTCTCGAGCCACGCGACGAGCAGGGCCGCCGCAGGGTTGTTTCGCCCAGCCGTCACTTCACCTCTGATGACCTTGCTGGTCGACTGGTCGAGGGCTGCCGCGAGCAACGCCCGCCACGGTGTGAGCCGCGTCCACGACAGGTCGGTGTCACCGGGTGCGTACTTGCGTGCGACGGCGCGAAGGGCCCGGATGGGCGAGTCGGTCGCCTCGGCGTCGGTCAGGCGACGCTGGGCGAACTGGCCGATGGCGTCCTTCGAAGGCTCGATCGGCGGCTGTCCTGGCCACCACACCACGACGGGGGAGTCAGGCAGCAGAAGAGGTAGCACGACCGACTCGGCGTGCTTGGTGAGCTCACCGGAGATGCGCAGCAGTATCGACTCGCCAGAGGAGTTCTCGCCCACGCGGACCTTGGCGTTGAGCTCGGCGCCCCCACGGCCGTCGCCGAGGATGACGCCGATGACGCGTGACGGGTGCTCGCGCGACAGCGTGGTGGCGGTCCTGAGCGCTTCTGCGACCGCCTCCTCGTCGGTCACGACGAGCAGGGTCAGCACCATGTCCATCGCCGGGCTGCCGGCCGCCATGCGGGCCTTGACGAGCGCCCGGGCGATCTCGGCGGAATTGGTCTTCTCGAGTGCGATCTCCATGACTAGGGCCTTCTCCAGGTGCGGCCGTCGCGGGCCAGCATCTTGTCTGCCGAGGCGGGGCCCCACGTGCCGGACGGGTAGGTGTCGATGTCTTTCTGCCGTTTCCAGTAAGCGATGACAGGGTCGAGGATCTTCCACGCCAGCTCGACCTCCTCGTGCTGGGGGAACAGCGGCGGGTCGCCGAGCAGGACGTCCAGGATCAGTCGCTCGTAGGCCTCGGGGCTGCTCTCGACGAACGCGCCCCCGTAGGCGAAGTCCATGTTGACGTCGCGGATCTCCATCGTGGTGCCGGGAACCTTGGCACCGAAGCGCAGCGTCACCCCCTCGTCAGGCTGGATGCGCATGACGAGCGCGTTGCTGCCGAGCTCCTCGATGTCGTTCTTGCTGAACGGCTGGTGGGGCGCCGTCTTGAAGATGACGGCCACCTCGGTGACACGACGACCGAGGCGCTTGCCGGTGCGGAGGTAGAACGGGACACCGGCCCAGCGGCGGGTGAGGATGTCGACACGGATGGCGGCGTAGGTCTCGGCGCGTGATCCGTCAGGCACACCGTGTTCCTCGAGGTAGCCGATGACCTTCTCGCCACCGGCCCAACCAGCGACGTACTGGGCCTGTGCGGTGTGCTTGTCCATCCGCGCAGGCGGGCGGGCATTGGCGAGGACCTTCTGCTTCTCGACGCGCAACGAGGAGGCGTTGAACGAGACGGGCTCCTCCATCGCGATGAGCGCCATGAGCTGCAGCAGGTGGTTCTGGATGACGTCGCGCGCGGCCCCGATGCCGTCGTAGTAGCCAGCCCGCGATCCGATGCCGATGTCCTCGGCCATCGTGATCTGCACGTGGTCGACGTAGTGGTTGTTCCAGATCGGCTCGAACATCCCGTTGGCGAAGCGCAGCGCAAGGATGTTCTGCACCGTCTCCTTGCCGAGGTAGTGGTCGATACGGAACACCGACTCCTGCGGAAAGACGTCGGCGACGATGCGGTTGAGCTCCTCCGCGGAGGCGAGGTCGTGGCCGAAGGGCTTCTCGATGACGACGCGACGCCAGCCGGCACCGGCGGCGGTGGCGAGGCCGTGCTTCTTGATCTGCGAGACGACGACGGGGAACAGGCTGGGCGGGATCGACAGGTAGAACGCGTGGTTGCCGCCCGTACCCTGCTGCTCGTCGAGCTCCTCCATCGTGTCGGCGAGACGCTGCCAAGCGCTGTCGTCGTCGAACTCCCCGGGCACGAACCTGATGCCGGCCTCGAGCTGGTTCCAGACGGTCTCGCTCCACTTCGTGCGGGCGCCGGCCTTGGCAGCCTCCTTGATGAGGTGCGAGAAGGTCGTGCGTGCGTAGTCCTGGCGGGCGAAGCCGACGAGTGCGAAACCGGGCGGCAGCAGACCGCGGTTGGCCAGGTCGTAGACCGCGGGGATGAGCTTCTTCTTGGCGAGGTCGCCTGTCACTCCGAACAGGATCAGGCTGCAGGGCCCGGCGATGCGGGGGAGTCGACGGTCACGCGGATCCCTCAGCGGGTTGCCATCGCCCATGCTCATGCCTGTGCCTCGGGTCCGAGGGCCGCGCGCACTGTCGGCAGCCCCTGCGTGACGTCCCCCAGGTGAAGCCGGAGGACGGGTCTGCCGTGGTCCCGCAGCACGGCGGCATCACCGGCGGCCTGGGAGTCGATGAAGGTCCCGAAGGTGAACTCCCGACCGGGGACGGCCAGGTCTTCTGCGGCCGCTCCCGTGATCTGCAGGAAGACGCCGTTGGGGGTGCCACCCTTGTGATACTGCCCGGTCGAGTGCAGGAAGCGTGGACCCCAGCCGAAGGTGACCGGACGGCCGAGGGATTGCGCGAGGACCTCGCGGACGTCGGCGAAGTCAGCGTGGACGAGCCGGTCGAGGTAGACCTGCACGGCGAGATAGCCGTGGTCGAGGTCGACCGCGGCGAGCAGGTTGCGCAGGGCCTCGGCGATCGTCGTCCCGTCCGCGCCGTAGACGTCGATGCCACTTTCGGAGAAGTCGGGTATGGGCGGCTCACCCCCACCGTCGAGCAGAGCACGGGAGGCCTTCTTGGCACTCTCGACGTCGGGCTGGTCGAACGGGTTGATGCCGATGAGCTGGCCGGCCACGACAATTGCTGTCTCCCAGATCAGCATCTGGGCCCCAAGCTCTGCGTCGAGCGCCACGGCGAACCCGGACTCCGACGCCGGAGCGGCGTCGCCGCCGATCGAGACGAGGATCGAGTCGGCCGTGCTCGGGTTGAAGTTGATGGCATTCTCGAACGGCACGACGACGGGCAGGATGCCCTTGCCGAGCTTGCCGGTCGACTCGGCGACAAGCTGCTCGATCCAGTCGCCGACGCCATGTCGGGTCTGGTCGGCGATCACGAGCTTGTCGACGCGGTGGTGGTTGGCGACGCCCAGCAGGACACCGAGGCGCAGGGCCGGGTTGTCGGCTTCGTCGGTGAACAGCGCTTGCTGCACCTGCTCTGCGGACTCGAGCAACGCTCCGATGTCTGCCCCGGCCAGACCACTGGGTACCAGGCCGAAAGCCGTGAGCGCCGAGTACCGGCCGCCAACGTGGGGATCGGCGCGGAAGACGCGGTAGCCGGCTTCGGTGGCCTCCGCATCGAGCGGCGAGCCCGGATCGGTGACGACGACGATGTGGTCGGCCGGATCGTGGCCCGCGTCGGCAAAGGCCTTCTCGTATGCCCGACGCTGGCTGTCGGTCTCGACGGTGCCTCCGGACTTGCTCGACACCACGACGATGCTGCGCTCGAGCCGGTCGGCCAGCGCACCACGCACCATGTCGGGCTGGGACGAGTCGAGCACCGTCAGCTCGACGCCCGCCGTGTGGCAGATGACCTCCGGTGCGAGCGATGACCCACCCATGCCGCACAGGACGACGTGGTCGAGCCCCTTGTCGGCGAGCTCGGCCCGCAGGACGCCGACTTCGTCCACGAGGTGCCTCGACGTCTCGGCGAGGCTCGTCCAGCTCAGACGGATCTTCGACTCGGACTCGGCATCGGGGCCCCAGACCGTGGGGTCCTGCGCGCCGATCCGCGAGGCGAGCCGGGCTGTGACAGCCCCGTCGAGAGCGTCCTGGAACTCATCGTGCGACGGGGTCGCGAGGTGCACGTCGACCATGCTCAGGCCTTGTCGAGCTCGGCGGACACCGTGCCGAGGAGCTCGGCCCAGGAGGCGTCGAACTTCTCGAGGCCCTCCTTCTCCAGAATCTCGACGACCTCGGCATACGCGATGCCCTCGCGTTCGAGGGCGGCGATCGCCTCGCGTGACTCCTCGTACGTGTTGTGCACCCGGTCGCCGATGATCTCGCCGTGGTCGATGACGGCGTGAAGCGTCTTCTCGGGCATCGTGTTGACGGTGTTGGCCACCACGAGCTCGGTGACGTAAAGGGTGTCGGGAAGGTTGGGGTCCTTGACGCCGGTCGAGGCCCACAGGGGCCGCTGGCTGTTGGCGCCCTTGGCCTGCAGCACTGTGAACCGCTCGCCGCCGAAGACCTCCTCGTACGCCTCGTAGGCCAGGCGCGCGTTGGCCAGGGCCGCGGTGCCTCGCAGCGGGCTGTCCTCGGGCAGGCGCTTGTCGACCTCGGAGTCGACGCGGCTGACGAAGAACGACGCGACCGAGTGGATCGTGGACAGGTCGTGGCCGGCCTCGGCCGCCTTCTCGAGACCCTCGAGGTAGGCGTCCATCACGGCGCGGTAGCGGTCGAGGGAGAAGATCAGCGTGACGTTGACGCTGATGCCTTCGGCGATCACGGCAGAGATGGCCGCGACGCCCTCGACCGTGGCGGGGATCTTGATCAGGGCGTTGGGGCGGTCGACCCGCTCCCACAACTTCTTGGCGAGACTGATCGTGTAGTCGGTGTCGCGGGCAGCGCCCGGGTCGACCTCGATCGAGACCCGACCGTCGACGCCGTCGGTGCGGTCGTAGACGGGACGCAGGATGTCGCAGCCCTGCTGCACGTCGGTGGTCGTCAGCTCGAAGACTGTGGTGTCGACATCGGCGCCCGACTCCTTGAGGCTCTTGACCTGCTCGGCGTACTTCTCACCCTTGGACAGGGCCGACGCGAAGATCGTGGGGTTGGTCGTCACTCCGACGACGCCCGACGTGGCGACCATCTCAGCGAGGTTTCCCGACTCGATGCGCTCCCGCGAGAGGTCGTCGAGCCAGATGGACACACCGGCATCGGCGAGGGCCTTCAGAGGGTCGTTCATGGTGTCTCCTTGGGTTCAGTTGTGCTGTCAGTGGGTGTCAGTGGTGTCGGCGTTGTCGCCCGGACCGACTGGTCCGGCCGGCCGGGCGTGGAACGGCGCGGACGGGGCACCGGCGGCAGCGGCGATCGAGTCCTTCGCAGCGGCGACGACAGCACCGGCGGTGATGCCGAACTTGTCGTAGAGCGTCTGGTAGTCGGCCGACGCGCCGTAGTGCTCGATGCTGACGATGCGGCCGGCGTCGCCGACCACGTCACGCCAGCCCAGCGCGACGGCTGCTTCGACCGCGACCCGCGCCCGCAGTGTCGGCGGGATGACGCTGTCGCGGTAGGCACTGTCCTGCTGCTCGAACCACTCACGGCACGGCATCGAGACGACCCGCGCGGAGATGCCCTCGCCGGCGAGCTGTTCGCGTGCTGCCACCGCGAGCTGCACCTCTGAACCGGTCGACACCAGGATGACGTCAGGCTCACCGTCGGCGTCGATCAGGACATAGGCACCCTTGGCGACCTCGGAGGCCTCGGCCCAGCCGTCGGTGCCGCGGGGGAAGGTCGGGACGTTCTGACGGCTCAGTGCCAGCGCGGCTGGTCGGCCGGTGTGGCCGAGGATGGTGCGCCACGCGGCGACGGTCTCGTTGGCGTCGGCGGGCCGGACGACGTCAAGCCCGGGGATGGCCCTGAGTGCCGCGAGGTGCTCGACGGGCTGATGGGTCGGGCCGTCCTCGCCAAGGCCGATCGAGTCATGCGTCCAGACATAGGTGACCGGCAGCTCCTGCAGAGCCGCGAGGCGCACCGAGGGACGCATGTAGTCGCTGAACACGAGGAACGTGCCGCCGTAGGGGCGGGTGAGCCCGTGCTGGACCATGCCGTTCATGATCGCGCCCATGGCGTGCTCACGGATGCCGAAGTGCAGCACGCGGCCGTACCAGTCGCCCGTGAACTTCGCTGTGGAGTGCTCCGGGGGGATGAACGATGGTTCGCCCTTGGGGGTGGTGTTGTTCGAGCCGGCGAGGTCGGCCGAGCCGCCCCACAGCTCGGGCAGACGGGGAGCCGCAGCGCTGAGGAAGTCACCGGACGCCACGCGGGTGGCCACGCCCTTGTCGCTGGTCTCGTAGACCGGCAGGTCAGCATCCCAGCCCGCGGGCAGCTCTCGCTTCGAGAGGCGCTCGAGCAGCGCTGCGCGCTCGGGCGCTGCCGATGCCCAGGCGTCGAACGACGCCTGCCAGCTCTGGTGGGCCTCGGTGCCGCGATCGAGCGCGCCGTGGGTGTGGGCGAGGACGTCGTCATCGACGATGAACGTCTTGTCGGGGTCGAACCCCAACAGCTTCTTGGTGGCGGCGATCTCGTCGTCGCCGAGCGCGGACCCGTGTGACCCGCCGGTGTTCTGGGCGGTCGGCGCGGGCCACGCGATGATGGTGCGCAGCTTGATGAAGCTGGGCTTGTTGGTGACGGCCTCGGCAGCCTGGTAGGCGTCCCACAGGGCCTTGACGTCCTCGACGTACTCGGTGCCGCCGTTGGTCCAGTCGACGGTCTGCACGTGCCAGCCGTAGGCGGCGTAGCGTGCGGCGACGTCCTCGGTGAAGGCGATGTCGGTGTCGTCCTCGATCGAGATCTTGTTGTCGTCCCACAAGAGGGTGAGATAGCCCAGCTGCTGGTGCCCGGCTAGCGACGACGCCTCGGCCGAGACGCCCTCCTCCAGGTCGCCATCGGAGCAGATCGCGTAGATGTGGTGGTCGAACGGGCTCTCGCCGGCCGCCGTGTCAGGGTCGAGGAGGCCGCGTTCACGACGCGCGGCCATGGCCATGCCCACGGCGTTCGCGACGCCCTGGTCGAGCGGGCCGGTCGTGACCTCGACGCCGGGGGTGTGGTTGTACTCAGGGTGGCCCGGGGTCTGGCTGCCCCACGTGCGCAGGCTCTTGAGGTCGTCGAGCGTCATCGGGTACCCCGCGAGGAACAGCTCGATGTACTGCGTGAGGCTGGAGTGGCCGCACGACAGGACGAAGCGGTCGCGGCCCGCCCAGTGAGGATCGCTGGGGTCGTGGCACATGAGCTTCTGGTAGAGCAGGTACGCGACCGGAGCCAGACTCATGGCGGTACCGGGGTGGCCGTTGCCGACCTTCTGCACGGCGTCGGCGGCCAGCAGGCGAACGGTGTTCACGGCTCTCTTGTCGAGGTCTGTCCACTCCAGCGAGGGGGTCGGTGACGTCACAACGGGGGCTCCTGATCGTGGTACGAGAAACGTGGTGGGGTGGCATCGCAGGCCAGCATGACGAGCCTACCTTCGTCCTTATAGACTGGTGCACGTGACTGTCATCGATGTGTCGTCCGCCAGTAATGCTGACGTACCCACATCTCCGGACTTCAGCGCCGTCGTCAAGGCCTATGTCGCTCTCACGAAGCCCCGCATCATCGAGTTGCTGCTCCTCACGACGGTCCCGGTGATGTTCCTTGCCCAGCAGGGAGTGCCGCCACTGTGGCTTGTCGTCTCGACGTTCGTCGGTGGCTCGCTGTCGGCGGGCAGCGCTAACGCCCTCAACTGTGTCGTCGATGCCGACATCGACCAGCTGATGCGCCGCACCTCCCGTCGCCCGCTGGCCCGGCACCAGGTGTCGATGCGTGGAGCGCTGATCTTCGGGCTCGTTCTCGGTGTCGTCTCGACGCTGCTGCTGGGCGTCTACGTGAACTGGCTGTCCTCGGGCCTCGCGCTCGCCGCCAACGTCTTCTACGTCGTCGGTTACACCATGATCCTCAAGCGCCGCACGAGCCAGAACATCGTGTGGGGCGGAGCTGCCGGGTGTTTTCCGGCGATGATCGGCTGGACCGCCGTCACCGGTGAGCTGGCGTGGGCGCCGGTTGTGCTCTTCCTGGTCGTCTTCTTCTGGACCCCGCCACACTTCTGGGCGCTCGCGATGCGTTACCGCGACGACTACTCGGCGGCGAGCGTCCCGATGCTGCCGTCGGTCGCCACGTCCGACGAGGTCTCGCGCCAGATCGTCATCTACTCCTGGGTCATGGTCGG
Organism: Aeromicrobium sp.; assembly: GCF_014378035.1. GTDB lineage: Bacteria > Actinomycetota > Actinomycetes > Propionibacteriales > Nocardioidaceae > Aeromicrobium. The sequence continues at coordinate 7,599 of NZ_JACMOM010000089.1, read as the reverse complement.
CACGTCGCTGCTGCTGTGGCCGATCACCCCGACCGGCTGGTTCTATCCCGCCGTCGCGATCACCCTCGGCATCGTGTTCCTCGTCGAGGCCTACGACCTGCGGTCGCGCGCCCGCGACACCGAGGACCTCGCGATCATCAAGCCGATGAGGCTCTTCCACTTCTCGAACGCCTATCTCGCGCTGCTGTTCGTGGCAGCAGCGGTCGATCCCTTCCTGCGCTGAGTCGTGCCCAACGTCCACACCGGTGCCGTGTCGGTGGTCGAGGCAACACCCGACGACTGGGCCCAGTGGCGGCTGCTGCGCCAGCGGTCGCTCACCGAGGACCCGGAGGCGTTCGCGTCGTCGGTCACCATGTGGACGGGTGACCACGACGTCGAAGCGCGCTGGCGCCAACGGCTCGCCGACGGCCCGTGCTTCCTTGCCCGGGCCGGCGCGACTCCTGTCGGCATGGCGGGAGGTCGGCGTGATGGCGCCGACGCCGAGCTGATCTCGATGTGGGTCGCTCCCGAGGCGCGCGGTCGGGGGGTGGGCCGACTGCTGATCGAAGCCGTCGTCGGGTGGAGCGACGCGTCTGTTCTGAGCCTGCGGGTCATCGACGGCAACTCCGCCGCGATCGGGCTCTACACCTCGCTGGGTTTCGCCCTCGACGAGGGTTGTGCCGACGCTGAAGGTTGTCGCCGGATGCGACTCAGGCGGTGAGACCTCAGCGAGACCGGCTCGATTGAGGTGGTCGAGACTCGGCCACGTTCTCCGTGGTTGGTGTCGTGGCCACGACGTCGACCAGCAGGCGGGTGGCGGCGGCGACCAGCACCGCGGCCCCGACGAGGTGCGCGGCGACGAGCGCAACCGGGAGGTCGGTGAAGTACTGCACGAAGCCGATCGTCCCCTGAGCCAGCTCGACGACCAGCAGGACGACGGCGAATCGCCCGGCCGCAGTCCGCCTCAGGACGACGCAGCACGCCACGGTGAGACCGACCAGCAGATAGACAGATGCTGCGTGGACGTGGCTCATGACGTGCGGATCGAGCCCGTTTCGGTGCGCGCCATTGTCGCCGGAGTGAGGTCCGCCACCCGTCACGACGGTGCCGATGTAGACGACCACCCACATCACTGCGTAGGTGAATACCACGAGGCGGGCGTGCGTGGGCGGAACGGACGAACCGTGGTCGCCCCGGACCCTGACGACGAGCAGCACCGACGCCGCGACCAAGAGCGTGGAGAGCAACAGGTGCAGGGAGACGACCCAGGGGTTCAGGTTGGTGAGGACACTGATGCCGCCGATGACCCCTTGGAAGGGGACCCCGAGGGTGATCAGGAGCGCCAGACGACGCTGCTCGCGGGACGTGCCAGCCCACCGCCACACCGCGGTCAGCATGCCGACGACGACGGCGATGAGGACGTACGTGAGCATGCGGTTGCCGAACTCGATCGCGCCGTGCAGCCCCAGCTCGCGGTGGGGGACGAATGAGCTGTCGGTGCAGCGCGGCCAGGTGGGGCACCCGAGGCCGGATCCGGTGAGCCGGACGAGCCCACCCGTCAGGATGATCACGGTGTTGGCCACGACCGACGCCCACGCCCAGCGCTCGACGGTGCGGCGCTCGGGGTGTGGCAGCCGGTCGGTGAGCTGTCGGATCATTCCCACTTGAAGGTCCTTGCGGTCAGGGAGCCGGCCACGAGTGACCACACGAGAAGGACGCTCACGGCCATGACGCCAGGGGCGCCGCCGTCGAAGACGTCGCGCAGGCCCTGGCCGAGTGCCCCCGACGGCAGCAGCCGCAGCACGTGTTGTGCGCCGTCGGGGTAGCGGCTGAGGGGCACCAGGACGGCACCGCCGGTGAGCAGCAGGACGTACACCAGATTGGCAACGACCAGGGTCGCCTCGGCGCGCAAAGTTCCGGCGATCAGGAGTGCGAGGGAGCCGAACGCCGCGGTGCTGAGCAGCGCCAGCACGACCAGCCAGCCTATCGAGGACACCCCGCCGTGAGGCTCCCAGCCGAGGGCGAGCGCCACCAACGACAGCACAGTGAGCTGCACGATCTCGAGGAGCACGATCGCGCCGATCTTGCCGAGCAACAGGCCCGACCGTGGCAGCGGAGAGGCGCCGAGTCGTTTGAGTGCCCCGTAGCGTCGCTCGAAGCCCGTGGCGATGGCGAGCGACGTGAACGACGTCGACATGATGGCGAGGGCGAGCACCCCGGGCGCGACGATGTCGATCGAGCGGCCCGGGCCGAGATCGACGACCTTGTCGGAGTGGGTGCCGAAGACCAGCAGGAGCAACGGGATGACGAGCGTCAGCAGCAGCTGCTCGCCGTTGCGTGCGAGAAGTCGCAGCTCCATCGAGATCTGGGCGCGGACCATGGCGGTGGGTGTCGCTGCACCGGGTCGGGGTGAGAGCTCGAGGTTCATCGGAGCGCCCGACCGGTCAGCTCGAGGAACCTGTCCTCGAGGGTCTGCCGCTCCACCAGCAGCGACTCGGTGAGCACGCCCTGTCCGGCGCACCACGCCGAGAGGGTCGCGAGCAGTGCCGGATCGACGTGGCCGGCGATGACGTAGGCCCCGGGGGACACCTCGTCGACCTTGGTGTCGTGGGGGAGCGCAAGCATGAGGTCCTCGACGTCGAGGCCCGCGCGGGCGGTGAATCGCACGGTGTTCTTCGCCCCGGTGGCCGCGAGCTCCTGTGGGCTGCCCGAGGCGATGACGCGGCCCTCGTCGACGATGTGGATGCGGTCGGACAGGGTTTCGGCCTCGTCCATGAAGTGGGTCGTGAGAACCGTCGTGACACCGCTGGTGCGAAGCTCGGCGACAAGATCCCAGGTCGAGCGCCGCGCTTGCGGGTCGAGGCCTGCGGTCGGCTCGTCAAGGAAGAGCAGCTCGGGTCGTCCGACGATGGCCATGGCGAGGCTGAGTCGCTGCTGCTGGCCGCCGGACAGACGCCGGTAGGGGGTCTTGCCGAACGACTGCATGCCAAGCCTGTCGATCAGCGCGTCGACGTCGAGCGGATGAGCGTGCAGCGAGGCGATGTGGCGGAGCATCTCGTGCGCACGGACGCCCGACCAGGCGCCACCTGACTGCAGCATCACCCCCACCTTGGGACGGAGCTCGCGGCTGTCGGCTCGCGGATCGAGCCCGAGCACCCGTACCGAGCCGCTGTGTGGTGCCCGGAAGCCCTCGCACGTCTCGATCGTGGTGGTCTTGCCGGCGCCGTTGGGGCCCAGGATCGCCGTGACCGTGCCGCGCTCGACGCTCAGGTTGAGACCGTTCACAGCGGTGACGGAGCCGTACCGCATCACGAGGTCGACGACCTCGACTGCGGGCTGATTCACCCCTCCAGTGTAGGTGTCGCTTCGCAGGTCAGCGCGTTAGGCTGACCTGCCATGGACCTCCCCGTCATGCCTCCGGTGCGGCCGATGCTCGCGAAGTCGGTCAAGGGGGTCCCCGCGCCCGACTCCGTGGACGGCGGACTGTCGTACGAGCCCAAGTGGGACGGCTTCCGCTGCCTCGTCTTCCGCGACGGCGACGAGGTGCAGCTGGCGAGTCGGTCGACGAAGGAGCTGACCCGCTACTTCCCCGAGCTCGTCGACGCATTCCGCGTCGAGCTGCCCGACCGCGTGGTCGTCGACGGGGAGATCTTCCTGGCCATCGACGGGCGACTCGACTTCGACTCGTTGTCCCAGCGCATCCACCCCGCTACCTCTCGCGTGGAGATGTTGGCCTCGACCACCCCGGCGTCGTTCGTCGCGTTCGATCTTCTTGCCCTGGGTGACGAGTCTTTGATGGACGAGCCCTTCTCGGTGCGTCGGGCGCGGCTCGAAGAGGCTCTCGCCCCGGCGAGCGCTCCGGTGCACGTCACCCGCACGACGACCGACCCGGTCGAGGCCGAGGAGTGGTTCGGCACCTTCGAGGGTGCGGGCCTCGACGGCATCGTCGCCAAGGCACTCGCCAAGCCCTACGCACCCAACGGCCGCGCCATGCTCAAGATCAAGCACGCACGCACGGCTGACGTCGTCGTGGCGGGTTACCGCCTCCACAAGGCGTCGACCGCGGAACGTCCGCTACTGGGCTCGATGCTGCTGGGGCTCTATGCGGATGATGGCGCGCTGCAGCACGTCGGTGTCGCGGCGTCGTTCACCGAGGCGAGGCGAGCCGAGCTCATCGACGAGCTTGCGCCTCTGATCGTCGACGCGTCGGAGCATCCATGGGGCAAGTGGCAGGACGCCGACGCGCAGGCGGGCTCGAGGTTGCCGGGCGGGCAGAGCAGGTGGACCGGCACGAAGGACCTCTCGTTCGTCACCTTGGCGCCGACCGTGGTCGCGGAGGTCGGCTACGAGCACATGGAGGGCGACCGGTTCAGGCACACGGCACAGTTCAAGCGCTGGCGACCTGACCGCGAGCCCGCGTCCTGCACGTACGAGCAGCTCGAGGAGGTAGCCAGGTACGACCTGGCGAAGATCCTCACCTAGCCTCCACATCTGGAGGCGGAGGGGGCGGGGTCAGGTGCCCAGGCGGCGCAGACGCTCGACGAAGCCGTCGTCGGGCCCGACGTCGTTGCGGGCGCGCAGCTCGGCCTGGAGCTCCGCGGGCAGCTCGCCGGCAGACTTGACCTCGGTGTGGAGCCGCTCCATCGTGGCGTCGAGCTCGCCGGCGGTCTCGGCAGCATCACGGAGTCCGTCGAGCAGTGACTGCGGGACGTCCTGCTGGTACTTGTAGTGGATCTTGTGCTCGAGGCTTGCCCAGAAGTCCATCGCGATGGTGCGCAGCTGCACCTCGACGAGCACCGGCACCTGGCCGTCACTGAGGAAGACAGGTACCTCGATCAGCGCGTGCAGGCTGCGGTAGCCATTGGACTTCGGCGTCGCGATGTAGTCGCGCACGTCCACGATGTGCACGTCGGACTGGCCGGTGAGCAGGTCGAAGAGCGTGTAGACGTCGGAGACGAAGCTGCACGTGACGCGCACGCCCGCGATGTCAGTGATGGTCTTCTCGATCGACACGAAGGTGGGATCAGTGCCCTTGCGTGCCATCTTCTCGATGATGCTGTCGGGGTTCTTGAGTCGCGACGACACGTTTTCGATGGGGTTGTTCTCATGCAGGTGGGTGAACTCGTCGCGCAGGATCGACAGCTTGGTGACGATCTCCTCCATGCCGAACTTGTACCGCATCATGAACCGCGTGAAGTCTTGGCGCAGCTGTGCCGCGTCCTCGCCCGCGAAGTCGCCCTCGGCCCGTTCGATGAGGCGGCCGAGGTCCATCCGAACGGGGGTTGGGTCCACGCGTCCACTGTAGGGATGACCAGCACGCGTTCACCTGAGGGTCAGCCATGAAGATCCGATCCGCCCACCCCGATCCCGAAGACTTGGCGCCCGAGGCGCCGTTCTCGGAGGTGGAATGGTCAATCGTGCTTCGCCTTGCTCGGCTGCACCCGCTTCGGCTCGCCGGGCATCTTGGGGTACTCCGGCGGGTAGGGCATCTCGACCGGGTCGGACTCCCACAGCTGCAGGAGCGGTTCGAGCGAGTGTGCGACCTCGTCGATCTCGGCGTGAGCGTCTCCCCGCTCGGCGAGGAGGGCCGGGACGGTGTGCAGCGTGAACGCCCGCGGGTCGTCGACACCCGCCAGCTCGTCCCACGTGAGAGGCATCGAGACGGTGGCACCAGGCGCGGGCCGCAGGCTGTAGGCCGAGGCAATGGTGCGGTCGCGACAGTTCTGGTTGAAGTCGATGAAGACGTTGTCTCCCCGCTCTTCCTTCCACCACGCCGTGGTGACTCCGTCGGCGCTCCGCTCGAGCTCGCGCGCTAGGGCGATCGCGGCATGGCGGACGTCGGTGAAGGTCCACCGCGGCTCGAGTCGCACGTAGACGTGCACCCCGCGCTTGCCGCTCGTCTTCGCGAACGCGCGGATGCCGAGCCCGTCGAGCACCTCGCGTGCGACGGCCGCGACGCGCACGGCGTCGGCGAACCCGGTCGAGCCGAACGGGTCGAGGTCGATGCGCAGCTCGTCGGGGCGGTCGTTGTCGGCACTGCGGGTCGGCCAGGGGTGGAACGTGATGGCGCCCATGTGGGCTGCCCACGCGGCGACTGCGACCTCGGTCATGCAGATCTCGTCGGCTACGCGGCCGGACGGGAAGAGGACGCGGGTGCTCTCGACGTACGACGGAGCACCGCGCATCATCCGCTTCTGGTAGAACGCGTCACCATGACTGTCAGCCCTCGTCGACATCACCATGTCGGCACGCACACCCTTGGGCCACCGCTCCAGCGTCACGGGCCTGTCGCGCAGTGCGCGCATCAGACCATCGTCGACGGTGGCGTAGTACTCGGCCACCATCAGCTTCGTGACCTCGGCGGAGAAGTCGGTCTTCTCGTAGATCACCCTGGTAGGGCTGGACACGCGCACAGTGCGTCCGCTCGCCTCGATCTCGACCGCCTCGGATGCCATGGCGACACTCTAGGGCGGACCGCGGGCCGACTAAGGATGACCTTTGTTGAATGGCGACTCGAATAAAGGCACACTTGTCTTGTGAAATACAGCGGGTCAGACGAAGTGGCGGTCATCGACGACGCCCCGACTCGCGAGCGCGTAGCCACCACGATCCTGGAGAACGGTCCGTCGACCGCTGCTGACCTCGCTGTCCAGCTCAAGCTGACTCCCGCCGCAGTGCGTCGCCACCTCGACCAGCTGCTCGCCGACGGTGTCCTCGAGACCCGCGACAAGCGCATCACAGGGCAGCGTGGGCGTGGCCGTCCCGCCAAGTTGTTCGTCATCACTGACGCTGGTCGCGATCATTTCGCACATGCCTACGACGAGCTCGCCGCAGGAGCGCTGCGCTACCTCGCCGAGACCGGCGGCGATGACGCCGTCATGGCGTTTGCCCGGCACCGCCTCACCGACCTCGAGGACCGCTACCGCCCTCTGCTGGCGCTGGCCGACCCGGCCGACCGCCCCCGTGCGCTCGCCGACGCGCTCAGCCAAGATGGTTATGCGGCTTCCACAGGCTCCACCCCCGCCGGCATACAGATGTGCCAGCACCACTGCCCGGTCGCGCACGTGGCCGAGGAGTTCCCCCAGATGTGCGAGGCGGAGACCGAGATGTTTGCTCGGCTCCTCGGCACCCACGTCCAGCGCCTGGCGACGATCGCACACGGTGACGGCGTCTGCACCACGTACATGCCCCAGATCTCCATTCCCGCCCAGATCTCCACCCCCGTAGAGAGGCAGACCTCATGACGACCACGTCACATGAGACCGATGCGACACCCACCGCCCCCAACGCCGTGGAGGAGGCCAACCCCGGCCTCAAGGATGTCGGACGCTACGAGTTCGGCTGGTCCGACAAGACCGACGCCGGCGCGACGTCCAAGCGTGGACTGAGCGAAGACGTCGTCCGCAACATCTCCTCGCTCAAGGACGAGCCGCAGTGGATGCTCGACCTGCGACTCAAGGGCCTCAAGCTCTTCGGTCGCAAGCCCATGCCGACGTGGGGCTCCGACCTCAGCGGCATCGACTTCGACAACATCAAGTACTTCGTCCGTTCCACCGAGAAGCAGGCGGCGACGTGGGACGACCTGCCCGAGGACATCAAGAACACCTACGACCGTCTGGG
>NZ_JACMOM010000088.1 GCF_014378035.1 Aeromicrobium sp. | reverse complement strand
CGTGGTCACGCTCGACGGCGTCGGACTCGGCCTGCTCGGCCGACGTCAGTGCCGCCCGCGCCCCCGGCAGCTGCGACTGGGTGCGCTGCAACGCGACGTACGCGCTGGTCAGCGCGGCGTCGGTCTCGTCGAGGTCGCCCTTGAGCGCACCGATGCTGGCATCGACCTTGCGCTTGGTGTCTTCGGGGCCGGCCTGGGCGCTCGCGATGGGGGTCGCGAAAGTGGCGACCACGACCAGCGAGACCACGCCCGCGGCGGTGCGCAGGCGCGTGGTCGAAGGGCGCATCGGCCGCGGGCTCCTCAGCATGGTCAGGGACGGTCGGCGGCGAAGGACGCCACGCACGCCCCTGTGATACCACGAGCCACGGCCGAGATCAGGGAGGCGCCACCGCCGTCAGACCCGCAGATAGCGCCGCAGGGTGAAGAAGGACGCGAAGATCGCCATGGCGAGCCCGGTGGCGAACAGCAGCGGAGCGACCGCCACGACGTCGCTGGTGGTGATGAAGCGGAAGAACGGCAGCAGAGGTGACAGGAAGCCGGTGACGCCGAAGTGCACGCCGGCCCAGAGCAGACCGGTGGCGATCACGGCGCCCACGATGGTGGCTAGCACCGCCTCCAGGACGAACGGCAGCTGGATCAGCAGGTTCGACGCCCCGACCAGCCGCATGATGCCGGTCTCGCGGCGTCGGCTGAACGCGGACAGCCGCACGGTCGTGGCCACGAGCAGCACGGCCGAGACGGTCATGACGATCGCGAACCCCCGGGCCACCCAGGTGAGCACGTTCAGCACCTTGAACAGGTTGCCCAGCAGGGCCCGTTGGTCGAGGACCTGCTCGACGCCGGGGGCACCCTGGAACGCGCTCGCGATCACGGCGTACTTCTGCGGGTCGCTCAGCTTGACCCGGAAGCTCTCGGGCATCTGGTCGACCTTGAGGTTGTCGAGGATCGCCGAGTTCTTGAACTGCTGCTTGAACCGCTGGAACGACTCCTGCTTCGACTCGTAGTACACGGTCTGCACCAACGGTTTCAGCGAGTTCAGCTGGGTCTCGAGCTCGGTTCGCTGCGCCTGGGTGACCTCACCGTCGGCGCAGTTCGGCACGTCGGACGCCTGCCCGCACATGAAGATCGAGACCTCGACCCGTTCGTACCAGTAGTCCTTCATCGTCGAGACCTGAGCGCTGGACAGCAGCCCGAAACCGAAGAAGAACAGCGACACCATCGTCACGAGGACGACCGAGATCGTCATCGAGAGGTTGCGGCGCAGGCCGATACCCATCTCGCTGAGGACGAACTGCAGACGCATGGCTTCCTTCGGGTGGACGGTGGGGGGACGGCGAATCAGCGCTGGTGGCCGTAGACGCCGCGCGCCTGGTCACGGACGAGCTTGCCGTCCTCGAGCTCGATGACCCGCTTGCGCATCTGGTCGACGATCTCGTCGTCGTGCGTAGCCATGACGATGGTCGTGCCGGTGCGGTTGATGCGGTCGAGCAGCCGCATGATGTCGATGCTCGTCGTCGGGTCGAGGTTGCCGGTCGGCTCGTCGGCCAGCACGATCGCCGGGCGGTTGACGAACGCCCGGGCGATCGCGACCCGCTGCTGCTCGCCGCCCGACAGCTCGTGCGGGTACCGCTTGCCCTTGCCGTCCAGGCCCACCAGCTCGAGCGTCTCGGGCACGACCTGGGCGATCGTGTGCCGTGGCTTGCCGATCACCTGCAGGGCGAACGCGACGTTTTGCGACACGGTCTTGTTCGGCAGCAGCCGGAAGTCCTGGAAGACCGTGCCGATCTGGCGCCGCAGCTGGGGCACCTTCCAGCTCGACAGCGTGGCCAGGTTGCGTCCAGCGACGTGCACGGTGCCGGTCGACGCCCGCTCCTCCTTCAGGACCAGGCGCAGCAGGGTGGACTTGCCGGACCCCGATGCGCCGACGATGAAGACGAACTCGCCGCGCTCGACCTCGACCGACACGTGGTCCAGCGCCGGTCGGGCCGCGGCGGCGTACACCTTCGAGACGTCGTCCAGCCGGATCATGGTCGGTGCGGGCCTGTCTGAGAGTCCTGGCCGAGCCCCGAGCGGGCCGGTCGGCGTCCGTCGTCCGCCACCGTCGATGGTACGTCGGCGGACGGCTCAGGCTGGGCAACATCGGCTCGTGCGCGCGTTGCGGTGGTGGACGTGACGAAGGCCCCAGGATGACTCCCGGGGCCCTCGTCACGGATGACGCTCGTTCAGCGTCCGCTCAGGTCAGTGCTTGCCAGTCCGCTGGTACCGCCCACCGGACAGTCGCATGATCGTCATACCGGCCAGGAGCAGTAGGCCAGAGATGGCGATCAGGGGCATGACCTCAGATCCCGTCCGGGGCAGCGCGCCGAGGGCAGCAGATGTGGTTGCCTCCACCTTGACGCCCTCCACGGTCGCGGACTGGGTCGGCGTGGTCTCTGACCCGCCGGCGGTGGTGGGCTTAGTCACGGGCGTGGTGCTCGTGATCTTGACACCCTCCACGATGGGAGCGACCACAGGAGCCAGACCCACAACCGGAGCCACGGGAGTGACAACCGGAGCCACCGGAGCGACGGGGACAACAACTGGAGCCACCGGGGTCGGAGCGACTGCCGGAGCGACCGGGACCTCACACTTCGCGGGCTTGAACGTGAGCGGGAACGTGGTCGTCCCGTTCAACACGTAGCCCGTCTGCGCGGCTGCGGTCACCGTGACCGAGCCGATGCCGTTGCCGACCGTGTATGTGCCCGCAGGCTTCACGACGCCGTTGACCGCGTAGTCGACGCCGGTCGTTGCCGGGATCGTGTACGAAGCCACTGTCGCGCTCTGTCCGTTGTCGGTGCACTTGGCGTCAGTGACAATCGGAGTCACGGACGTCACTGCGGTCCTGCAGTCGGGAACCGTGAAGGTGAGCGTGAAAGACGACGAGCTAGTGAGCACGAACTTGTCGCTAGCCGCGGAGGGCGTGACGACCACCGTGGAACCGGCGGCCACCGTCTTCTTCCCGCTGACAGGCATTCCGTCAACCTTGTAAACCACACCCTCGGTCCCGACGACCGTGTACGAGGCAGGACCAGGAGCCCCGTCGACACACACCGCCTGAACGATGCTCGGCGTCACGGGCGTCACGGGCGTCGCTTCGGTCACTGGCGGCTGGTTTGCGGTGCAGAAGATGATGTGGCTGATCTGCTTGTCGCCTTCGTCAAACGTATTGT
>NZ_JACMOM010000087.1 GCF_014378035.1 Aeromicrobium sp. | reverse complement strand
TACGCAAGATGAGCCTCCATGTTGGGAAGGGTGCGGCCCGGTTTCGCCCTAGCTCCCCGACGGCCATAGGCGACCAGTGATGCCGTCGGATCTGTGCTTGCCATGCGCAGGTGTGCGCAGGGCGGACCATGGCACAGACAGGCGATCCGCAACAGTATTTCAGCTAACTTGGGCCAATAACCGGCAAATCAGCCCGAGAACGCCCGTTGAGTCAGCATCCGGGTGGCAGACTCCGAGCCCACTGGTGCCGCTGGACTGGGCGGGCAGCGGGACGTTCAAGGCCAGGGCGGCACGGCGGGCCCGGTGACCGTGCGCCGGCCGACCTCAAGACGCTGCTAGCTCAGCACTGCCAGACGCTGCGCCCCGACGCGACAGTGACCTACGTCAAGGCCCCGAAGCCGGGCGAGCCCTGCCCCATCATTCTGCTCGACCGGGTTGTCAGGGATGCCCTGCCGGACTACTGCACGCACGGGTTCGCTGAGTGCGTGCAGTGCGGGCACATGTGCGGGCTGGGCCATGAGACAGAGAAGCTCGTCGCCGCCGGCCAGGCCTCGGCGCTGTGCCTCGTCTGCGCCGACGAGGTCATCCCGAATGACGCCGTGGTGAGCGAGCACGTCCAGGATCATCCCCGGGCCGACGGCCCGCATTAGGTCGCCCTAGCAGCGGAGACTCAGAACATCTCGCGAAGGAGTGCCACGGCTTCCTGCTCCATGTTCCAGTCGCCATGGCGCACGACCAGGGCGGAGACGGCCAGCGGCTCGACTCCATCAACCAGGTACACGGCGACGCCAACTTTGGTGGTGCCGATAAACCTCACCTACTCGTTGGAACTCGAACGCCAGCGGGACTGCCTGAGGTCCACCCACCGTCTTGATGTCCTTCGGGAGCTTCGCCATGCACTTCCTGCCTCTGGCTGCACCGTCCGGGTGAGATGGTCGGCGGACTGTCGTGTCGCACCTGTTACAAGAAGCGTTGCGGCAGCCGATCAGTCGGCTGCCTTGCGGCGGGTGGTCTTCAACCGCGGCTGACGGATGATGTCGGTGTCGGACGGCAGCCGTGGGACGTAGTAGAAGCCGTCCGCGGTGTCCGGGTCGTAGTGCACCACCGCGTTCGCGGCCTGCAATGTCTGCTTCCAGCTCGCCAGCCGTTCGTCGGTGTTCTCGGAGTTCCCCATGCCGGAGCGAGCACGAGCCTCGGACCTCAGCATCGCCACCGGGTAGGCCCAGCGGTGCTGCGGCTGGACGAACCACGGGATGAGGTTGTCGTCCCGTGTGATGCGACGGGCAAGCCCACGCCGGCGCCGAAAGTTCCCCCACAACGACGGCACCGTCTCGATGTTGTATTTGGTGAGGTACTCCTCGCTCATCCAGGCGTACGTCTTGCCTTCGGCGAACCAGCCAACAACTTCCTGCTCGTTCACGATCTTGCTTGCGCCCACCGACCCGACCTCCGTTACGGGGGCTACCGTCAGGCCCGACCGAGTGCAAGTGTTACACGAGTGAGTGACAGCAAAGTGGGAGTCCCTGTGAAAGTGGAGATCATCGTCTGTGATGTGTGTCAGGCCCCAGGACGTGAGGCTCGGACGTACGCGGTTACACAGGGGACCCGGACCGCAGCCAGGGACCTGTGCGCCCGCCACGCAGCGCCCCTAGAAGCGCTGCTGGAGGGCGGCGAGACGAAGCCGACGCGCCCGGCGACCAGACCGCGCGCAGGCCGGATCACGGTCACATCGCTTGACGAGATCGAGGCGCGCAAGACCAAGGCCTAGCCCACAGGGACCCGTCCAGCCGTGATCAGCGCCCCCAGCAGGGACCGTGAACTACTTCAGGTTCAGGCCTTCGCGGCCATATTGGACTCGCCGCGAGCGCGCTCGCTGCAGTTCCGAGCCCGCTCCTGATCAAGTAGCGAGCCCCTGACCAGGAGTGCCACAACCCGCCTGGAACCGCTTACTCGAAGGCGGCTGCTGTCCCATTTGGGTTCGTAGAGAAGCGCCCCTAACGGAATGTCACTGCTGGGTTTGGCCACCGCCAGGGGCACCACGATGCGCAAGCTCTAGCTTGGCGGCATGGGGCTGACCCGCGGTAGGACAGCGACGCCTGGCTGGCGTCGCTGTCACCGTCTCGGTCAGTGCAGCAGATCCAGGCCTTCTGCAAGGGCGGTTGCCGTCCGTGCGACGACCTCGTTGTTCACGGTCGCGTCGCGCGTGTGGCGGTTGGTGTAGACCGCGATGACGATCGGCGCGCCGTTCGGTGGCCACACGACAGCGATGTCGTTCGCGGTCGCGTAGGTCCCTCCAGTTCCGGTCTTGTCACCCACGACCCAGTCGACTGGCAGACCCGCGCGGATGCGGGCGGCGCCAGTGGTGTTGGCACGCAACCACTCAGCCATCTGGTCCCGGTCCGGCGCGGTCAGTGCGTCGGTCATCACAACGCGCAGGTCCTGCGCCATGAGGGCGGGGGTCGTGGTGTCGCGGCGCTCTCCGGGCTGCCAGTCGTTGAGCGCGGTCTCATACCTGTCCAGGCGCGACCGCGGATCACCCAGGCTGCGCAGGTACTCGGTCAGACCAGGCGGCCCACCAAGCTGGCGGAGCACCAAGTTGCCGGCCGTGTTGTCGCTGACCGTGATCGTGGCGTGGCACAGCTTGGTGACTGTCATGCCGGTCCCGACGTGCTCCTTGGTGATGGGCGAGTAGTCGACGAGGTCGTCCTGGGTGTATTGAATGACCCGTTCCATCAGGCCAGGGTCAGCGGTGCGCGCCTTATGCAGGACGGCCGCACAAGCCATTGCCTTGAACGTTGACGTCATTGGGAACAGCTCGTTCGCGCGGTAGCCGACGACGCGGCTGGTGCCGGTGTCGAAGGCATAGGCGCCGATGCGCGCGTCGAACTCGTTCTCGAGGGTCCGCAGTCGCTGCTGGACCCGGGCCTGCCCGGCGGCGCCGGCGGTGCGGTGCTCCTGGTGGCTGCTCGTCGCGGTCGCGCCGACCTGCTGGGCATCGGCCCGGTGGGCGAGCGCGGCGGTGCTGTTGAACGTGGCAGCGGCCAACACGCTGGCCGCCACGATGAGCTTGGACGCAGTGAGGACGTGGTGCACTAGTTCTCCTTGGGGTGGCAGCTGAAGGGGAAGGCTCAGAGCCCCCGGCGGGATGCCGGGGGCTCTGAGCGTCGACCGTGCTGTCAGTCGCGCGGGATGAACTGGCGCTCCGGGATGCTCTCGTAGCGGTTCGGGTCGATCTTGGCCATCGTGCCGTCCGTCAGACCGTCGATGATCCCGGTCAGACCGACCTCGACCTGCTTGACCAGCTGACCGATCTCGCGCTGACCGGCCGACTGGGTCTGACCGGTCGTCTCGAACAGCACCGTGGCGCTGCCGCGCAGGGCGAACGAGCCCAGCGCGGTGCCGGGCAGGTTCGTGTTCTGCGGGTACAGCGTCACCGTGCCGTACGGAGACTCACCCCGCTGCTGCAGGGCATCAAAGACCGCGACGTTGAGCCGGCGGGAAGCGTCGTAGTCAAACTTCGGCCAGTCACCGAACGCGGTCGGGTCGTCGATGAAGCGCCCGGAGATCGACAGCGTCGAGTAGTCCCCGGTGCCCGCGCCGTCCGGCGCCTGGCCGGTGTAGCAGGGCCCCTGGTTGTGCAGGTCGACGAAGACGTCGACCGTGCCGAACTCCTTCTCGAGCCCGCGGTAGACCTCGCGGACCGTTCGCGCCTCCGGGGTGACGTACCAGCCGGTGCCGGCGCTAGTGCCGGGGAAGTCGGCGGGCTTGGGGGTGTAGTCCAGGTCGGGGTTGAAGTCCCGGTTGGTGTCGAAGCCCCCGACGGAGCTGCGGTAGTTCCAGCTCTCCGGTGCGCCGGCCAGGGCCGGGAACTCCTTGACGACCTCAGCCCAGGTCTGGTCGTTCTGGCGGCGGTCCAGTGCGGCGCCGTCAGCGTTGAGCTGCGGGATCATGACGACGGTGACGGCCTTGCGCATCTTCTGGGCTCGCACGGAGCTGCCGCCCATCGTCTGCAGCAGGTTGAGCGAGGCCATCGTCCCGTGCGGCTCGTTGCCGTGGATCTGGGTCTGGATCAGCACGACCTTGTCGCCCTCACCGACCCTGGCGGTCCACAGCTCGCGCTTCTTGTTGGTGAACCCGGCAATGTCGACATCGACGGTGCCGTTGCTCGTACGTTCGATCTGCTGCAGCCGGCGCTCGACCTCCTCATGGGTGAGGAAGCCTGAGATCGCCGGGTCACCGGTGGAGCTGTCGCAGTTCGCGTTGAGCGGTGGCGCGGCGATTGCCGTGCTGGGGGCCACGAGTGCGGCGGCACCGACGGCGCCGGCAACGGGGAGTGCGAGAAGGGCTGTCAGGCGACGCCGGGTACGGCGGGGGGGCGTCAACGTCATGGAGATGCTCCAGATAATCGTTTCGACATTCACCGGGGTGACCGGTCTCACAGAGACCACCACGCCTTTTCGCCTATCTGGATGGTTGTGACGCAGGTCACCGCAAAAAGGATGAACCGCTCGCGCAGGTAGGTTCCCCGCAGTGATGGGGACCGGGGTTCGGCCAGAATCAAGCGCTCCGCGGTGGGCCAAGACTGCAGCGCACGTTGCGGCGCTCACACCGCTGCCGTCGGCTCTGTGGCGCCTTCTGCTAGTGCTCGGGTTCTCCGCCGGATACACCGAGCAGGGGTTCGATGCCCTGGGCGCAAGGCCAGTGATCATCTCGGCAGCGGTCGGTGCCGCCCTGCT
>NZ_JACMOM010000086.1 GCF_014378035.1 Aeromicrobium sp. | reverse complement strand
TGTGGGCGATACTGGGTTTGAACCAGTGACCTCTTCCGTGTCAGGGAAGCGCGCTACCACTGCGCCAATCGCCCGTTGCTGCGGCAAGCCGCAACGTGTGAAGTTGTGTGGTGGAGGTGGGTACGGGATTTGAACCCGTGTACACGGATTTGCAGTCCGTTGCCTCGCCTCTCGGCCAACCCACCGTGCTCCTGCGTGGAGGTCGGGCCATGACATTGACCTCTCCGAGCGGACAACGAGACTCGAACTCGCGACCTCAACCTTGGCAAGGTTGCGCTCTACCAACTGAGCTATGTCCGCCTGTCACCTGCTCGGCTTGCGCCGTGCTGATGTGCGTGTGAACAGTAACCGATGCGTCGGGTGGTGCCAAAACCGGGTGCTCGTCGTTTGGGGGGAGGGCGTCGATCAGGTGACGGGCGCCCGTGGGCGGCCGCAGCAGCGCCGTACGACTCCTACAGTGACGACATGCGTGCGTGGATCGACGGAGTCCTGATGAGCGACCCGACTGCCCCGGCCATCCGGGTCACCGACCACGGGTTCACCGTGGGCGATGGGGTCTTCGAGGCGATCAAGGTGGTGGAGGGGGAGCCGTTCGCCCTCGACCTGCACCTCGAGCGGCTGGCCCGCTCGGCCGCCGGGCTCGGGCTGATCGGCGTCGACCTCGCAGCTGTACGACGCGGGGTGGACGCCGTACTCGACGACCAGCACCTGTCGCTGGGCCGGCTGCGCATCACCGTCACCGGTGGGCTTGCACCGCTTGGGTCGGGGCGCGGGGAGTACCCGCCGACCGTCGTGGCCGTAGCCGCACCGATGGACCCGACGCCTGACACGACGAGCGTGGTGACCGTGCCGTGGCCCCGCAACGAGCGGGGCGCGACCGCGGGGCTCAAGACGACGTCGTACGCAGAGAACGTGATCGCGCTCGCGGAGGCGGGGCGGCTGGGGGCGAGCGAGGCGATCTTCGCCAACCTCGCGGGTCACCTGTGCGAGGGCACCGGCTCGAACGTCTTCTACGTCGTCGACGGTGACCTGCGCACGCCCACCTTGGCCAGCGGTTGCCTGGCCGGCGTCACACGTGGTCTCGTGCTCGAGTGGTTCGGCGGCCGCGAGGTCGACGAGCCGATCGAGGTGGCCGAGCAGGCCGACGAGGCCTTCCTCGTCTCCACCACCCGCGACGTGCAGGCGGTGGCCCGCTGGGGCCGCCGCCAACTGGAGCCCGGTCCGGTCACGCAGGACGCCGCAGAGGCGTGGAAGCGGCACGAGCCCGAGCTGCTGGGGCGCTAGGTAACCCGGAGCGACGTCAGGCGAGCAACGCCGCGACGAGCTCATCGAGGTCGAACTGGTGCGGCTCCGCGCCGACCGGCACCAGCTCCCAGGTGCGGGTCAGGAACGACAGCAGCTCGCCACTGCGCACGGCCACGCGCAGGCGCCCCTCGGGGGAGTGGAACGTCATCCACACGATCGCGCACCCGTTCTCGTCGAGCGCCGGCCACAGCCGGATGTCGCCGTCGCCGGCGGGCTCGGTGAGACCGCATCGCAAGAGCGACCGGGCCACGACCCACGGCACTTCCCCGTCCGGGATGTGGAACGTGATCCCCACGGCGTAGGGGTCCAGGTCGTCGTAGTGGAACGTCGCGATGAAGGCCATCGGGCGGCCGAACTCGTCGTCGCAGTACAGCGCGATGTCCGTGATGATGGCAGGGGCGAGCGGGGCGGTCATGACGTTCCTTGTCCGAGAGGGAGGTCGAAGCAGGCGAGGAGGACACGGTCCCTCGTGCGAGTAGACGTTCCGGGGGAGCATTCGGTTGCCTGTTGGCACCAAAAATGATTCCCAGAAGCTCAATGACCCCGTGAATGTGAGGTGACGGTGACCATGGGTTAGAGTCTCGGCGCAGTTGAAGTACCCTCGGCAGCACCATGAGGGCGATTGGCGCAGTGGTAGCGCGCTTCGTTCACACCGAAGAGGTCACTGGTTCGAACCCAGTATCGCCCACCCTCCCGAAGACGACGCCTGACCTGCGGAAACGTAGGATTCAGGGGTTGTTCTATCTGAGCTGCGTGTCCACTACGTGTCCACCAGCACACGCTCAAAGGCGTGCGGGGGCAGCCGGCGAAAGGCTGCTTCGAGTTCGTCCAAACGGATGCGGATGATCCGCCGGCCACACTGGTTGGCCGGGATCGTGCGGTCGCTCTTGGGATTGCGGCGGGTCGCGGGCTGGGTCGTCATGGTTCCTCCTGGGTAGATGGGTCACTCCGGAGGTGCACCTACTGTCCCGCGGGCAACGCATTGGGCGCAGTGGTCGAGTCAGATCGAGACGGACGGCCGTGAGTCCTCAGGGCGATGACTGAGCTCAGCGAAGCCGTCTACGTACGGCGGCGTGGGCGGACATGAATGAGACCGCGTTCTTCAGCGCCGGACACACGCAACGGGCACGTCGGCTGCGAGTGTCACATTAATCTCGGGCTGCTCGCTTGCAAGTCCGGCACGCACAGGGCTGACGGGTTGGGCGATTTGATCTGGTAGCCCGTCATTTGGGCGTCCCCGCCGAGTCTGATGGCCCCTCGCGTCGTTGCGCTGTTCAGCGGTCGCCGTCAGACGGCGCCTTCGCCGACGACCTACTTACGGCCCACAAGGGCCACGCCGTCGCGGACGATGTCGGCCACGACAGGCTCGCCCGCTAGCGCCCTCTCAGCGAACTCGGCCGGTGTGAACACCAGGACGTCGCAGTCGTTGCCCAGCCGCGCTCTCACGGTGTCCTCCAGGTCGATTCGTCCGCTCCAGTCCGGCGCGGCGATCACGGCGAGATCGACGTCGCTAGCCTCCGTCGCCTCGCCTCGTGCGATGGAGCCGAGGAGCAGCACGGCGTCTACATCCGAGCCGCTCACCTCGGAGACCGCCGCGCGCAGTACCGCCATCGGATCAAGCAGAGCTCGCAACGGCGCAATCGACGCATGCGCCTCATTGACCTCGTGAATGCCGGCCCTGCCTACCGTGCGGTTCGTGATCAACCCAAGCCCGGTGAGCGCCTTCAGCGCATCCTGAACCGACCACAGGCTGTGCTTGTCGCTAACCATGCCGTGGATTTGCCGGCCAGTCAGCGGCTCGCCAGTTCGAAGCAGCACCGCGAGCACTGCTCCGCGAGCCCCGGGCACCACGCCACCGAAGGGCTGGTGGAAGTACATGCGTTACAGGCTACCGGATGATTGCTCTGACAGTCACATGATGGCCTCAGCATTCATGAGCTCGCGCGTTGGATCGCACCCACCCGTAGCCCAGACCGCCCAGAATGACGTGAGTCCGCCGAACTGCTGAACAAAGGGCTTATTCGTCCAAGTAGCTGAGCGTGGATAGCGTCCGCAAGGCCGCCTTTGTTC
>NZ_JACMOM010000002.1 GCF_014378035.1 Aeromicrobium sp. | reverse complement strand
TCGCCGACGTCGTATGCAGGCAGGAACCGCTGCGGAGTGGACGGGTCGCGGGTGGCCCGCTCGAAGTCGACGACCGAGTCGAATTCGTTGCTGGTGCGGACGAACTCGTTTACCGCGACTCGGATCGCCTCCTTCTGCTCGCTGTAGTACCCGGAGCCCTTGAACGGCGTCATCGTGCCGCCAACGATGCAGGTGTTCTCGGAGTGCGCGCGGGCGATCAGCTGCCGGTAGGCCCTGATCAGCTGGTCGGCTGAGGTGGCGACCCCACGGCCGATGTCGTTGATGCCCTCAAGCAGGATGACCGTTCGCACGTCGGGCTGGCCGAGCACGTCCGGTCGAAGCGGGCCTGGGCGCTGACTCCGGCGCCATCGGCGAGCACCTTGTTGCCCGAGATGGCCTCGTTCATCACACCGAACTGCTTCGAGGATGGCTGTTGCGCGATCCGGTCAGCGAGTTAGTCGGGGTAGCGGTGGTTGGCGCCTGCCGTCGAGCCGTAGCCGTCGGTGATCGAGTCCGCGAACGTCGCAACGGTGTCGACACGCTCCGGTTTGTCCACGACAAGCGCGTCGACCCAGTACCAGTGGCTGGTGGTCAGCGCGGACGCCGTACCCGCCTCTTCCGCGGCCCGGTCACCGACCGCCGAGACGTAGGAAGCCTAGCGTGGCTAGATTGTGGTCGGTCAGGTTGCCGCTGAACGCAGCGACATGAATTGAAACCGCCAGGTTGGTGTCGGCCGGTACCGCGACGTCGAGCGGGTCGCTGAGCACCTCTGCGCCTGCGGGGATGGTGATGGCTGAGTTGCCGCCGGAGAAGGTGACACGCTGGTTGGTGCCGGGGAGGACCTCCGCGCCTTGGGCCTGTCGCCCGACGTACACGGAGTCGAAGGTGACCGCGCGGTCACCGAAAACATTGGACAGCGAGACCCGGAGGTCCGCGCCGCCCGCGCTGGTGTGGACGATGTTGCGGACCGTCTGGTCGGTGTAGGTGCCGCTGACCCGGTCAGCGCTGGCGCCCCAGGTGACAACCTGGTCGGTGGTGAGGGAGTCGGAACGAGGACTCGCCTGACCGGGCGAGACACCGACGGCGAGGCCCGGCTGACGAGCCGGGTCGCGCGAGGGGTGGTGACGTGCATGACGTATCTCCTTGGGATGCCTGGTGGTGCTGGGCGGGCATCGCCGAACCATGACGCCTCATGGTTTCCGGTAGGTGCCCCGAGAGGCCACCTCTGACCAAGCTTCCAGGTCGTCGGTAGCCGCAAGGGGAAACTAAGCGGCCTCGATATGATGGGGGAGATGTTGGTCATATGGGGACCGCTCAGTGGTTCGGTGTCCCTGCTCAACGGTCGATTCGGGCGACGAACGAGTCGACCTGTTGCGTCTCGCTGGTCCCGACCGGCTCGGCGTCGAAGGTTGTCCACAGATCCACGGGAACGTCTTGACCAACAGTCCTGGGACCTCGGCGGATCACGAGCCTGACCTCTACCGACTCGCACGACGATCGGGACTTGCCCCGAACCCGGGGCTCAATCGAAACCATGGCCACCGAAGGACGCACAGCCAGAGAGATGCGCCGCTGCCTCAAGCCTGTCAAACGCTCACAGCACGACGTGACCTACAGCGGAGAGAGATCCGAAGGATCTGCCGGTGCTGGACGGTTAGGACTCCCGAAGCCGGCTGCCAAGCTTCAGCCGGCGCAGCAGGCGTGTCGTGCCTCCTCCAGGTACCCCGGGTCGTGCCACCAGTAGCCGTCGTTCGACGGGGGCGACGCCACCGGCGCCAGTTCGCGGTTGAGGGTCGTGCGCTGTGCGAGTCCGTGCCGCCGGACCACAGCCGACAAGAACGGCTCGAGTAGACCCGGCACGTCGCGGCCGACCCCGGCGACGAAGACGTGCTGGACCGCGGCGGCGTCTTCGATGCGGTCCAGCGGGTTGCCGTCCACGACCGCGAGGTCTGCAAACATTCCGCGGGAGATACGGCCGATCGGCTCACCCATGAAATCGCCGCTGGCACTCGTAGCCGTGGTCAGCGCCTGCCGGGGCGTGAAGCCGTACCGCACCATCGCTCGGAGATTCATGTGCATGCTGATCGCGGCATGGTCGATGGGGGAATCAGTCCCAGTCACGATCACCCCTCCGCCCCGCACCATGTGGAGACACTGCTGCACCTGGGCCGCCAGGTTCGCCCGGTTCGCCGACTGGTCGGTGCTCACGGTCGAGTCGACGGTGGTCTGCAGGGCGGCCCTGCGCCAGGGCGGGTAGAGCGCTTGGGTTCGACGGTCATCGACGAGCGAGCGATCCTCTCGATAGAGGGTCGTGCTGCCGAACAGGGTGGGCGTCCGTGCCATCCGCGAGTTGATGAACGTCTCGATCACGTCGTCGTACGCCGAGCCCTGCGCGGTCACTGTCCGGGAGAATCCGAACCGGCTGGTCGCGCCGATGTGCTCGGTCTGATCGCCTCCCATGGCCATCGCCGGGTAGTGATAATGGGAGGTGACCGGAATCCTGGCCCGGTGCGAGAAGTCGATGACGCGCTTCTGCCACTCGACTGGCAGCCGCACGTAACACTTCATGAGGTCGTAGTCGAGCTCTGCGGCCCGCTGGAGCTCAAGTTGGAGCTGACCGTCCGAAAACGTCGGTCGCATGAAGTTGTAGTAGATCCGCTTGCCGTCGATGGCTTCTCCGGTAGCGAAGTAACGCGGGCCGACCCGAGCTCCGGATTGGATCGACTCCCGCTCTTCGACCATGTGGTACGCGGGACTGCCGGGCGAGCGCGTGGTCGTGATGCCCAGGGACAGCCACAGCCGACCTTGTCGATCGCCGTAGGAATAGCCCTGCATCTCGCGGTGGTGATGGATGTCAATAAGGCCCGGCATGACGAACGACGAGGACGCATCGACCAGTTCACCGGTCCGACCCTCGTCGTGCGGGAGCACCGCGGCGATGCGCTGTCCCTCGATGATGATGTCGACGTTGGTCCGCACCGCACTCCCGACGCCGTCCCACATGCGCCCTGCATGGATGACAGTTCGCTCAGTGCCGACGACGTTGCGCCACCGCAGTGGGTTGGTGACGTCCTGTGGCACGCCGCCTTGCGCTCCGATCATCCGCAGTCGGCCGTTGTTCAGGTAGAGGATCTGCAGGGAGTCCCCGCTCCAACTGGGTGCATCACTGACCTCGTCGGTGATCTGCTGGGCCGGACCCGATGGTGTGCCGTCGGGTCCCACCGGAATCACCCACAGCACACTCGCGAGCGCGAAAACCATTCGCGAGCCATCGGGGGACCAGACTGGGCCGTCGTCGCCGCGCGTCTGCAACGACTGATCCTTGATCGTGTCCACGTAGCGTGCGGCACCGCTCCTACGGTTGATCAGCAGGATCTTGCTGAGCCCTTCACGGTATCGAGCCGAGTAGGGTTTCACGGCGGCCAGCGCGATGACGTCGCCGTCTCTGGACCAGGTCGGACGGCCTGGCTCGAACGTCGCGGTGAACACACGCTGGACATCGCCGGTCGCGACGTCAACGGTCCACACCGCGCCGTCCTGGTCGAGGAACGCGATCTCTCGGCCGTCCGGTGACCAGGTCCCCGACACGGCGGCGCGATCAGGGAGGTCGGTGATCTGACGGTCGGTGCCGGTGGTCAGGTCACGTACCCAGATGTCGAGGGTTCCTCCCCGATCGGTCGAGTAGGCCAGGCTCGACCCGTCCGGGGACCAGGACGGGTCGCTCTTCCAGTACGAGTCACCCGTGAGCGGCGTGGCGGAGCCACCAATCGTCAAGAGGTAGATGTCGTTCAGCGCCCGGTAGGCGACTCGTTTCCCGTCGGGCGACAAGACCGGGCTGCCGATGCCACGCACTGCTTGGGCTCGTCGGCTCTCGAAGTCGCGGCGACGCTTGCGATAGCGGGGTGTCACCACATTGATGGCGAGCACGAAGCCGACACGAGACGGCGAACCTCCTACTGTGCTGCGCCGGATCCCACCGCCGGCGGTGTAATAGAACTGGTTACCTGACCACGAGACCTGGAACGGGAACACCTCCTCGTCGGTGACGAGTGTCTCGGTGCCGAGCATCAGCGTGCTCGTGCCGGGCTTCTGCAGGTGGTAGACGACGTCGTCGCCGGCGGGAGTGAAGGTCGGCTGGTGGACCACTTCGGGCGTTGCGACCTGCACCAGCGTCGATCGAGCGCCGCCTTGCAACGTGACGACGTCGATGCGGGTGTTGGCGGCCACGAACGCGACCTGGGTGCCGTCTGGGGACCAGGCCGGCTCGTACTCCTCCTCCGCCGAGTCGGCGACGACGGAGATGTTGGCGGATGCGAGGTCGTAGACGTAGATCCCGTAGCTTCCCGAGAGATCGCTGGAGAAGGCGATGCTGCGTCCGTCGGGTGACCAGCGGGGCTCCCGATGGTCGTAGGGACCCTCGGTCAACTTGTGCAGCCCCCCACCGTCCGGACGTATCGTCCAGAGGTTGAACACCCCGTCGCGATAGGACTGGAAGACCAGTGTCCGACCATCTGGTGACCAGTTGGGCTGCGAGACGTCGAACAGGTCGCTGGTCAGTCGCCGCGCCGGACCGCCCGACGCCGGCAGCACCCACAGGACGCCGAGTGCGTCGATCGCGATCTTCTTGCGATCTGGCGAGACCTGCGCAGCGAAGTTCGTGCCCTCACGAAGGTTGAGCCGAGATG
>NZ_JACMOM010000016.1 GCF_014378035.1 Aeromicrobium sp. | reverse complement strand
CTGGTGCTCGGGCAGTGGCCGCTACTGATGGCGTGTGCTGGCTTTCCGTGGCTCATCCATGCCCTCCACGACAGAGGGGGGGCGCGGTGGTCCGTCGTGACGGTGGCGCTCGCGGCCACGGCCCTGACGCCGGCCTCCGGAGTCATGGGTGCTGTGCTGGGTGTGGTCGCCGCCGGGCGCAGGGGGCTGGTCCGGGTCGTGCTCCTCGCAGCCGTGCTGAATGGTCCATGGATCGTCGCGGGTCTTCGGCACGTCTCGATCGCGAGATCCGATCCTGCCGCGGTGGGGTTGTTCGACGTCCAGGACGAGGGCTTCTTCGGACGGTTCGGGTCTGCGCTGACCCTTGGGGGAATCTGGAACCTCGACGTCGTGCCGACCTCGCGGACCCTGCTGATCTCCGTCGTGCTCGCCCTCGTCATGGCGGCCGTGATGGTGCTGGGTCTCGTCACGCTGTGGCGTGATGACGACCGTCGGCTGCTTGCGGTTCTGGGCGTCGCAGGCGTCATCGGGCTGGCCGTCGCGCTGTCGGGGTGGCTGGCCCCCGACCAGATGGCACGGGTCGTTGCCGAGGTGCCCGCAGGCGGGCTGATCCGCGACGGAACCCGCTGGCTGGCGCTGCTCGTCCCGCTCGAGGCGGTGGCGTTCGGTGCGGGTGTCCATGCCGCGTTCACCAGGTTCGAGCTCACATCGTGGCAGGCGCCGGTGACGGTGCTCGCACTCATCCTTCCGCTGGCTGCCCTGCCGGACCTGGCATGGGGAGTCGGCGGGCGGCTCGAGCCGGTGTCCTATCCCGCGTCGTGGGCCGACACCCGGCGAATCATCACCAAGACCAGCACGACGGGCGACATGCTGGTTCTGCCGTTCACTGCCTATCGGGCTCCCGCGTGGAACAACGGCACGCCCGTGCTCGACCCCGCAGGGCGTTATTTCGACCGCACCACCGTGACGAACGACGACCTCGAGGTGTCGGGCCAGCAGATCGCGGGCGAGGACCCGCGTGCTGCTGCCGTGCAGAAGATCCTTCGGAGCACCGTGGTGAACAGTGGCGATCGGCTCGAGGCCCTGCGTCGCGAGGGCATCGGTCTGGTCGTGGTCGAGACTGATACTGCTGGCGCCCCGCAGGCACTCGAACAGGTCAAGGGTGCACCCGAGCTCACGGTGGGGGGTGAGGGCATGAGGCTGTTCGCGATCGAGGGAGCCCGCTCCGAGCCGATCACGCGGGAGGACAGGCGGGTCATGACCCTGGTGTGGGCGGTCACGGGCATCGCGCTGATGATCGGTCTTGCCTCGTTGATGCGGTCGGGCGTCCGCCGCCTACACCGGAAGCCGGCGGAACACGGACCTCGGCAGATGCCGAAGCCCTGACATGACCGCGCGCAGCGTTCCGGGTACCCAGATCTGCTCCTTGCCGTCGCGCACGGCGGCGACGACTGAAGCGGCCACAGCCTCGGGCGTCGTGGCCAGGGGGGCCGCGTCGAAGCCCTCGGTCATCTTGGAGTGCACGAACCCGGGCCGCACGACCAGCACACGGCCGCCCAGCTCGCGCAGCGCCTCGCCGAGCCCGGTGTAGAAGGCGTCCATGCCGGCCTTGGTCGAGCCATACACGAAGTTGGACCGTCGGGGTCGCTCACCGGCGACGCTCGACAGTGCGACGACGACACCGTGGCCCTGGGCCCGGATCCTGGCGCCCAGCGCGACACCGGTCGTGACGGCGCCGACGTAGTTGACCGCTGCCAACTCGCGCGCGGCCTCGACGTCGGTCCAGGCCTGCTCGGCGTCTCCGAGCAGACCGAATGCCACGACGGCGATGTCGATGTCGCTGTCGACCCGCTCGATCACGCTGGCGTGCGACGCAGTGTCCAGCGCGTCGAAGTCGATACCGTCGACGACGCAGCCCCGGTCCTCAAGCCGGCGTAAGGCGGCGTCGCGTCGTTCGCCCGGACGGGCGGCGAGCGTGACACGCAGGCCCGGCGACGGTGCGGCGAATGCCTCGGCGATCGCGAGGGCGATGTCGGACGTCCCGCCGAGGAGCAGCAGGTGCCGGGGGATGCCGAGGGCATTGATCATGGG
>NZ_JACMOM010000001.1 GCF_014378035.1 Aeromicrobium sp. | reverse complement strand
GAGGCGCTCGAGCTCTCACCGGTCGAAAGTCACCTCCACCCGCAGGGGTCGTTCGACCTCGCTGACCACCCGGTGCCCACCGGCATGGAAGAGATCTGGCGGTTCACCCCGCTCAAGCGGCTGCGGGGCCTCCACCAGGACGCCCCGCTGGACGGCGACGCCTTCAAGATCGAGGTCGACGCCGCTCCCGGCGTGACGGCGCTGTCGGTGCCTGCTGCCGACTCGGCCCGCGGTGCCTCCGGCTACCTGCCGGTCGATCGTGTGTCCGCTCGCGCGTGGGACGCCGCCACCTCGGTCTTCGAGGTGACGATTCCCCGGGACACCGAGGTCGACGAACCGACCACGATCCGCCTGCACGGTGGTGGCATCGACAAGGCTGCCGCGGGGCACCTGCTCGTGCGCGCCGGCCGGTTCAGCAAGGCTGTCGTCATCGTCGACTACGACGGCTCGGCCACCTGGGCCGAGAACATCGAGGTCGTCCTCGAGGACGGTGCCCAGCTGACCTTCGTCACGATCCAGGACTGGAACGACGACAGCGTGCACGTCGTCACCCAGCATGCTCGGGTCGGGCGCGACGCCGCGCTGCGGCACATCGCGGTGTCGCTCGGTGGAGACGTCGTGCGTGCCAGCACGTCGGCCGACTACATCGGCACCGGCGGCAGCGTCGAGATGCTCGGCGTCTACTTCGCCGATGAGGGCCAGCACATCGAGCACCGGCTGTTCGTCGACCACACGGCGCCCAAGACCAAGAGCAACGTCGAGTATAAGGGCGCGCTGCAGGGCAAGGGCGCCCACACGGTCTGGATCGGCAACGTCCTCATCCGCAAGGAGGCCGAGGGCATCCTGACGTACGAGAGCAACGACAACCTTGTGCTCACCGACGGTGCGAAGGCCGACTCGGTGCCCAACCTCGAGATCGAGACCGGCGACATCGAGGGTGCCGGGCACGCGTCCACCACCGGCCGCTTCGACGACGAGCACCTCTTCTACCTGCAGAGCCGCGGCATCCCCGAGGAGGAGGCGCGACGCCTTGTCGTGCACGGCTTCTTCAACGGCATCATCAGGCGCATCGGCGTGCCCACCCTCCAGGAGCGACTCATCGCCTCCATCGAGGAGGAGCTGGCCGAGCACGTGGGGCGCCTCGCGTGAGCTACGTCAAGGCCGCGGCGCTCGCGGATGTTCCCGACGGGGGAGTGCTCGCGGTCTCGATCGACGGCGAAGAAATCGCGCTCGTCCGCGACGGCGATGATGTCTACGCCATCCGCGACGAGTGCTCGCACGCTTCCATCCCGCTGTCGGAGGGCGACGTCGAGGGCTGTGAGATCGAGTGCTGGTTGCACGGCTCGCGCTTCGACATCCGCACCGGCAAGCCGGTCAACTTCCCGGCCACGGAGCCCGTGCCCACCTACTCACCCCAGATCGAGGGCGACACCGTCCTGGTCGATCTGACCCCCATCGCAACAGCAGAGCCTAGGAGCTGAACACACATGGCAACCCTTGAGATCAAGGACCTTCACGTCTCGGTGCACACCGAGGAAGGCGACAAGGAGATCCTCAGAGGCGTCAACCTCACGGTCAAGTCCGGCGAGGTGCACGCAATCATGGGCCCCAACGGCTCCGGAAAGTCAACCCTCGCCTATTCCATCGCAGGACACCCCAAGTACGCCGTCACGAGCGGTTCGGTCACCCTCGATGGTGTCGACATCCTCTCGATGAAGGTCGACGAGCGCGCTCGCGCGGGCCTGTTCCTCGCGATGCAGTACCCGGTCGAGGTGCCAGGCGTCTCGGTCGCCAACTTCCTGCGTACCGCCAAGACGGCCATCGACGGTGAGGCCCCCAAGCTCCGCACCTGGATCAAGGACGTCAACGAGGCGCTCGAGCGGGTCACGCTCGACAAGGAGTTCGCGCAGCGCAGTGTCAACGAAGGCTTCTCCGGTGGTGAGAAGAAGCGCCACGAGATCGCCCAGCTCGAGCTTCTCAACCCTTCGTTCGCGGTGCTCGACGAGACCGACTCGGGCCTCGACATCGACGCCCTGCGGGTCGTGTCCGACGGCGTCAACCGCTTCAGCAACCAGGGCGACCGCGGCGTCCTGCTCATCACGCACTACTCGCGCATCCTGCAGTACATCAAGCCTGACTACGTCCACGTCTTCGTGGCGGGACGTCTCGCCGAGAGCGGCGGCCGCGAGCTCGCCGACCAGCTCGAGGCGGAGGGTTACGACAAGTACACCCACCGTTCTGATGCGCCTGCCGGCGCGGGGGCTGCGGCGCAGTCATGATGCGCACGGCGCCGGCCGAGACGGGCGGATCGATCTACGACGTTGCCCGGGTGCGGGCCGATTTCCCGATCCTGGGACGTCAGCTGGCCGGTGACATGCCGTTGGTCTATCTCGACAACGCCAACACGTCGCAGAAGCCCGAGAGCGTCATTCGTGCCATCGACGAGCACTACCGGCTGCACAACGCCAACGTCGCGCGCGCGATGCACCAGCTCGGTGCAGAGGCGAGCGCGGCGTTCGAGGACGCCCGCGACAAGGTGGCGGGGTTCATCGGCGCGCCGAGCCGCGACGAGGTCATCTTCACGAAGAACGCCTCGGAGGCGCTGAACCTCGTGGCCCGCGTGCTGGGTGAGGCGAAGGACATCTCCGGCAAGGGGCCGCTCGGCCCGGCGTCCGACGTCGTCATCACGGAGATGGAGCACCACTCCAACATCGTGCCGTGGCAGCAGCTGTCGCAGCGCACCGGCGCGACCCTGCGCTGGTTCGGCGTCACCGACGAGGGCCGGCTCGACCTCTCCGACATCGACACCCTGATCACCGAGAAGACCGCCGTCGTCTCGGTCACCTGGGTCTCGAACATGCTGGGCACGATCAACCCGCTCGACGTCATCATCGCCAAGGCGCACTCCGTCGGGGCGCTCGTTGTCATCGACGGTTCGCAGGCGGTGCCGCAGATTCCCGTCGACGTCGGGACGCTCGGCGCCGATTTCGTCGTGTTCACGGGCCACAAGATGGTCGGCCCCACGGGCATCGGCGTGCTCTGGGGTCGTTACGACCTGCTGGCCGAGCTGCCACCGTTCATGGGTGGCGGCGAGATGATCGAGACGGTCACGATGCAGTCGTCGACCTACGCGCCCCCGCCGTCGCGCTTCGAGGCCGGCACACCGCCGATCGCCCAGGCCGTCGGTCTTGGTGCTGCCGTCGACTACCTCACGGCCCTGGGCATGGACAAGGTCGCGGCGCACGAGCAGCACATCACGGCGTACGCCCTCGGGCGCATGCAGGAGATCGACGGGCTCACGGTCATCGGGCCCAAGCAGGCTGTCGACCGTGGGGGAGCCATCAGCTTCACCCTCGACGACATCCATCCGCACGATGTCTCGCAGCTGCTCGACTCGCGTGGCGTGGCCGTGCGCGCAGGGCATCACTGTGCCAAGCCCTTGCACCTGCGATTCGGGGTGCAGTCGACAACGCGGGCCTCGTTCTACCTCTACACGTCGACCGCGGAAATTGATGCGCTGGTCGAGGCGTTGCACCATACGAAGAAGTACTTCTCCCGAGGGCCTGGCGGAGGCTGAGATGGACGTCGACTCGTTGTACCAGGAGATCATCCTGGACCACTACAAGCACCCCCACGGTGCAGGTCTCCGT
Organism: Aeromicrobium sp.; assembly: GCF_014378035.1. GTDB lineage: Bacteria > Actinomycetota > Actinomycetes > Propionibacteriales > Nocardioidaceae > Aeromicrobium. Next base: position 6,029 of record NZ_JACMOM010000001.1, on the reverse strand, counting down.
GAGCCTTTCGAGGCGGAGGTGCACCACGTCAACCCCACGTGCGGCGACGAGATCACGCTGCGGGTGCATCTCGACGGCGAGATGGTGTCCGACGTGTCGTACGCAGCCGAGGGATGCTCGATCAGCCGCGCTTCGACCTCGGTGCTCAACGACCTCATCGTCGGCAAGAGCGTCTCCGAGGGCATGGCCGTGCTCGACGAGTTCAACCAGCTGATGCACGGCAAGGGCAAGATCGACCCCAACGAGGACGTGCTCGAGGATGGCATCGCCTTCGCCGGGGTCGCGCAGTTCCCCGGTCGCATCAAGTGCGCGCTGCTGGGGTGGATGGCCTGGAAGGACGCCGTCTCGCAGGCGCTTGTCACCACTGCTTCTTCAGACACTGCTTCTTCAGACACTGCTTTGTCAGACACTTCTTCTTCGAATGAGGGGACCTCATGACCGATCACACCGACTTCCCGAACGTCGACCTCGAGGCGGCGATCCAGCCCAAGAGCGCCACCAGTGTCGAAGACATCATCGAGGCGATGAAGGATGTCGTCGACCCCGAGCTCGGCATCAACGTCGTCGATCTCGGCTTGGTCTACGGTGCCGATGTCGACGAGCACAGCAACACCGTGCTCTCGATGACTCTCACCTCAGCGGCGTGTCCGCTCACCGACGTCATCGAGGACCAGACGCGGGCCGCGCTCGACGGACTCGTCAACGACTTCCGTATCGAGTGGGTATGGATGCCGCCGTGGGGGCCCGACAAGATCACTGACGATGGCCGCGAGATGCTTCGTGCCCTCGGCTTCAACATCGGCTGACCCCACCCCGCTCGCGAGTCACTCAGGACCGCTCAGGAGTCACTCAGTGACAGAACTCACGGTCCTGAACGACTCGCGAGCGGTCCTGAGTGATTCGCGAGCGTGGGTTTGGTGGCGGGGATCCCGTAGACTGCGAACGTGAACTTCTATCAGCGGGAATGACGTCGGCGTACGCACGCCAACCTTTTGCACACCCTGATCTGAAAGTTCTCTCATGCTTACCGTCTCCAATGTGGAGTTACGCTTCGGCGCTCGCGTCCTGATGTCTGATGTCTCCTTCCGGGTCGACAAGGGTGACAAGATCGGCCTCGTCGGTCGCAACGGCGCTGGCAAGACCACGCTGACCCGCATGCTGTCCGGTGACGGTCTGCCCGCCAGCGGCACCATCACGTCGTCCGGACAGATCGGCTACCTGCCGCAGGACACCAAGACCGGCGACCTGTCGATCACGGCACGCGACCGGATCCTCGGCGCCCGCGGGCTCGACGAGGCGCTCACGGCAATGCGCAAGGCCGAGCTCGACATGGGTTCACCCGACCCGGAGATCGCCGAGAAGGCCATGAGGGCCTACACGCGCGCCGACGCCACGTTCGGGGCCGGTGGTGGCTACGCCGCCGAGTCCGAGGCCGCCACCATTGCTGTCAGCCTCGGCCTGCCCGATCGTGTCCTGGGTCAACCCCTGTCGACGTTGTCGGGTGGCCAGCGGCGCCGCATCGAGCTCGCCCGCATCCTCTTCTCCGACGCCGACACCTTGCTGCTCGATGAGCCGACCAACCACCTCGATGCGGACTCAGTCGTCTGGCTGCGTGGTTTCCTCCGCGGCTTCAAAGGCGGCCTCGTGATCATCAGTCACGACGTCGATCTGCTCGAGGAGACCGTCAACAAGGTGCTGTACCTGGATGCCAACCGGGCCGAGGTCGACATCTACAACATGACGTGGAAGAACTACATCAACCAGCGCGAGACCGATGAGCACCGGCGCAAGCGCGATCGGACCATCGCAGTCAAGAAGGCCGATCAGCTCACCGACCAGGCCAACCGCATGCGCGCCAAGGCGAGCAAGGCGACGGCCGCGCAGAGCATGCTCAAACGCGCCGAGAAGATGGTCAAGGGTCTCGAGGCCGAGCGGGCCAGCGACAAGGTGGCCCGGATCAAGTTCCCCAAGCCGGCACCCTGCGGCAAGACGCCGTTGATGGCCGAGGGGCTGTCGAAGTCGTACGGGTCGCTCGAGATCTTCACCGACGTCGACCTGGCGATCGACAAGGGCAGCCGTGTCGTCGTGCTGGGTCTGAACGGCGCCGGCAAGACAACGCTCCTGCGGATCCTCAGCGGCACCGCCGCGGCCGACACCGGCGAGATCATTCCCGGACACGGGCTGAAGATCGGTTACTTCGCCCAGGAGCACGAGACGCTCGACACCGACCGCACGGTGCTGCAGAACATGCAGACCGCCGCGCCCCAGCTCAACGACGCCGAGGCACGAAGCGTCCTCGGCTCGTTCCTGTTCAGCGGCGACGACGCCCAGAAGTCTGCCGGGGTGCTCTCCGGTGGAGAGAAGACCCGCCTCGCCCTGGCCAGCCTCATCGTGTCCAGCGCGAACGTGCTTCTGCTCGACGAGCCGACGAACAACCTCGACCCGGCCTCCCGCGAGGAGGTGCTCGGCGCCATTCGCAGCTATGAGGGCGCCATCATCCTGGTGTCGCACGACGAAGGTGCGGTGCTGGCGCTGGAGCCCGACCGAGTGCTGCTGCTGCCCGACGGCGACGAAGACCTCTGGTCAGACACCTACGCCGACCTCGTCAGCCTTGCCTGACGCACCTTTGTAGGACGAAGGAGTAGGGCCAGCGGCTGCTGGAGCGACCCGAGTCCCTCATCATCCTTCCGTCGTCAAGCGGTGGTGGCGGTGTCACGTGGGCGGTGGGGGAGCTGCGGCGAAACCATCGAGCCGGGTGGGGTTGCGGCGTTCCTTGGCCTCGGCCCACGCGAACCAGAACCAACCGACGACGGCCAGCAGGGCAAAGAACCACCACTGAAGCGCGTAGAAGAAGTGCGGGCCCTGACCGAGCTCCGGCTTCGGCTCGGCGTCGAGCCCGGCAGCTGGATGAGGCGTCTCGGTCTGCAGATTGACGTAGCCGTCGGTGAGGTCGTAAGGCACAGACTTCGCCAGACCAGCGCTCGAGATGGCCCTCACCTGTCCCGCCACTGGCCGGATGGCTTGACCCTCGGCGCCGTTGTTCTGACGCAGCCAACCCATGACGGAGACTTGTCCGGTGGGGGGCTCGGGCACGGTGGGCCTGTCCATCGTGTTCTGCGTCTCCATCCAGCCACGATCGACGAGGACGGCGTCACCGGACGCCAGCACGAGTGGGGTGAGCACATCGACGCCGGGCGCACCGTCACGGGTGGAGAACTTGACGGTGACCTGGTGCTTGACGTCGTAGACCCCCGTGGCGGTGACGCGGGTCCACTCACTCGCGTCGTCGACCTTCGCTCCAGATGGCAGGGCCGAGTCGAGGCTGACCGGAGCGCTCTTGAAATGAGTCGTGATGACCTTGTTCTGGTCGAGACGATGCTCGAGCCGGTGAATCTGCCAGAAACCGAGCCGGGTGCAGACACCGCCGAGGACAAGGACAAAGACCGCGAACCCGATCCATCGCACACTGATCAGGAACCGGAACACATTCTGAGCGTATGTGTCCCCGCCAAGTCCAAGTCAGCCGGGTTGGTCGCCGCCACCTACCATGGACGTATGGAGCTGATCGACGGATACGACCGTGTGGCCACCGATCTGCGCGTGTCGCTGACCGATCGGTGCAACCTGCGCTGCCAGTACTGCATGCCAGCCGAGGGGCTCGACTGGATGCCGACGGAGGAGACCCTGACCGACGCCGAGCTGATCAGGCTGATCGGCATCGGCGTTGAGATCCTGGGTGTTCGCGACGTTCGTTTCACCGGGGGAGAGCCGCTGCTGCGACGCAGCCTGCCGGCCATCATCGCCGCCACCAAGGCACTACCGTCGAACCCCCGCACCGCCATGACGTCAAACGGGCTCGGGCTCAAGCACACGGCCGTGGCGCTCGCGGAGGCCGGGCTCGACCGAGTCAACATCAGCCTCGACACCACCGATCCCGACACCTTCGAGAAGATCACCCGCCGCAATCGTCTGCACGACGTCATCGACGGGCTGGCTGCCGCACACGAGGCCGGCCTGACGCCGGTCAAGGTCAATGCGGTGCTTCTGCGCGGCATCAACGACACGGAGGCGCCCGACCTGCTCCGGTGGTGCCTGAAGCACGGCTACGAGCTGCGCTTCATCGAGCAGATGCCCCTCGATGCGCAGCACGGCTGGACCCGTGAGGCGATGGTCACTGCCGACGAGACATTGGCGCTGCTGGCCGAACACTTCACGCTCACCGGGCTCGACGGCCGCGGATCGGCCCCGGCGGAAAAGTTCCTCGTGGACGGCGGGCCGCACACCGTCGGCATCATTGGCTCGGTCACCCGCCCGTTCTGCGGCGACTGCAACCGCGTACGGCTCACGGCCGACGGCCAGATTCGCAACTGCCTCTTCGCGCGTGAGGAGTCAGACTTGAGGGCGGCGCTGCGTGGTGGCGCCTCCGACGATGACATCGCACGTCGGTGGGCCGCGGCCATGATGACCAAGCTGCCCGGGCACGGCATCGACGATCCCAACTTCCTACAGCCGACACGTTCGATGTCGGCCATCGGCGGCTGACGCCGCTACTGCTCACGCGTCGATGGGCTGGGTCTCTTTCCAGAAGCCCCTCGCACCGAGGAACGCTCGCAATGATGCCTCGTGTTCATCACATGCGAGCCAGATTTTGCGCCGATCAGGTGTGTGGATCTTGGGGTTGTTCCACAGCACCTGGTGCTGGGCGACGTTCGCACAACCCTTGGCCGAGCAGGTGAGGACGTCAGTCACGGTGGGGCAGGACGGTCCGCGGAGCCTCGATGGCGCCCTTGGGCTCGGGCCCGAACGGTGACGGACCGGCGCCCTTCTTGCGCACGCCCGCGTTGGCGAGGATGACGGCGGCGTAGGGAAGGAACACCGCCCCGGCGATCAGCACCCAGCGGAGCGGGCCGCTGACGATGACCGCACCGACGAAGCAGACGGTGCGGATGCCCATCGAGATGGCGTACCGCTTCTCACGGTGGCCGAGGTCCTGGCTCTGGGAGGTCGCAGCAGTGGTGATGGAAAAGACCTTCTGCTTGCGGGGTTCGCGGGGTTCATTGCTCACCCTTCTACTCTACGTCGCAGGCAGCAGGCTGCATGATGGACGCATGAGCAATCGAACCTATCGCGTCACAGAGATCGTCGGCACGTCCCCGGAGAGCATCACGGAGGCCGTCGAGAACGGAATCGGCCGGGCCAGCAAAACCCTGCGACACCTCGACTGGTTCGAGGTCACCGACATCCGGGGGCAGGTCACCGACGCCAGCGTCTCGCACTATCAGGTGACAATGAAGCTCGGATTCCGCCTCGAGGACGACGAATGACCCGCTAGTCGGGGCGCCGGTCACGGCGCTGTCACCGGCCCCAGTCCGTCGAGTCCCACATCATGCTCGGGCGGCAGCAGGCACCGATGACTAGAAGTCGCTGTCGAGGTCGGTCTCGGTGTAGACGGTGGTGGCTGCGGCATTCCCGGCGAGGTCGGTGGCCAACGCATTGGGTGTCCAGGTCGCGTTCGCGGCCGCCGCCGCCGTGGCTGGCGTACCGCTGGGTGTGCCGAGCTTGATGATGAGGCTCGAACCGCTCATGGTCATTGTCGAAAGTGTCCCGCTGAGGCCGAACGTCATCGACCCGGTGATGTAGTCGCCCCGCTTGAGGGCCACGGTGCCAAGTGGCAGCAGCGCACCGTAGTTCGAGGTGTAGATCGTCAGCTTGTCGTTGGTGCCGCTGTTCGTCGCCCGAACCACGACGTTCTGGACCGTCAGACCGTTCCAGCCCGCGTAGATCGAGCCGGGGCTCATGGCCTCGGAATAGGTGAGGGAGTAGGTGTCTCCCACCTCGAGCTTGCGGAGATTCGTGATGTTTGTCGTGCTGAACCCCACCCCGGTCGGCTTGGTCCTGTCGATGACGAACTCTGTGCTCGTCGTGCCCGCGTTTCCGACCGCGTCGGTCGCGCGGACGAACAGCGTGTACGTGCCGTCGGCCGGGAAGGTCGTACCGGCGATCGCGTAGCTCCACGCCGTCGTGCCGGT
>NZ_JACMOM010000085.1 GCF_014378035.1 Aeromicrobium sp. | reverse complement strand
CGTGGTGGTCGGGTCTGGGCGCTCACGCTTGTTCGCGGTGGCGTCTGGACGCAGCGGCACGAGCGGCGAGACCCGCAGCGTCGGGGTAGACGACGCCTTCGAGGACCAACCCGTGGGCCGGCATCACGGTGACGCGGCTGTCACGCTCGACGTTCGAGAGCACGTCGGTGGCCCATTCTGGTGCGAATCGGCCCACCCCGACCGCGACGAGCACACCCATCAGAGCGCGGACCATGGAGTGGCAGAACGCGTCGGCCCGTACCGTCGTCACGAGCGTGTCGTCGAGGCGCTCCGTGTGGAGCTCTCGGAGCGTGCGGATCGTGGTCGCGCCCTCGCGCCTGCGGCAGAAGGCGGCGAAGTCGTGCATGCCGAGGAGGTGGCCGGCGGCGGCGTTCATGCGATCGACGTCCAGACGTCGTTGCCACCGTACGACGGTGTGCCGGACCAGCGGATCGGGCCCGGTCTGCCCGTCGACGATCCGGTAGGAGTACTGGCGCTCCAAAGCGGTGAACCGCGCATCGAAGCCCTCCGGCGCGATGCTGACGCCGCGGACGCGGATGTCGTGTGGGAGGAGCCGGCGGAGGCGACGCTGCAGGATGAGGGGGTCAAGGTCGTCGAGGTCGACGTGGGCCACCTGCCCACGTGCGTGCACTCCGGCGTCAGTGCGCCCGGCGACCGTGAGCGGGACCGGCTCCGGCAGCCGCAGGATCATCATGATCGCGGCCTCGATCTCGCCTTGCACCGTCCGGTGCCCGGGCTGGTTCGCCCAGCCGCTGAAGGCAGTCCCGTCGTAGGAGAGGTCGAGTCGCAGGCGCACCGTCCCACGCTACCGGTCGGTCTCAGCGCAGCCGAAGAAGGACCGGCCACCCAGAGCATCGCCGTCCTCGACAGACCCACGTGTGCAGACCGCTGGGTCGGTCGTGCACAAGAGGGCAGCGGGTGACTAGACCTTCCAGCGCTCCTGCGACGAGACGAACTCGAGCTTGCGGTCACCGGTGTAGATCTGCTTGGGACGCGCGATCTTCTGTTCCTTGTCGTCGACGAGCTCCAGCCACTGCGCGAGCCAGCCCGACGTGCGGGGGATGGCGAACAGGACCGTGAACATCTCAGGCGGGAACTGCAGGGCCTCGTAAATCAGCCCGGAATAGAAGTCGACGTTCGGGTACAGCTTGCGCGAGATGAAGTAGTCGTCCTCCAGCGCGATGCGCTCGAGCTCTTGTGCGATCTCGAGCAACGGGTTGACGCCGGTGACCTCGAAGACGTCGTCGACGGCCTTCTTGATGATCGTGGCGCGAGGGTCGAAGTTCTTGTAGACGCGGTGACCGAAGCCCATCAGCTTCTCATCACCCTTCTTGACGCCCTCAATGAAAGCGGGGATCTTCTCAGGCGTGCCGATGCGCTTGAGCATCCGCAGGACGGCCTCGTTGGCGCCGCCGTGCAGCGGGCCGTAGAGCGCGGCGATCCCGGCCGTGACGGCTGAGTAGGGATCTACCTGGCTGGAACCGACCGAGCGAACCGCGTTGGTCGAGCAGTTCTGCTCGTGGTCGGCGTGCAGCATGAACAGCACCTCGAGGGCCTGGGCGAGGCGCGGATCGGGGTTGTACTTCTGCTCGCTCATCTTGAACAGCATCGAGAGGAAGTTCTCGGTGTACGACAGCTCGTTGTCGGGATAGACGTACGGCTTTCCCTGCGCATGACGGAACGACCAGGCGCCGAGGGTCGGCATCTTGGCGATCAGCCGGACGATCTGGTCGTGCCGGATGTCGGGGTCCTTGATGTTGCGGGCCTCGGGGTAGAAGGTCGACAGCGCACCGACGCTCGACAGCAGCATGCCCATGGGGTGTGCGTCGTAGCGGAAGCCCTGGAGCTGGGACTTCAGGTTCTCGTGCACGAAGGTGTGGAACGTGATCTCGTGCACCCACTGCTCGTGCTGCTGCTGGGTTGGCAGCTCGCCGTGGATCAGCAGGTAGGCGACCTCGAGGTACGTCGACTTCTCGGCGAGCTGCTCGATGGGGTACCCGCGGTACTCCAGGATGCCCTTCTCGCCATCGATGTACGTGACGGCCGACCTGGTCGAAGCCGTGTTGGTGAAGCCCGGGTCGTAGAGCGCGAGACCCGGGTCGTCTTCGCCCCTGCCGATCTGGGTGAAGTCGCCCGCGCGAACTGTGCCGTCGACGATGTCGAGCTCGTATTCCTCGCCCGATCGGTTGTCCCGGACAGTCAATGTCTGCTTTTCGGTCACTATGGGTCTCCTGTGACGGCGTGGAAATGCCCTGCTGCGAGGTGGTGCAGCCGGGTTCCAACGTAGTGCCGGCGGGCCGATTGCACGATCCGGGGGTCAGGTGGGGCTCGCCCCGTTTTGACCCGAGCGCCTGCTGGCGGTTAACCTTGTGTGTCGCTGCGCCTTCCCGGCTCCGCCGTTGGACCAGCCACCAGAGTTCGATCATCACCAGTTACCCACATCAAGAACGAGAAGGTCACGCCGTGCGCACGTTCAGCCCCAAGCCCGCTGACATCAACCGTCAGTGGCACGTCATCGACGCTCAGGACATCGTCCTCGGTCGTCTCGCCGTCCAGGCTGCGACGCTGTTGCGCGGCAAGCACAAGCCGACCTTCGCACCGCACGTCGACGGTGGCGACTTCGTCATCATCATCAATGCCGAGAAGGTCGCGCTGTCTGGCAACAAGCGCACCGACAAGCTCGCGTACCGCCACAGCGGCTACCCGGGTGGACTCAAGTCGATCGCCTATGGCGACCTGCTCGACAAGGATGCCCGCAAGGCGATCGAGAAGTCCGTCCGCGGCATGCTGCCCAAGAACCGTCTGGGTGATCAGCTGATCACGAAGCTCAAGGTCTATTCCGGCCCCGAGCACCCGCACAACGCCCAGAAGCCCCAGCCGTTCGAGATCACGCAGATCTCCCAGTAAAGAAGAGAAGCAGGCGCACCGTGGCTGAGACGACCACCACCCCCGAGACCGACTTCGAGACCAACGCCGAAGGTGTGGCATACACCTCCGAGACCGTTGGTTCCTCCGAGACCGCAGGCAAGCCCGCGACCATCGCGCCGGGTGCCGCCACCGGTCGTCGCAAGGAAGCCATCGCCCGAGTCCGGATCGTTCCGGGCACCGGCGTCTGGACCGTCAACGGCAAGCCGCTCGAGGAGTACCTCCCGAACAAGCTGCACCAGCAGATCGCCAAGGAGGCCTTCGCCGAGACTGGTCTCGTCGACCGTTTCGACGTGGTCGCGCGCGACACCGGTGGTGGCATGACCGGCCAGGCCGGAGCGCTTCGCCTCGGAGTGGCCCGCTCGCT
>NZ_JACMOM010000084.1 GCF_014378035.1 Aeromicrobium sp. | reverse complement strand
TCTGATCGTGTGGAGCATAGGAGATTCGAACTCCTGACCTCTTCCATGCCATGGAAGCGCGCTACCAACTGCGCCAATGCCCCGCTGGTGTTGCTGTGATCGCCCGTGTACTGGGCCTCGTCAATGTTAGCCGTTGACCGCGACCATACGCGAACCGGGTCACACGTCGTCGGAGAGCACCGGCTCGGGCAGCGTGCCCGCGTTCCACTCGGTCAGCCGCCACCTGGCCGACGAGCCGTGACGGGCCTCTTCGAGCACCGACCAAGAACAGTTGCCAAGTCCGCCGAACGAGCTCCAGTGCGCCTCGGGGATGTCGAGAAAGGCGCAGATGCCCGTGCGCAGGACCGCCCCGTGGGCCACGACGACCAGGATGCCGTCAGACGGGAGGTCGGCGAGCAGGTCGCGCAGCGCCGCGGCGAACCGCTCGCCCGCTTCACGGTGTGTCTCACTGCCGGGAATCTGAGTCTCGTCGCCCTCGACCCAGGCCTGCATGCCGTCGGGAAAACGGGCCCACGCCTCGCTCCAGGTGAGCCCTTCGCGTCCACCGAAGTTGAGCTCTCGCACCCGCGGATCAAGCTCGACCCGGGTGCTGGTGGGCTCACCCAGGACACGGGCGGTCTCAGCAGCGCGGACGAGGTCAGAGCTGACGATCCGGTCGGGTCGCAGCGTGGCCAGACGTGCAGCGGCCTCACGTGCCTGCTCCAGACCCACCTCGTCCAGCGGTATGTCGCTCTGCCCCTGCACGCGGCCGGCGACGTTCCACGCCGTACGTCCGTGACGCCACAGCACGACCTGCCGACTCATGCGAGCGCGACGACCGGGCAGTCGCTCCACAGCCGTTCGAGGGCGTAGAAGACCCGCTCGTCCTGATGCTGCACATGGACGACGATGTCAGCGAAGTCGAGAAGGACCCAGCGGCCCTCGCGCTCGCCCTCGCGGCGCACGGCCTTCGCACCGAGCGAGATCATCCGCTCCTCGACGGCGTCCTGCACGGCCTTGACCTGCCGCTGCGTGGAGGCCGAGCACAGCAGGAAGACGTCGGTGATGGCGAGCTGCTCGGAGACGTCGAAGGCGATGATGTCCTTCGCCAGCTTGTCGTCGGCGGCGGCAGCGGCGGCCCGGGTGAGCTCGACGGCACGTTCGGTGGCACTCATGGTTGACTCGCGTCTGCTAGGTGTCGATGTGGTGCCGGTCGGTAGAGATCATGCTTGCCGATGTACTGCACGACCCCGTCGGGCACGAGGTACCAGACGGGCTCGTCGCGCTCGACCCGGTGCCGGCAGTCGGTCGAGGAGATCGCGAGCGCCGGGATCTCCACGAGGGAGATGCGGTCCTTCGGGAGGCCCTCCAGCGTCGAGTCGTCCATCTCGTGGCCGGGGCGCGTGACCCCGACGAAGTGGGCAAGGTTGAAGAGCTCGTCGTGATCGCGCCACGTCAGGATCGCCGCCATGGCATCGGCGCCGGTGATGAAGAAGAGGTCGTCGTCGGGGTGGGTGGCGGCCAGGTCGCGCAGCGTGTCGATCGTGTAGGTCGGTCCGCTGCGGTCGATGTCGACCCGGCTCACCTCGAACCGCGGATTGGCGGCCGTCGCGATGACTGTCATCAGGTAGCGGTGCTCGGCCGGTGAGACGTCCCGGTCGGCCTTCTGCCACGGCTCCCCCGTCGGCACGAAGATGACCTCGTCGAGGTCGAACCACGACTGCACCTCGCTCGCAGCCACGAGGTGTCCGTGGTGGATGGGGTCGAACGTGCCGCCCATGACGCCGACTCGTCGGCGCGAGTCGTCCTCGCGTCGGGGCCGTGGTGCGCTCATGTGGGTCAGGAGTGCTCGCGGCCCTTGCCGAACGACAACAGCGCCAGCATCAGGAGCACGAAGATCGAGAGCGCGATGACACCCACCACGTAGGGGTTGATGCCGATGTCGCGCAGGGGCTCTTCGGCAGCGGCGCTGAGGAACGAGTACATGGGGACAATATATCAGCGCACGTGACCGGTGCCGGTGACAACGTAGGTCGTCGTGGTCATCTCGGTCAGGCCCATCGGTCCGCGCGCATGCAGCTTCTGCGTGGAGATACCGATCTCGGCCCCGAAACCAAGCTCAGCACCGTCGGTGAATCGGGTCGACGCGTTGATCATGACGGCAGCCGAGTCGACGCCCGTGGTGAAACGCTGCGATGCCGCGAGCGACGATGTCACTATCGCCTCGGTGTGTCCTGATGAGTAGATGCGGATGTGCGCGATGGCGTCGTCGATGGAGTCGACCACCGCCGCCGAGATGTCGAGCGAGAGGTACTCCGTCGCGTGGTCGTCGTCGGTCGCCTCGACGACGTCGGGATGCGTCGCGCAGAAGGTGGCGTCACCGTGGATGGTCACACCGTGCTCGTGCAGGGCCGCGATGACTCGGGGCACGAACGCGTCCGCGACAGCCTTGTGCACCAGCAACGACTCGGCGGCGTTGCAGACACTCGGGCGGTGCGTCTTCGCGTTGAGCACGACTGCCAGCGCCATGTCGAGGTCAGCGTCGGCGTCGACGTACACGTGGCAGTTGCCGACGCCGGTCTCGATGACCGGGACGGTCGACTCCTGCACGACGGCGCGGATCAGGCCGGCGCCACCTCGGGGGATGACGAGATCGACCAGACCCCTGGCCTGCATGAGATGCGTGGCGGACGAGCGGTCGTCGGCTGAGATCTGCTGCACCGAATCGGCGGGCAGCGAGGTAGCCGAGAGAGCGTCCCTCATGACCGAGATGATCGCTGCATTCGAGTGCGCCGCCGATGATGACCCGCGAAGCAGCACGGCGCTGCCTGCCTTGAGGCAGATGGCCGCGGCGTCGGCCGTGACGTTGGGTCGCCCCTCGTAGATCATCCCGATGACACCCATCGGGACGCGGATCTGCTGCATGCGCAGCCCGTTGGGCAGGGTCGACCCGCGCACCACCTCACCCACGGGGTCGGGCAGTGCTGCGATGCCTCGCAGACCATCGGCGAACGCGCGGACCCGATGCGGGTCGAGCTGCAACCGGTCGATGAGGTTGTCGCCGGTGCCGGACTCGCGGGCAGCAGCGACGTCCAACACGTTGGCGGCAAGAATCGCGTCGATGTTGGCGACGAGGGCATCGCTCATGCCCAGGAGCGCAGCATCCTTCTGGGCACGGGTCGCTGAGGCGAGCACCCCGGCCGCGATGCGGGCACGTCGAGCGGCCGCATGGACCTCGCCCTTGATCGACTCGATCGTCATGTCCTTGCCATCGTCATGCCTCAAGCCTCGTCATGCTGCAACCCTAGGCGGTGCAACGGGACCGGCGAGCGGTTCACGGTGACCACCCGCTTCTCTCCGGCCTTTTCCGACGCGCGGACGGACAGGTCAGATCAGCATCAAGTCATCGCGGTGGACGACCTCGCGCTCGTACTCCGCGCCCAGCTCGGCCGCGAGATCGTGGGTCGAGCGACCCAGCAGGGTCGGCAGCTCGACACTGTCGTAGTTGACGATGCCCCTCGCGATCACGACCCCGTCGGGGCCGAGCAGGTCGACCGGGTCGCCGGCGGCGAAGGACCCGGTGACCCCGGTGATGCCCGCCGGAAGGAGCGAGGCCTTGCGCACCGTCAGAGCACGGACTGCTCCGGCGTCCAGGTGCACGCCGCCCTTGGTGTCGCTCGCGTGGGCGAGCCACAGGAGACGGGTGGGGCGGCGGCGGCCCGTGGGATGGAAGCGTGTGCCCACGACCTCACCCGCGAGCGCCGAGCCGGCCCGGTCGGCTGAGGTCAGGACGACAGGGATGCCCGCGCCCGTCGCGATGCGGGCGGCCTCGACCTTGGTGACCATGCCCCCGGTGCCGATGGCCGGGGCACTCGGGCGGACGATGTCGAGGGAGGCGAGGTCGTCCTCGCCGCGGATGTCGGTCACGAGGCGGGCGTCGGCCATCTTCGGGTCGCCGTCGTAGAGCCCGTCGACGTCGGACAGCAGCACCAGCAGGTCGGCGTGGACGAGGTGCGAGACCAGCGCTGCGAGCCTGTCGTTGTCGCCGAAGCGGATCTCGCTCGTCGCCACGGTGTCGTTCTCGTTGACGATCGGGACGACACCAAGCTCGAGCAAACGCGCAAAGGTCTGGTAGGCGTTGCGGTAGTGGCTGCGTCGCGTGACGTCATCGGCGGTCAGAAGCACCTGACCGACCACGAGGTGATGGGTCGAGAAGCGCTCGGCGTAGCGGGCGATGAGGGCGCCCTGCCCCACGCTCGCGGCGGCCTGCTGGGTGGCCAGGTCACGCGGACGCCCCGGCAGGCCGAGGGGCGCGAGCCCTGCGGCGATGGCTCCTGAGCTGACGAGCACGATCTCATCACCTCTGGCGCGGGCCGCAGCAAGTGCGTCGACGAGCGCGTCGACGCGGACAGCGTCAAGCCCGCCCGCCGCCGAGCTCAGCGACGACGATCCGACCTTGACGACGACACGCGTCATCAGCTCGGCTCCTCGGCGCCCGCGTCACCTGCCGACGGGTCGTCCTCGGGGAATGTCCAGTCGGGCTCACGTGGGTTGCCATCGGCACGCGCCTCGCGCGCCTCGGCCTCCTGGGCCCGCTTCTCGGCGAGGTCCTCACGTCGCTGCACGTTGGTGCGCCGATCAGACTGGTCGATGCGCAGGTCCTCGCCGCGGCGACCAAGCACCTCGGCCCCTGCCGAGATCTGCGGGTCGAAGTCGAACACCACGGCGTTCTCCTCATCACCGATGACGACGTCGTCGCCGGCCTCGGCTCCGAGCTTGAGCAGCTCGTCCTCGACGCCGAGACGGTTGAGCCGGTCGGCGAGAAAGCCGACAGCCTCGTCGTTGCTGAAGTCTGTCTGGCGCACCCACCGCTTGGGCTTCTCACCCCGGACGACCCACTGACCATTGGTGTGGGTGATCGTGAACTCGCGACCGACGCCAGCCTCGGCGGGCGGACGAAGAACGATGCGCGTGACCTCGGCCACCGGGGTGGCGGCCCGACGGGAGGCGACGATCTCGGCCATCGCGAACGACAGCTCGCGGAGCCCTGCGTGGCTGGCCGCCGAGACGTCGTAGACCTCAAGGCCGCGCGCCTCGAGGTCGGCGCGGACGAATCCGGCTATCTCGAGGGCATCCGGAACGTCGGTCTTGTTGAGGGCAACGATGCGGGGGCGGTCCTCGAGGCCGCCGTAGGCCGCGAGCTCTCGTTCGATGACGTCGAGGTCGGACAACGGGTCGCGCCCGGGGTCGACGGTGGCGCAGTCGATGACGTGGACGAGTGCGGCGCAACGCTCGATGTGGCGCAGGAAGTCGTGACCGAGGCCTCGACCCTCGCTGGCCCCTTCGATGAGACCAGGAACGTCGGCCACCGTGAACGTCGTGGAGCCGGCCGTCACCACCCCGAGGTTGGGGATCAGGGTCGTGAATGGGTAGTCGGCGATCTTGGGCCGGGCGCGTGACAGTGCCGCGATGAGGCTGGACTTGCCGGCGCTCGGGAACCCGACGAGGCCGATGTCGGCCACGACCTTGAGCTCGAGCGTGATGGTGCGCTCCTCGCCGGGCTCACCTTTCAGCGCGAAGCCGGGGGCCTTGCGCCTGGCCGAGGCCAACGCCGAGTTGCCGAGGCCGCCACGGCCACCCGGTGCGATCACGAGCTCGGTGCCGGGGCCTATGAGGTCGGCGAGCACCTCGCCCTGGGCGTCGCGGACCACGGTGCCGTCGGGAACTCTCAGCTCGAGGTCTTCACCGTGGCCGCCGCTGCGGTTGTTGCCGGCGCCGGGAGCGCCGTTGGTGCCCTTGCGGTGCGGCTCGTGGTGGAAGTCGATCAGGGTGGTGACATCGGCGGCGACCTTGAGGATGACGTCACCGCCGTGCCCACCGTTCCCGCCGTCGGGACCACCGAGTGGCTTGAACTTCTCGCGGTGGCCCGAGGACACACCGTCGCCGCCGGAGCCACCCGCGACGTGAAGCGTCACCTTGTCGACGAAGCTGGGGACAGCCACGGGCCGCTCCTATTCGATTGCTCGCCCCGGAGGGCGGTGTAAACGGACGTCGGGGCGGCCCGCAGTGCGGACCGCCCCAACGAAGAGAGTGTGAGGTCGGTTACTCGGCCAGGACGCCGGGGACGATGTTGACGACCTTGCGCCCACGACGTCTACCGAACTCCACCGCGCCGGCGGAGAGGGCAAAGAGTGTGTCGTCGCCGCCACGTCCGACGTTGACGCCGGGGTGGAAGTGCGTGCCACGCTGGCGAACGATGATCTCGCCGGCGTTGACCTGCTGGCCGCCGAAACGCTTGACGCCGAGACGCTGTGAATTGGAATCGCGGCCGTTCTTGGTAGAGGCTGCGCCCTTTTTGTGTGCCATGTGCCCAGTCCTCTAGTTCTTGATTCCGGTGATCTTCACCTGGGTGTACTTCTGACGGTGCCCCTGGCGCTTCTTGTAGCCGGTCTTGTTCTTGTACTTCTGGATCACGATCTTGGGGCCCTTCGCGAGCCCCAGCACCTCAGCGGTGACGGTGATCTTGGCGAGCGAGTCTGCATCAGCCGTCACGGTCTCACCGTCGACGAAAAGAAGCGCCGGCAGAGCCAACGTCTCGCCCTCGATCTGCGTGACCTTGTCGATCTGGATGACGTCGCCGATGGCTACCTTCTGCTGGTTGCCACCACTGCGCACGATTGCGTACACCACGGATTCCTCACTCATTTCCACCACTTGAGGCATGACCCGCACTGGAGCGGGACACGCGAGAACGGCGCGCAGGGCGCACCAAGGGATTAGTTTACGGAGCCTGACCCTCGCTGGTCAAAACGGGGGTGTCATCGCCGTCGCCGGAAGGCTTGCCGGACCCTGCTCCAGGGTCCGTCGACGTTGTCGGAGAGCTGTCCCCGGACTTCGGGGGGTCCACCTGCGCATCGGCCCCCGGAGCGCTCTCCACGGGCCTCTGCGAAGCGTCGGGCACCGGAGCGGGCGGCCCGGCCGGCTTCGAGGCGGACCCACGCTTGCGGGTGGCCTTCTTGGCCGGCGCGGGCGCCTTGACCTCGACCGGTATTGACTCGACCGGCTTGGGCTCGACCGGTACTGGCTCGACCGGCTTGGGCTCGACCGGTACTGGCTCGACCGGCTTGGGCTCGACCGGCTTGGGGTCGACCGGCTTGGTCTCGCTCACTGCACCAGCGTCGGGGACAGCAGCGGACTCCTCGTCCGAGCGAGCGCCACCGTCGGCGTTCTTGCCGGCTCCGGCATTCCGCTTGTTGCCGTTCCCATTGCCGGTGCCGTTGCCTCCGCGACCACCTCGGCCACCCCGACGCTGCTCGTCCTTCTTGGGCTCGACCGGAGCATCCTGGATGACGATGCCGCGCCCGTTGCAGTGGTCGCACTCGACGCTGAACGACTCGAGCAAACCTGTCCCGATGCGCTTGCGCGTCATCTGGATGAGTCCAAGTGATGTCACCTCGGCCACCTGATGCCTCGTGCGATCGCGGCCGAGGCACTCCACGAGACGTCGCAGGACAAGATCTCGGTTGCTCTCGAGCACCATGTCGATGAAGTCGACGACGATGATGCCGCCGATGTCGCGAAGGCGCAGCTGCCGGACGACCTCCTCGGCCGCCTCGAGGTTGTTCTTCGTGACGGTCTCCTCGAGGTTGCCCCCGGAGCCCGTGTACTTGCCGGTGTTGACGTCGACGACCGTCATGGCCTCGGTGCGGTCGATCACGAGCGAGCCGCCCGACGGCAGGAAGACCTTGCGGTCGAGAGCCTTGTGGATCTGCTCATCGAGGCGGTAGGACGTGAACGCATCGACCGCGTCGTCGTCCCAGCGGGTGACCCGCTCGGCGAGATCGGGTGCCACGTGGTCGACGTAACCCTTGATCATGTCCCATGAGTCGTCACCCTCGACGATGAGCTTGTTGAAGTCCTCGTTGAAGAGGTCGCGGACGACCTTGATCATGAGGTCGGGCTCGGAGTAGAGCAGGTCAGGCGACTTCCCGGCAGCGACCTTGCGCTCGATGTCCTCCCAGCGCGCGGTCAACGCGGTGACGTCGCGGGTCAGCTGGTCCTCGGTCGCGCCCTCGGCGGCAGTACGGACGATGACGCCGACCTCGTCGGGGAGGACCTCCTTGAGGAGTGCCTTCAGGCGGGCACGTTCGTTCTCGGGCAGCTTGCGGGAGATACCACTGGTCTGACCGCCCGGCACGAGCACCAGGAACCGACCCGGAAGGCTGACCTGGCTCGTGAGACGGGCACCCTTCTGCCCGATCGGGTCCTTGGAGACCTGCACGAGAATCGTCTGGCCCGGCTTCAGCGCGTCCTCGATCTTGCGCTGCTTGCCGTTGCCGAGCGTCGTCCAGTCGACCTCTCCGGCGTAGAGCACCGCGTTGCGACCCGCACCGATGTCGACGAAGGCAGCTTCCATGCTCGGCAGGACGTTCTGGACCTTGCCGAGGTAGACGTTGCCGATGATGGAGATCTGCGACTCGCGGGCCACGTAGTGCTCGACGAGGACGTTGTCCTCGAGCACCGCGATCTGCGTGTAGTCGTCGCGCTGTCGGACGACCATCTCGCGCTTGACCGACTCGCGGCGGGCCAGGAACTCGGCCTCCGACACGATCGGGGCACGCCTGCGTCCGGCCTCGCGGCCCTCGCGTCGCCGCTGTTTCTTGGCCTCAAGGCGGGTCGAGCCGGCGACCCCCGTGATCTCGTCCTCGGCGCTGCGTCCGCTACGGACCCGGACCACGGTGTTCTGGGGATCGTCGGGCGATGCGTCGGCCCCCTCGCCGGCACGGGCCCGGCGACGTCGCCGGCGGGTGTTGCCGTTCGCGTCGGTGTCGTCGTCACCGTCTGAGTCGTCGCCGGAACCATCGTCTCCGTCTCCGTCGACGTCGGCATCGCCCTCGCCCTTACGACGTCGGCGGCCACCCCGGCTGCGGCGGCGACGCTTGGGTGCGTCCGGATCGTCGTCGTCACCATCGTTGTCGTCGGAGTCGTCGCGACCGTCGTCGGACCGATCTTCCCGCTCGGGCTTTGGCCGAGCCGGAGCCATGCGCGACTCGGGAGCCTTGAACATCGCGGCCGTCGCAACGTTGGCCGGAGCAGCACTGACCGGAGCTGTATTGCCCGGAGCAGTACCGCCCTGGTCCGGCTCGTCGGCAGAGTCGGATCTTACGTCTGCGGAGTCGGGTGTCGCCTTCTTGGGAGACTTCTTGGCAGCCTTCTTCGCGGCGGTCTTCCGGGGAGCAGGCGAGGCCTCATCATCAGTCGCCACCGTCTCGTCGGTGGGCTTCGCTGCCGCCTTCTTAGCGGACCGGCGTGCCGGTGCGGCCTTGCCGGAGGCGGCGAGAGGCTCGACACCATCGGGCTTGTCGGCAGGCTTCGCCCGGGCCACTGCGGGCGCCGCGGCGGGGGACGAGAAGCTCACAGCGGCCGGAGGTCCGGCCGGACGACCCGCCGCTCGCCGTCGAGTCGGCTTGTCGTCGTTGGGTGCGTCCGTGGGTGTGTCGTTGTCGTCGAGCATCTGCTCTCCTTCGCCCCGGTGCCGATCTAGATCGGCCGGGACACGTCTGCGGCCCCTGCAAGCGGACCTGAAGCCTTCGGTCAACCCCAGCGCCACGCGCCGGGGCTTGACGGCGATCTGTGGTTTGTCACATCGACTCCCCGTCGTGCCGCCGCGGTCGGCACCCGGTCAGGATGCGTCGCGGTCGAAGGCAAGAGGATCGCCTACCGTGCCATTCTCCGGTTCCAGAGGGCCCTGGGCCAAGCGAGTCGCTATGGGCGTCTGCTCGAGCTCGAGGCCGCCGCTGGATCGGAGTCCGGCGAGAACGTCGTCCGGTCGCACGGACGGTGTTTCGTGCCGTACAACCATCGTCAGTATCGCACATGGACCTGAGTCGGTCGTAGCGGAACTCGCGGAAAGCCGCAGGACGGCAGCCCGGCAGTCGAGCGTACGGAGGCCGCGCTTCATCATCCGCTCGATCAGGACCTCGTCGCAGTCGAGGAACGCGCGCACCGCTGAATCCGCGTGTTCGAGGCCGACACCAGGCAGCCGAATCACCCACTCGCTCGCCTCCAGCCGGTCGGCCAGGGCACCCGGGCGGGCCACGACGCAGTCGACGACGTCGAGCCCGACAGGCAGGGCGGAGTCGAGCGCGTCGCGCACCTCGAGGGCGTCACAGGGCCGTGTCATGCCGATCTCGAGGTACTCCGCCTCGCTCGCAGCGCCGGTCGGCGACGCGTTGGCATACGAGATCTTGGGGTGCGGGGTGAAGCCCGACGAGTGCCCGATCGGAATGCCCGCACGGCGCACAGCCCGTTCGAACGCTCGCGCGAAGTCGCGGTGGCTGGTGAACCTGAGGCGACCCCGCTTGGTGTAGCGGATCCGCAGCTTCTGCACGATCGGCGGCTGCGGGTTGGGGGCTTCGGGGTTTGGGGTGCCCTCGAGGGTGGTCACCCGAGGAGACTATCCGGCGGGCTGGCCGCCCACGCGCGACGTCCTCCGGTCATCGAGGGCCGGTGCAAGGGCGACAATGGGACGTGACGTCTGAGCCCCCCGCCAACCCGACCAGCGGCGGGAGACTCCTCGTCGGTACCGCGATCGTCCTGCTGGCGCTCAACCTGCGCGCAGCAGTCGGAAGCCTCGGTGTCGTGCTCGAGTCGGTGCGTGACGACCTGGCGATGAGCGCCACCGTCGGCGGCGTGCTCACGACCCTCCCCGTCCTCTGCTTCGCGGTGTTCGGGGTCGGCTCAGGCGGCGCCGTGCGTAGGTTGGGCCTCCACCGCAGCGTCGCACTGCTGCTGATCATGATCGCGGCTGGTCTGGCACTGCGGTCACTCGTCCACGACGGCACCCTGTTCCTGTTCTGCAGCGTGCTCGCGCTGGCCGGCGCCGCCGTCGGCAACGTCATCCTTCCGCCACTGGTGAAGGTGCACTTCCCCGACCGCGTGGCGGCCATGAGCTCGCTCTACGGTGCTGCGTTGCTGGGTGGTGCTGCGATCTCCTCGGTCACCACGGTGCCGATCTCCGACACCCTCGGGGGGTGGCGTGCCGGTATCGGTGTGTGGGCCGTGCTGGCGGTCATCACCCTCGTCCCGTGGCTGATCCTGAGCCGTCGTGACGTGCACCGCGGCACCGGTGCCGTCGACCGGCTGTCCCTGCGCGACCTCGCCCACTCACGCCTCGCGTGGGCGATGCTGCTGCTGTTCGCGGCGCAGTCGGGCGGCGCCTATGCGCAGTTCGGCTGGTTTGCGGAGATCCTCACCGACGGCGGCGTCTCGCACCGCTACGCCGGCACGCTGCTCGGCGTCGTCAGTGGCGTGGGCATCCCACTCACGCTCGCGCTGCCATGGCTCATCTCGCGGGTCGGCGATCGGCCCTACCTCCCGTGGGCATTCGGGGCGGCCACCGCGGCCGGCTGGCTCGGGGTCCTGCTCGCGCCCTCCACGGCTTCGTGGCTGTGGGCCGTGCTGCTCGGCGCCGGCGGTGGTGCGTTCACCTGGACGCTCACGATGATCGCCAGACGCACCCGGACCGCGGCCGGTACGACTGCGCTGTCCGTCGCGGCCCAGGGCGTCGGCTACCTGCTGGCGGGCATCGGACCATTCGGCACCGGGGTGCTGCACGACCTGACCGGCTCCTGGACCGTCCCGATCATCGTGCTGATTGGCATCTCCGCCCTGATCCCGGTCTTCGGGACGGTCGTGAGTCGGTCACCCGACCTGGAGGACACGTTGCACGCACGCGCTGTCCGCTGAACGGCGCCGCGGATGCTCACGGATCGGTGCCTGGGTGAGATCAGCGCCCGTGCGAGCGAACCGCTGAGGCAAGCCTGCCCCGAGGGGTCAGACGACGGTGAGGGGGATCAGCGTCTTGCCGGTCGGGCCGATCTGGATCTCGGTGTCCATCTGCGGGCAGACGCCACAGTCGAAGCACGGAGTCCAGCGGCAGTCCTCCACCTCGAGTGCGCCGTCGGGGTTGAGCGAGTCCTGCCAGTCCTCCCACAGCCAGTCGCGATCGAGGCCGGCGTCGAGGTGGTCCCACGCGAGCACCTCGGCATAGTCGCGCTCGCGGACGGTGTACCAGTCGAGGTCGACAGGCTCGTCCGCCAGAACCTCGGCAGCCTGCGTGGCCCACCGGTCGTACGAGAAGTGCTCACTCCAGCCGTCGAACCGGCCACCGTCGCGCCACACGGCCTCGATGATCCGACCGACCCTGCGGTCTCCGCGCGAGAGAAGTCCTTCGATGATGCCCGGCTGCCCGTCGTGGTAGCGGAAGCCGATGGACTTGCCGTACTTCTTGTCGGCCCGCACAGCGTCACGGAGCTTCTTGAGCCGGTCGTCGGTGGTCTCGTGGTCGAGCTGTGCGGCCCACTGGAACGGCGTGTGCGGCTTGGGAACGAAGCCGCCGATCGACACCGTGCAGCGGATGTCGTGGCGGCCGGACACCTCGCGACCGGTCTGGATGACCCGCTTCGCGAGCTCGCCGATCTGCATGACGTCCTCGTCGGTCTCGGTGGGCAGGCCGCACATGAAGTAGAGCTTGACCTGCCGCCAGCCGTGCGAGTACGCGGCGGCCACGGTGCGGATGAGGTCGTCCTCGCTCACCATCTTGTTGATGACCTTGCGCAGCCGCTCGCTGCCGCCCTCGGGCGCGAAAGTCAGCCCGGAACGCCGACCGTTGCGGCTGAACTCGTTGGCGAGAGTGATGTTGAAGGCGTCGACGCGTGTCGAGGGCAGCGAGAGCGAGGTGTTGGTGCCCTCATAGCGGTCGCCCAGCTGCTTGGCGACCTCGCCGATCTCGCTGTGGTCGGCGCTGCTCAGGCTGAGGAGCCCGACCTCCTCGAAGCCGGTCTTGTCGAGACCGTTCTGCACCATCGCGCCGATGCCCTCGATGGACCGTTCGCGGACCGGGCGGGTGATCATGCCGGCCTGGCAGAAGCGGCAGCCGCGAGTGCAGCCACGGAAGATCTCGACGCTGAAGCGCTCGTGCACGGTCTCGGCCAGCGGGACGAGCGGGTTCTTGGGGTACGGCCACGCGTCGAGGTCCATCAGCGTGTGCTTTGCCACTCGCCACGGGACGCCGGGACGGTTGGGAGCGATGCGCTGGATGCGCCCGTCGGGGAGGTAGGTGACGTCGTAGAACTTGGGGACGTAGACGCCGCCGGACTTCGCGAGGCGCATGAGGACCTCATCACGCCCACCGGGTCTGCCCTCGTGCTTCCACTCCCTGATGACGGCGCTGATGGCGAGAACGATCTCCTCACCGTCACCCAGCACCGCAGCATCCAGGAAGTCGGCGATCGGCTCGGGGTTGAACGCCGAGTGCCCACCGGCCAGCACGATCGGGTCATCGTCGCCGCGGTCGACGGCGTGCATAGGGATGCCGGCGAGGTCGATCGCCGTGAGGAAGTTGGTGTAGCCGAGCTCGGTCGAGAACGACATGCCCAGCACATCGAAGGCCCGTACAGGTCGGTGTGCGTCGACCGTGAACTGGGGGATGCCGTTGTCGCGCATGACCTTCTCCATGTCGGAGAACACCGCGTAGGTGCGCTCGGCCAGGATCCAGTCGCGCTCGTTGAGCACCTCGTACAAAATCTGCACGCCCTGGTTGGGGAGGCCGACCTCGTAGGCGTCGGGGTACATCAGCGCCCAGCGCACCTCTGCGGAGTCCCACTCCTTGGTCGTGGCGTTGAGCTCACCGCCGACGTACTGGATGGGTTTGCCGACCGACGGCAGGAGAGGCTCCAGACGCGGAAACAGGGAGTCGACGGACATGACGTCAAGGGTAACGGCCTAGGCTCGGAGCGTGAGACGCCGATCGCGCCCCCAGCACTCGTTCTCCGTCCGGTATGTCCCGATTGCGGCGGACGGCGGCCTCGACCAAGTCCTCACGGTGGAGAACAACACCGAGACCTCGGTCCTGCCGACCCTCGGCTTCACGGCCCGCGACCACTGGGGCCGCGAGCTGCCGCACGTCGTGACCCAGACCGTCAACGGCTCCCACCTCGGCGGGCCGCTGCTGCCCGCGGGCGGCACGCTGCGCGACGTCCTGCGATTCGACGGACCCGGCTATCGGCAGGTGCGTGGGGTCGACGTCGAGCTCGTCGCCGTGGAGGAGATCGACCACCCGCCGCTCGAGGGCGACGTCACGGCGGTCATGATCGGCCTCGATCGGCTGGCGACGGACGATCCGGCGGACTTCTGGGGCATCGGTCTGGTCAACCCCAACCCGTTCGGCGTGTCGGTGCGGGTGTCGCTGATCGAGCTCGAGGAGCGCGAACGCGACCACCCCCGTCAGGCCACCGACGTCGTGACCCTGCAGGACGACGTCGACATGGCGTCGGTGTCGAATGAGGTGATCTGGCTGCCCGAGGAGATCCGCGGACAGTTCCACGACGTCGTCCACCACCTGCGGCCCATGACCTACACCTGACACCGGGCCGGCGCGGCGGCCGACAAGACCATCAGCGCCCGGGGAACCAGAGCGCGATCTCACGCGTCGCCGACTCCTCGGAGTCTGAGGCGTGCACGAGGTTCTCGCGGTTCGACAAGGAAAGGTCGCCGCGGATCGTGCCGGGCTCGGCCTTGCGGCCGTCGGTCGCGCCGTTGAGACCGCGCACCACTGAGATGGCCTCATCGCCCTCGAGGACGAGAGCGACCAGAGGGCCCGAGGTCGCGAACTCGCGGAGCGGCGGGTACCAGGGCTGCTCGACGTGCTCGACGTAGTGGGCGTCGGCTTGCGCGCCGTCGATGGTCCGCTGCTCCAGAGCGACGATGCTCAGCCCCTTGGACTCGAATCGGGACAGGATCGCGCCCACCAGTCCGCGTCGGACGGCGTCGGGCTTGATCAGGACGAGGGTGCGCTGGGTCATCCGGAGAACCTATCGCGCACCTCCGGCACCGACGTGGACGCCTCTACGGTCGCCTGCGTACGTTGGTCGCGATGGGCCTTTCCGGTGCCCGGAGGAGATGACATGGCGAGCTCGGGCGAGCAGTGGTGGCGCGATGCAGTGATCTACCAGATCTACCCTCGGTCGTGGGCCGACTCGAACGGTGACGGGATCGGTGACCTGCCCGGCATCACGGCACGGCTCCCCCACCTGGCTGAGCTGGGCGTCGACGCCCTCTGGCTCTCGCCCTTCTACACGTCACCGCAGCATGACGCCGGCTACGACGTCGCCGACTACCGCGCCGTCGACCCGATCTTCGGCGACCTCACCGCCTTCGACGAGCTGACGACCCGTGCGCACACGCTGGGGCTACGGGTCATCGTCGACGTCGTCCCCAACCACTCGTCGAACGAGCACCCATGGTTCAGGGCCGCCCTCGCCTCGGCGCCCGGGAGCCCCGAGCGCGCCCGCTACCTGTTCCGCGACGGTCGTGACAACGGAGAGCTGCCCCCCAACAACTGGCGCAGCCAGTTCGGGGGCCCGGCGTGGACCCGCGTCACGGAGCCCGACGGCACTCCGGGCCAGTGGTACCTCCACCTCTTCGACACGACTCAGCCCGACTTCGACTGGACCAATCAGGAGGTGCGCGACGAGTTCGAGGACGTCTTGCGATTCTGGCTCGACCGCGAGGTCGACGGATTCCGCATCGACGTCGCCCATGGCCTCGTCAAGGCCCCGGGACTTCCTCACGTCGACCTCGACCTCGACCCGTCCGTCGCCGCAACCGCACTGTCCCCGATGTGGGACCAGCCCGGTGTGCACGAGATCTACCGGAGCTGGCGCACGCTCGTCGATGAGTACGCCGTCGACGGTGACGACGCCGACCGCATCCTGTGCGCGGAGGCCTGGGTGCTTCCGTCGGACGCGCTGGCGCAGTACGTGCGGGAGGACGAGCTCCATCAGTCGTTCAACTTCGAGTACCTCATGACCCCGTGGCTCGCGGCCGACCAGCGCGCGACAGTCACCCGCTCGCTCGCACAGGCCGAGACGGTGGGTGCGCCGCAGACGTGGGTGCTGTCCAACCACGACGTCGTCCGTCACGCGACACGGCTCGGCTACCCCCAGGTGTCAGGACCCCAGCGCATCGAAGGCATCAGCGCTGATGACCCCCAACCCGACGCCATGCTCGGGTTGCGGCGTGCCCGTGCGGCAACGGCGGTCATGCTGGCACTGCCCGGATCCGCCTACCTGTTCCAGGGTGAGGAGCTCGGCCTCCCGGAGGCGACCCAGCTGCCCGACGACGTGCGCCAGGACCCGACATTCGCACGCACCGACGGCACGTCCAAGGGACGCGACGGCTGCCGTGTGCCGGTGCCGTGGGAGGGCGGCGTGCCGTCGTACGGATTCGGACCGGGCGACTCCGCCTGGCTCCCCCAGCCGGTCGAGTACGGCGTTCTCGCCGCCGACCGTCAGCGAGGTGTCGTCGGCTCGACCCTCGACCTGTACTCGACGCTGCTGAGCGTGCGCCGCCGGCTCCGGCTCGGTCGAGGAACCGTGACGTGGCTCGACGGGTACCCCGACGATGTCTTGGCATTCTCCGTGACGGCCACGAACGGATCGGTCACCGTCCTGGCCAACCTTGGGGACGTGCCTGTGCCTCTCCCCGCCGACGCCGTGGTCCTCGCATCGAGCCAGCCGAGGGAAACCGGGGCGGTGCTGGGCTCGGACGAGACGGTGTGGCTGCGCGCCTGACGGCGGCTCAGTTGCACTCGCTCAAGCATGCGGTTAGGTTCGTTGGGTCCTTGTGACCCGCGTCACTTTTCGTAGGTCGTTTCCGTTGGACCGGGTTGGGGAGCGCATGACCACACGTCCGATTCGCAGAGTCGCCGCTGGCATCGCCGCGGCGGCATTGACCATGAGCGTGCTCGCTGCCTGTGGCGGCGGCGGTGGCAAGCCGACGCTCAACTGGTACATCAACCCCG
>NZ_JACMOM010000083.1 GCF_014378035.1 Aeromicrobium sp. | reverse complement strand
ACGACGTCCGCCACCATCGCCGAGACCGCCTCGGGGTCGCGCACGTCGCACACGTGGTGCGTCGTACCGGCGGGCGGCTCGACGTCCGAGCGCGAGCACGTGACGACGGTGGCACCGGCGTCGAGGAAGGCCCGCGAGATGCCGAGCCCGATCCCCTTGGTGCCCCCGGTGACGAGCACGACGCGACCGGACAGGTCGAGGACGAGGGACATGGCTGCTACCCTACCAAGCAAGTGCTTGGTTGGGTTGGTACGTCGCGATGTTACTGACCGTTGCCACCACTACCTGACCCTTGTAAGCGTTCGCTAGAGGTCACAACGGTCAGTAACATGCCCACCCCCTGCCACTCGGACGACCCGAACAGGAGCCCCATGCCCATCACCTCCGAGCTCCACGACGACGGGATCCGCGTGGTCACGATGTCTCAGCCACCGGTCAATGCCCTCACCGTGCAGGGCTGGTACGACGTCGCGGCCGCCTTCGACGAGGCCGGCGCCGACATGGAGACCCACGTCGTGATCCTGCGGGCGGAGGGTCGCGGGTTCAACGCGGGGGTCGACATCAAGGAGATGCAGAACACCACCGGGTTCGATGCCCTGATCGGCGCCAACAAGGGCTGCTTCGCGGCATTCAAGGCGGTCTACGAGTGTGCGGTGCCGGTGATCGCCGCGGTCAACGGCTTCTGCGTCGGTGGCGGGGTCGGCCTGGTCGGCAATGCCGACTGCATCGTGGCCAGCGACGACGCGTACTTCGGGGTGCCCGAGGTCAAGCAGGGCGCGCTCGGCGCGGCCACCCACCTGGCCCGGCTGGTACCGCAGCACATGATGCGCACGCTCTACTTCACCTCCCGCACGATCAAGGCCGCCGACCTGGTGCAGTTCGGCCCGGTGCTCGAGGTGGTGCCGCGCGAGGAGCTGGACGAGTCGGCCCTGCGGGTCGCCCGCGACATCGCCGCGCAGGACACCCGCGTCATCCGGGCCGCCAAGGAGTGCCTCAACGGCATCGACCCGATCGACGTCAACAAGAGCTACCGCTTCGAGCAGGGCTTCACGATGGAGCTCAACCTGATGGGCGTCAGTGACGAGCTGCGCGACACGTTCGCGGGCACCTCCAAGTCCACCTCCAAGTCGACCGGCGCGGCAGAGAAGAGCGAGCAGTGAGCAAGGGTCCCCGCGACAAGCGGATGAGCATCGACGAGGTCGTCGCCGAGCTCAGCGACGGCATGACGATCGGGATCGGGGGCTGGGGCCCGCGGCGCAAGCCGATGGCGCTGGTGCGCGCGATCCTGCGCTCCGACCTGAAGGACCTCACGATCGTCAGCTGGGGCGGCGCCGACGTCGGCCTGCTGCTGCGCGCCGGCAAGGTGCGCAAGCTGGTCTACGCGTTCGTGTCGCTGGACTCGATCCCGCTGGAGCCCAACTTCCAGAAGGCCCGCCAGGACGGCACGATCCCCGAGGTCGTCGAGCTCGACGAGGGCATGTTCCAGACCGGCCTCAAGGCCCCGGCCGAGCGGCTGCCGTTCCTGCCGATGCGGGCGGGCCTCGGCTCCGACGTCCTGGTCAACAACCCGCACCTCAGGACCGTCACCAGCCCCTACGACGACGGGGCCGGCTTCGAGGATCTCGTCGCCGTGCCGGCCCTCAGGCTGGACGTCGCCCTGGTGCACCTCAACCGCGCCGACAAGCACGGGAACGCGACGTACCTCGGCCCGGACCCCTACTTCGACGACCTGTTCGCCATGGCCGCCGAGCGCACCTACCTGAGCGTCGAGCAGGTCGTCGACACCGCAGGCCTGACCGTCGACACGCCGGTGCAGAGGCTGCTGCTCAGCCGGATGATGGTGACCGGCGTCGTCGAGACGCCCCACGGCGCTCACTTCACCAGCTGCGTGCCCGACTACGAGCGCGACGAGAAGTTCCAGCAGGCCTACGCCACCGCCGCGAGCGGCAGCGACGACGACTGGGCAGCCTTCGAGGAGCGCTTCCTGTCCGGCGACGAGGCCGTCTACCAGGCCGCGGTCGCGGCGTTCGCCGCCGAGCCGGCTGTCGAGAAGGGAGCCAGGAAGTGAGCAACGAAGTGAGCCGTGACTTCACCCGCGCCGACGTCTGCGCCGCAGCGATCGCCGACGCCTTCAAGGACGACGGCGAGATCTTCGCCAGCCCGATGGGCCTGCTGCCGATGCTCGGCGTCCGCCTGGCCAAGCTGACAGCCAACCCCGACCTGGTGATCTCGGACGGCGAGTCGCTGTTCCTCGCCGGCGTGCCGCCGCTGTTCGCCAAGGGTGACGTGGTCGAGGGCTGGATCCCGTT
>NZ_JACMOM010000082.1 GCF_014378035.1 Aeromicrobium sp. | reverse complement strand
TTACCAGTTGGGAAGTGAATACATGCGAGTCAAATATCGAGTGTCGCGCAACACGCGGCAGTAACAAGTCGCACCAGTCCAGGCGTGCCGCGCAAGCTGGCCGTGCCGAGCACGTCGAGCGCGATCATCCGGGCCGCTTGCACTTGGACGCGCACCAAGGCAAGAACTCGCTCGGGGGCGAGGGTCCGAACCAGGTCGACCCATTCCGATACTGAGTCCGTGACGGCCTGACCCACGCTCGTCGCGACGTCGTCCGGCAGATGTGACATCTCGGTCAGGAGCAGCGAGACGAGAGCCGGCTCCTCGAAGGTGAACTCGACAAAGGCACTCACGAGTGCCTGGAGACGATCGCGAGGATCATCCACACCGCGCACAGCACGCGAAGCTGCATACTCTTGCCACTCCACGCTACGGATCATCAAGGCCGCGACGAGGCTCTGCTTCCCCGGAAAGTAGTTGTAGAGGCTGGCGCCTGCCATCCCGACCGCAACACCGATGTCATCGAGCGTCACCCCGCTGTAGCCGCGCCGGCTGAACAACGTCGCCGCAGCCCTCAAGATAGCCTCGCGGCGCAAACCCCGATCGCTCGGTGGCGAGGGCGGTTCCGCCACGCCGCCCGGTGGGAGTTCGAGCAACACCACACGTCGCATCGCTTCGCAGAGCACCGACTGGAACTTCCTGTTGGGTAGTCGTTCGGCGTGGAACGCGATGCTGGCCAGGATGTCGAGAGCGGCCCAGGCCAGCACCAGCGAATGCTCGGCGTCGAGCTCTTCACACACCGAGCGCAGCTTCTCGGCGAAGGCCTCGGGCAAGGCCCGATACTCCCGCCGCAGCTGAGCGCCCGCCTCGTCGTCGAGGTTGCGCACCTCACTCGTCCACAGCAGACTGCTGCGGCGGGTCTCGAGCGCACTGCGCGCGAGGTCGGCCAGCACCTCGTCCAGACCGGTCGGCTCACCGAGGGCCAACGCCTCCAGGCGTAGCCGCGCTCCCCGCGAGATCGCCTCGCGCAAGATCTCGTGCTTTCCCGAGAAGTGCCGGTAGAGCGCCGACGGCTGCGCGTTGACCGCTTCGGCAATGTCGCTCATTGACACATTGGGGTAGCCGTTCGAGGTGAACAGCTCCGTTGCCGCCGAGATGATGAGATCGCGTCGATTGCGCGGACGAGTACCCCTGGCGGGAACGCCAGCAGGGCTCGTCGACGTCATAGTCGTCCTCCTGCCGTTCGCGCGCCTCGGTGTCACCTCGTCAAGACCGTGCAGGCGCTGACGCCGGGCGCTCCATAGACATGGGTAAAGGCCACTTTAGGGCTACCCGGCGCCTGGCGGCCACCGGCATCACCGCGAAGTTGCACGACGTTCTCGTACACCTGGCGAAGCCCGCTCGCCCCGATCGGCTCACCGTTGGCGAGACAACCGCCGTCGGTGTTGATAGGGAGGGCTCCACCGATCTCGGTCTGCCCCTCGGCGATCATGCTCTCCTGCTCACCGTGCTTACACAGCCCGGTCTCGGCCATGTGCATGATCTCAGCCCCGGACTCGGTGTCCTGGATCTGGGCGATGTCAACCTCGTCGGGCCCGATGCCGGCCTCTTCGAACACCGCGGCGGACGCGTCGACGGTCGGACCAGCGACCCGCTCAGCGGCCAGGTGCGGCGAAAACACCTCGAAGGAGCCGTACTTGCGGGTGAGGAACGAAACGGCCCGCAGCTGTACCGGCGTGGACGCGTAGCGGTGCGCCAAATCGCTGCGACACAGCACGAGCGCAACCGCGCCCTCGCCGGGCGAGCAGAACATAAACTGCGTGAGCGGCTCGTTGATCATCCGCGAGCCGGCAATCTCCTCCTCGCTCATCGGCGTGCGACGCCAAGCGTTCTCGTTGAGCGCTCCGTTCGCGAAGGCTTTGCGCGCCACCTTGGCCAACGTCGCGCTGCTGATTCCGTAGTCGTGCATGTAACGCTGTATCTTCGCGGCGAAGAACTGTGTCGTCAGCATCAGGCCGGTCTCGCCGTACCAACTGGGGAGGCCCCAGTCAGCAGGGTTCTCGTTAAAAGCGCCGCGAGGATGCTTGTCGAAGCCGATCGCCATCGCCACGTCAGCGGCGCCACTCTTGATCATCGCGGTCGCGACAGCGAGCGAACTACCCCCCGCAGCGCATCCGTTCTTGACGTTGACGAAGGGGACCCCGGTCAAGCCCAAGCGGCTCACCATCGTGTCGGGGTTGCCCGCCGAGTCACTACCTCCGGCGGCGAACTGCACGTCCGGCCAGGTGATGCCCGCATCGGCCATCGCCCGCTTCGCGGCGATGACTCCCTGCGTCTGCCCGCTGACACCATCGGTGCGCCCAAACGCGTGCATCCCGATCCCGACAATCGACACTCCACTCATGACAACTCCTGTTCAATCGGTGCGAAGGCAAAGGTCTCGACGGGTGTCCCGTCGGCGTCGTGCGTATAGACCTCGGTGCCGAGCTCGACCGGCATGCCGATCGTAAGCCGATCGATGTCGGCGAGAGTGAGCCGCGACTCGACGAGCACCTCTCCCCCGAGATCGACGTAGCCCAGCCCGAAGGGAGTGAACTCCTCAGGACCGTTGTACGGCAGCTTGGGACGGAACTCCTGAGTCGTGAACGTCCACAAGGTGCCCCGCCGTGCGAGCTCGTGCTCCTTGATCAGGATTCCAGTGCAGCGCGCACACGACGACGCCCGTGGAAAGCTGACCGCGGCACAGTCGGCGCATCGTCCACCGATCAAGACCGGGCCCTCAGCTGTGCGCCGCATGTCGTCTGCGGCGACCCATCGTGTAATCATGATCTCCCCTACTCTCAGTTCACGGTTGACGTGGCCAGAACAGCGGTCATTGCCGGCTCGGAGCCGCCGAGACTACGACCCGGGCCACCGGGATGGCGACCCGGAATGCGCGCCACCAGCGGGCGCAACGCAGCTCGGATCAGCCCGACGATTCCGCGCGGCATCACGAACATGACGACCACGAGCGCGACGCCATAGGTGAAACCGGACGCCGATTGGTTGACCTGTTCGGTAACGGTCGGGATGTACTGGATAAAGAACGCTCCGAAGATCGCTCCGGGCACCGTGCCGATGCCACCGATGACGATGAGCGACAGGAAGGCGATCGTCATCGTGAGGCCAAAGGAGTCGGGGCCCACGAACTGCACCGCATAGACGTAGAACACTCCCGCGGCGCCGGCGAAGGCGCCGCTGATCGCGAACGCCGTCGTCTTGGTGTGCGCGGCTTGGATGCCGAGGGTGCGAGCCACAATCTCGTTGTCGCGCACGGCGACGAGCGAGCGTCCGATGCGTCCGGCGGTCAGGCGTTTGGCGACAACCCAGGCTATCGCAAGGCCGCCCAGCGTGACATAGAAGATCCACTGGTCGTCGGCGAGGCCAGACCAGTCGGGCGCCGTCGCGGTGAACACATTGATTCCCTCTTGACCGTCGGTCACCGAGCCGAGCCGCTTGATCGCGGCCGGCGTGATAATCGCCAGGCCGAGCGTCACGAGCGCGAGCTGCAGACCCTGCAGGCGCAGCGCCGGACGCCCGACGAGGTAGCCGAATGCAAAGCAGACGACGATCGAGATCGGCAATACGGCCAGGTAACCCCAGCCGCCGTGGATGAGCACAGCCGCGGTGTAGGCGCCGAGGGCGACAAAGGCGCTGTGGCCCAGGGAGACCTGGCCGTTGTATCCGGTGAGCAGGTTCAGCCCGAGGCCGCCGATGGCGTAGACCATGACCATCGTCAGATCGAAGTTCACGTACGGTGCCGAGTTCAGCGGCAGCATGATCGCGACGAGGAGGACGACCGCAGTCGTCGACCAATGCAACCAGGACGGCCCCTGGATGGGTGCCTGCTCGCGCCGCAGCGCGGTAATTATCGTCGAAGCACTCATACCCGCACCACCGCCTTCGTGCCGAAAAGACCCTGCGGCCGCACGAGCAGCACCGCCATGATGATGAGCACGGCAACGGCCTGTTTGAAGTCATTACCGATGATGTCGACGTAGGTACCTACGAGGTTCTCAGCGATACCGACGATGAGTCCTCCGACGAGCGCGCCGACCGGGCTGTCAAAGCCGCCGAGCGTGGCCGAAGCGAAAGCATAGAGCAGCATCGTGGCCATCATGTTGGGCTGCAGGTACAACTGCGGTGCGACGAGCGCGCCCACGAGCGCGCCGATGGCGCCGGCCAGGCCCCAGCCGATCAGAAGCATACGGCTCACCGGGATGCCCGAGAGCCGAGCCGAGTCGGGATTGCTCGAAGCCGCACGCATTTCGAGGCCGAACCGCGTCCTCTGGAACAGGCAGAACAATATGCCGGCGAGAACCGCGACGGCAACCAAGGTGCCGGCGGCCTGACGCGAGATGGAGGCGCCGGCAAATGAGACCGCGCCCGATCCGAAGGTGGGCGGTACCTCCTTCGTCAGGTAGCCCCACACCCATCCGGCCCCGCTGTTGAGTGCGAGCATCACGCCGAGCGTGACGATGATGAGCGGCAGGTGCGCCTCGGACGAGGTGCCGAAGGGGCGGATCAAGAAGCGCTCCATCGAGGCGCCGGCGAGGAACGAGACGGCCACTGCCACGAAGATCGCGAAGGCGAGCGGCAGTCCCCAGGTGTGGGTCTGCCAAGTGATGTAGGCCGCGATCATGGCCATTTCACCCTGGGCGAAGTTCACAATGCCGGAAGCCCGGAACACCAGCACGAGGCTCAAGGCCATCGCGCCGTAAAGGGCACCCGACGCAACGCCGTCGAGCACTTGTTGCAAGAACATCTGCATGGTCAGCTCCTGACCCTCGGAGGGGGTGGAAAGGGATGGGGGGAGGTCATGCTCATCCGCCCAGATAGGCACGACGGATGTCATCATTGGCCTTGAGGACGTCCGCCGGTCCGCTGCTGACGACACGGCCGGCCTCGAGCAGCACGGCCGAGGATCCGATGTCTAGGGCCAGGTGCGCGTTCTGCTCGACGACCACGATCGTCGCGCCGGACTCGGCGTTGATGACTCCGAGCGAGGCGAACAGCTCCTGGGTGACCTTCGGCGCGAGTCCGAGCGAGGGCTCGTCGAGCAGGAGCAGGCGGGGCGAAGACATAAGGGCTCGGGCGATGGCCAACATCTGTTGCTCGCCGCCGCTGAGCCCGCCGGCCTTCTGCGTGCGACGCTCACCGAGCCGGGGGAAGTGCTCATACCAGCGGGCGATCTCGCGCTTCTCGCCACGAGGACGCAGGTGGGCACCGATCCGCAGGTTCTCCTCGACCGTCAGGTCGATGAAGGTTCCGCGCCCTTGAGGCACGTGGGCCACACCGCGCGCGGCGATTTTCTCGGTCGACAATCCCATCAAGTCGACGCCGTCGAGCTCGAGGTGTCCCGAACGGCGAATGAGCCCGGTGAGCGCTCGCAACAAGGTCGTCTTGCCCGCACCGTTGGCGCCGAGCACGACCGTGATCTCGCCTTCGGCTACCTCGAAGGTGATGTTGTGCAGCACCTGCCCGCGGTCGTACCCAGCGGACAGTCCTTCGGCCACGAGCAGGCTCATGTGGCTCCTCCCAGGTAGGCGTCGACGACGGCCGGGTCGCTGCGCACCTGAGCCGGATCGCCTTGGGCGATCACGCGGCCGAAGTTGAGGACCACGACGGCGTCCGAGATTGACATGACCATTCCCATGTGGTGCTCGACGAGCAGGATCGACAAACCGCGCGAGTCGCGGATCATACGTATGGTCTCGGCGAGCTCGGCGACCTCGCTGTGGTTGAGCCCGTTGGCGGGCTCGTCGAGCAGCAGGAGCTGGGGGTCGACCATGAGTGCACGTGCCAGCTCGACCCGCTTGAGTGTGCCGAACGGGAGCCCGTCGGCGAGCTCGCCAGCCACCGACTCGAGTCCGAGCTCAGCCAGAATCTGATGCGCCCGCTCGATCTCGCGGCGTTCTTCACGGCGTCCGCCCGGCAGCCCGAGGGCGGTCGACCAGAAGCCGCGGTCGGTGCGGCGGTGACCGCCGACGAGTGCGTTCTCGAGCACCGTCATCGACGGGAACAGCCCCAGGTTCTGGAATGTGCGCGAGATGCCGACCGACGCGATGTCCTCGGTGCGCAGGGAGAGCACATTGGTACCGGCAAAGTCGATCGTTCCGCTGTCGGGCTCGTAAAGCCGGCTGATGCAGTTGAACAGCGTCGTCTTGCCGGCGCCATTGGGTCCGATCAGTCCGCAGATCTGCCCGGACTGCAGCTCGAACGAGGGGCCGTCGAGGGCGACCACGCCGCCGAACCGCATGTGCCCGTCATGGACTGAGAGGAGAGGCTCCGCCCCCGCCGCCGGGGCGGCGGGGGCGGAGCTGGATGCGGTCATACTCATGGGCGATTGACGGGATCGCCCGTGGCTTCCCACGTCTTTCCGTCGAACTCGAGCATCTGGACGGTCTCGATGAAGTACGGGTAGTCGTCGGTCGTGCTGACCGCGACACCAGGCAAGAGCAGGTCGGCCTGCGCTCCGTCGAGGCTCTGCACGGCGTCCAGCAGGTCCTGACGCTTGCAGCCATCCATCTTCTTGAATGTCTCGACCATTAGCTGGGCCATGGTATAGCCGTTGGCCGAGGCGCCGTCGGTGGCGTCGACGCCCTTGGCGCCGTCGGCGAAATCCTGCCAGGCCTTCATGCCTGCGTCGTCGCCCCAGGAGTCGTCGGCGACGTCTTTGAGCCAGTTGAACGAGATGGTGCCCGTGACCGCATCAGCTCCGGCCGGTCCAACGAGGCTCGCGTGGTTGTTGCCCGAGCCGAGAATCGTCAGCGGCTTCCAGCCGAGATCGGCGGCCTTCTTAAGCGACTGCGTTACGAACGTTCCGGTCGCGTAGTCGACGAACACGTCGGCGCCCGACGCTTTGAGCTTGGAGACTTGAGCATCGGCTGAGCCGCCCGACTGCTCGTAGCCCTGCTTGCTCACTATAGTGACGTCGGTGTCCTTGAACGCCTTCTCGAAGCCGGCCAGGATGCCCTTACCGTAGCCGTCGTTCTGGTACAGGATCCCGACCTTCGCGTCGGGCTTTTCCTTAGCGATGTACTTCGCGAAGACGTCCGCCTCCCAGCCGTACTGCGGCAGCCAGGCCATGCCCCAAGGCTTCTTGTCGTGCTGCGCGAGGAAGACGTCCGAGCCGGTACTCATGAACAGGTTCGGGATGCCCTTGCCGTTCACGTAGTCGTAGATGGCTTCGTTGGGCGAGGTGCCTAGAACGCTAAACAAGCTGAAGACGCCGGTCTTGTCGACGAGCTCGCGGGCGTTGCTGACGGTGCGAGCCGGGTCATAGGCATCGTCGAGCACGGTCAGCTCGATCTTGCGCTTCATGCCGTCACCCATCTCTACGCCGCCTTCGGCATTGAGCGAGTCGAAGTATTTCTTGGCAGTGTGGGCAATCTCGCCGTAGGCAGCTCCAGGGCCGGAAAGCGGGATGCTCGACCCGAGCTTGACAGTTGTGTCGGTGATGCCGACGTCGCAGTTTCCGGATGCCGAGGAGCTCGACTCCGTGGAGTTGCTCCGGCCACCGCAGCCGGTGAGGACGAGGGTGGCACAAGCCAAGACGGCCACGGGGATGGTGCGTTTCACAATTCCTCCTGATGATCGAGCCGCGTGTGATCGGCGCCACCAACATCGTGCGTGACCTGAATCACTCTGTCAAGCCCTAAGTGAATTGTTATCAGGTCAGTTTCTTCTCACGGTGCGCCCGGTAGAAAATTTGTATGCCCATAATGCGCGCTAGTGATACGAAAAAGCATTCACTTGATGTCCAAGTTCGACATCAAGTGAATGCCCGGATGTTTAACAAGCGACACTCAGGTGAAAGCCAGTGCCTCGTCGACGCGATCGCGCAAGACCTGCTTCCTGACCTTGCCGCTGGGCGTGCGAGGCAGTTCCTCGATCGTCTCCAGTCGTTCGGGCAGCTTCTGCTTGGCCAAGCCGTAGCCAAGAAGGTGCTCGCTCAGCTCTGACAGGGTCAGACCGCGTCCTTCGCGCAGGACCACCCAGGCACAGACTCTTTCGCCGAGCACCGGATCACTCATGGGCGTGACCGCCACCTCGGCCACCATCGGAAGGCCCGCGATCATCTCCTCGATCTCACGGGCGCTGAACTTCTCGCCACCACGGTTGATGATCTCCTTGATTCGGCCGCTCACCGTGACGTAGCCACCGTCGTCGACGCGTACGAGGTCGCCAGTGCGGAAGTAACCGTCGAGCGTGTAGGAGGTGTCGTTGAGCGACTCGTCCACATAGCCGAGGCACATCTGCGGGGCTCGCCACCATGCCTCACCAACCTCTCCCGGGTCGACTTCCCGACCGCTGTGGGGGTCGACGACCCGCGCCTCGACTGGGAACAGCCAGCGGCCCTCGGTGCGCCGCTTCTTCGCCGCAGGGTCCCAGGCGGAGCCACAGCTCGTGTTGGGCGCCTCGGTGGCGCCGTACATGCGCACGACTTCGCCGAGACGGTCGTTGGCGCGCTCCGCGAGCGACTCGGGCACATCGGCCCCACCACACACGATCGTGCGGATATGGTCGGCCAGCCTCACGTCACGCGCCTCGGCGATCTCGGTGAGCGCCGCCAGGAACGGCGTCGAGAACATGAGGAACGTGCTGCGCTCGCGCGCGACGATGTCGAAGGCGTTCTCTGGGTCCCACGCTTCCAGGATCGTCGTCGTGCAGCCGAATGTGGCCGGGAACAAGAAACTCAGGGAGATGCCAGTGATGTGGGTGACCGGCGAGGGGTTAAACAAGACGTCGTTCTCATTGAGTGAGAAGAACGACTCGCACATCCGCGTCGACGACATGATGCCGTCATGCGTGTGGATCGCACCCTTGGGATCGGCCGTCGTGCCCGAGGTATAGATGACGACAGCGACATCATCACCTCGGCCCGCCGAAAGTGCTACCTGTTCACGCGGCAGGGGGGCGGCGGACTCGACGTCTTCGAGGCGTATGGCGGAACCTTCCCGTTCGGCGCGCACGTAGACGATTGACTCGAGGTGGCTGTCGGACTCGAGGAGTTCGTTGTACATCCCGACGAAGTTGAAGTTGCGGAACCGCTCGGCGACAAAGGCGAACCGCGCCCCGGTCTGCCCGAGGATGAACCCGACTTCCCGTCGACGCAAGATCGAAGTCATTGGCACGACGACACCGCCGGCCATCATGACGCCGTGAAAGATCACGTCCGACTCGGTCCAGTTTGGCAGCTGGAACGCGACTGCCTCGCCAGGTCGGAGTCCGCGGGCACGCAGCCACGAGGCGACAGTGGCGGCGCGCTCCCACAACTCGCCGAAGGTCAGACTGCTGGTCGAGTCGCGCAACGCTGTCCTTTCGGGGAAACGATCGACACAGCGGCGCAGCTCTTCGGTTACCGACGCATTTCGCCAGTAGCGAGCCTCCCGGTAGAAATCGATTCGGTCCTGCGGCGGGAGCCACGTAGGGACGATCGTCTTCGTCGTGCGCTGCATTCCTGTCCTCTCACAAGTGACCCGTCATGCCAGGGGCCGCATCCTGCATCTCGCCTGCTCTATTGAGTTCGTCCGCGCGTCAACTCTCAAGTGAGCATTGACTAGTCGCAATGATGATTGCGTAACAAACTTTTGCTCATGATCTTAGAGTACTAACTTGCACTAAGTGAATGACAGTCAGCCAACAAGCCGAGAATGCCACCTCGTCGTCCTGGTCACGCTGATCCGGCGCCGGCGCCGGATCGGGATCGGGATCGGGATCCACCATTATTCTGGCAGCCGATACGTTTCGGCGTTTTCGCGGTCATCGTCAAAGCTGTATTCGATGATACGGACCCTGATCGGCTCGCTGCTTCTGCGTTTCTTACCCGATGGCAGGATCTGAGCCAGCCAAGAACGTCACCTTTTTCATGGCCGCCGACAGGTGAGCCGGTGCACGTCGGCAACGAGCGCGTTGTGTGGATAGCGAAAGCACTGGATCGCCGCTTCCCAGAAGAAGTCGAATTCGCAGATGCAGCCGAGCAGGCTGGGCTTCAACCAGCTTGACTCGAGGGCTGGACTACCTGGGAACAGACCCCTGCCCCAGTGGCGACGAATCTCGAGTTTGGTGGCCGGGCGCGCGGCGCAAAGGTTGCGTTTCTCGATCGGCGTCGCGTTAGCATCACCTCGATGATGGCTTCCAGCTGACCGTCCGGCTTCGGGCCGGACAGCCCTCCCCCGCGTTGCCACGAGCCGACTGCCTGCCGGATGGCCTGACCTGGCTGATCGTCAGCGAATTCACGGTCGACGGCGGGCATCTCAAGCGAGCCGTCCCCAGGACCGCGTTCCGGACAATGGCCTCGCAACGCAGTGCGAGCCCGAAGGCGAGGTTGATATCGACCTTCGCGTGCTTCGCCCTGCTGTAGCTGATCTTTGCTTGTCCCTTGAGGAATCGACCGATCTTGCTGATGGAGATTTCACGCAGCGTGAAGTGTTCAAAGGCTGGCATCACCAGCGTGCGCATGTCCCGCTCATACAGTTCTCGTGTGCTGACCGCGATCCGGTCTTCAGGTCAAGATCCTCCAGCCAGACCTGCACCAGTGTCGGGAACGGGGTGCCAGCACACAGCTCTCTAACGCTTTCAGGCCTGGAATCCTTGGATTCCCAAGCCTGATCGGTCGGGCTGACAGGGTATGAACCTGCGACCCCCTGGCCCTCCAACCCTCAGTCACCTGCGCCATCGAGCTGCGCCAAGGCCGGAAGGACGACCATCAGGAACCCGACTGTAGGACGACCGCCGCCCCGAAATCGGCGTGGGTCCACGTGCCTAAGCGCCAGGGACACCCGCCGTCGCGATGACTTGGCTCCACGACACGAGGTTGGCCTCACCAT
>NZ_JACMOM010000081.1 GCF_014378035.1 Aeromicrobium sp. | reverse complement strand
TCACCGCAAACGAGGACCACGAAGCCCGCGCCCGCGCAGAGTCTGACCTCGCGCACGTGCAGGTTGTGACCGGTCGGCGCTCCGCGCAGGGTGGCGTCGGTCGAGAATGAGTACTGCGTCTTGGCGATACAGACTGGCAGCCCGCCGTACCCGTCGGCCTCCAGACGGTCGAGCCGCTGCGTGGCCCTGCCATCCCACGTCACGCTGGACGCTCCATAGAGCCGACGGGCGATCGTCTCCGCCTTCTCCTTGAGCGGGAGCCCGTCGGGGTAGGTGAAGGAGAACATTGACGGGTCAGTGTTCTCAAGCAGGTCGAGCACGCCCTTCGCCAAATCGGTTGCGCCGATGCCACCGTCGACGAAGTGAGTGGCCGGATGGGTCCGGACCCCCAGACCGTCGACCAGCTCAACCACCCGGGCCACCTCCGTGTCCGTGTCGGTCGGAAACCGGTTGAGCGCGACGACGCACGGGATCCCATAGACCTCACGAATGTTGCGCAGGTGCCGCGCAAGGTTCTCCATGCCGCGCTCCACGGCACCGAGATCCTCCCGATCGAGGTCGGGCACGCCTACCCCGCCGTGGAACTTGAGCGCCCGGACAGTGGCCACCAACACCGCGGCATCGGGACGGAGCCCGGACTCGCGGCACTTGATGTCCACAAACTTCTCCGCGCCGAGGTCGGCCCCGAAGCCGGCCTCCGTGACGACGTAGTCGGCTAGTCGCAGCGCCGCCCGGGTGGCGATCACTGAGCTACAACCGTGTGCGATGTTCGCGAACGGGCCACCGTGCACGAACGCTGGGGTGTGCTCCAGCGTTTGCACCAGGTTGGGCGCGAGCGCGTCCCGCATGAGTACCGCCATCGCACCGTCAGCCTCGAGTTCACGGGCCGTGACCGGCCTCTTCTCCCGGGTGTGGCCGACCACGATGTCGCCGATTCGGCGCTTGAGGTCGGCCCAGGACTCGGTCAGGCAGAAGATCGCCATCAGCTCGGAGGCCACCACGATGTCGAAGCTATCTTCGCGCGGGTGGCCGTTCGCGAGGCCGCCGAGACCGACCACCACGTCCCGAAGCGCCCGGTCGTTGAGGTCGAGCACCCGCTTCCAATCCACCGACCGGACATCGATGCCCAGCGCGTTGCCATGGTGGATGTGGTTGTCCACCAACGCCGCCAGCAGGTTGTTCGCGGCCGCGATCGCCGCGAAGTCACCGGTGAAGTGCAGATTGATGTCGATCATCGGGACCACCTGGGACCAACCGCCGCCTGCTGCGCCGCCCTTCATGCCAAAGACCGGGCCCATCGACGGCTCACGCAGGCAGGCCATCGTCCTGCGCCCCAGCCCCCGCAATGCGTCAGCCAGCCCGATCGTGGTCGTCGTCTTGCCCTCACCCGCCGGCGTCGGAGACATCGCCGTCATCAAGATCAGCTTGCCGAGGGGCCGTTCCTCAGGGGACAGGAGGTAGCGCAGGTCGACCTTCGCCTTGTAGTGGCCGAAGGGCACTAAGTGGACCGGGTCGATCCCCAGCTCATCCTGGGCAACCTGGGTGATGGGAACCAGTTCAGCGGAGTTAGCGATCTCGATGTCCGACAGCACTCAGGTCCCTCCCCTTCGTGACGCCCGTGCCCCACTGTAGTCGCGAGCGGTCTATGGAGTCCGGCAAGTTTGTCCGTATCGGAGGGCTGGTGCTCGCCGATACGTTACACCACTTTGTACTCATAAAGTGGTGTAACGTAAGGGTGTGAGGCAAGAACGAGGCGAGGCGCATCCCGAGTTTGCTGTCGGCTGGGAGACACACCCCTGGGACAGCGAACAGGATCACTCTGCCTCACGCCGCCAGCAACTCGCGGCCCGAGGGCCCTACCAGGCGGCGGTACCTGCCAGTATCGCTGAGGCCGATGTCCGGATCAACGCCGCGCTCCAGGCCGAGGCCGAGGATGCTGTGCGTGAGATCACCCGCTTCGACGCCGAGATCACCGCCATCGCCGCGCGCCGCGCGGCTCGTGAAGGCGATGATGCGGCCACCGAGCTAGCCCCGCTGGCTTCGGTGCTGTTAAGCACCGAGTCGGCGTCATCATCGGAGATCGAGGGCGTGACTGCCGGTGCCCGGGCGTTGGCGATGGCTGCGATTGAGGCCAAGGCCGGCCCCAATGCGCAACTGGTCACCGCGAACGTCACGGCCATGCAGCGGGCGGTCGAGCTGGCCGACAAGATCAGCGTCGACTCGATCCTGGCGGCACACCAGGCACTGCTCGATGAGCACGCGTATGCCGCCCCCGGCGCACTGCGTGACCGGCAGGTATGGATCGGTAGTAACGCGCTGAGTCCGCATACGGCCTCCTTCGTCCCGCCTCACCACACCCGCGTGCCAGGGGCGCTCGACGACCTCATCACCTTCGTCCAGCGAGTGGACCTGCC
Source organism: Aeromicrobium sp. (assembly GCF_014378035.1). GTDB lineage: Bacteria > Actinomycetota > Actinomycetes > Propionibacteriales > Nocardioidaceae > Aeromicrobium. The sequence continues at coordinate 5,398 of NZ_JACMOM010000081.1, read as the reverse complement.
GGTGCTGGTGCAGGTCGCCATCGCGCACGCACAGTTCGAGACGATCCACCCGTTCAACGACGGCAACGGCCGCATCGGACGCACCCTCATCCACGCGATGCTGCGCCACTCCGGTGTCACGCGCACCTTGACGGTTCCGGTCTCTGCCGGTCTGCTCACCGACACGTCCGCCTACTTCCGTGCGCTCACCGATTATCGGGAGGGGAATCTCGAGACGATCGTCTTGCAGTTCATCAACGCCTCCTTCCGTGCCATCGGCAACGGGCGGCAGCTCGTTGACGACCTAGAGAGGGTCTACGAGGGCTGGAACGAGCGCCTGGCATCGCGGCGAGGCTCTGCGGCACGACGACTGCTGCCCCATCTGCTGAACCAGCCCGCCGTCAACGTCGCCTACGTGGAGGCCGCTACAGGAGTGGCGCTCTCGGCTGCCCAGCGCGCAATGGAGCAGCTTGAGGAAGCCGGCATCCTCGAGCGCGCTGGTGGCGGACAGCGCAACCGCGCATGGATCGCCCAGGACGTCATCGACGCGCTCGACGCCTTCGCCGAACGCGTGGGACGTCGGGGCCAACGAGCTTCCTGCGAGCCGTCCAGTCGGCGCGCGCAGCCTTGTCGGGCGTAGACATCGCCGCAGAGATTCGGACGGCTGCGCCTGCGGGGTAGTACTTCCGGCGTCGGCGTTCGAGGGACGCGACGTACCACCACGGTGGTGTGAGGTTCGATTTCGACCGGTTGTGGCTCCTGCAGAGAGCCTGGCCGTTGCTGACGATCGTGGCTCGGCCCTTCGACCACGGGCAGACGTTATCGGCGACCTCCGGCGAATCTCGCGATCACAGTCCGAGCGAGGGACGAGTGTCGTGCTGAGGAGACCGGGGGAACGGGTCGATCGCCGGCCCTGCCCCCTGCACGTCCAGGGAAAGAGGCGGGCATGCTCGATGAGTGCGGCCAGATCTGTGGACTCCACGGGGACGTCCCACGCTGCGGGCAGCTGACGCAGGGCTCCCTCGTTGGAGTTCAACAGCACCTCAAGCAACGATCCTGGGCTGCCGCTGAGCATCCGCTCGCGGACCCAACTGGCTTCTTCGAACGACAGATCGAGCGTGTCGGCGCTGTCAGGGAAGCCGTTTGGCAACGCGGGGACGTTCCACCTACTCGAGGCGCGCTCCACAAGCTCGTCAGCCTCGGGTCGCCAAGATCGAGCAGCAAGCTCGTCCGCCGGGTCGCCGACGAGAACTCCCCACTGGCCGAGTGCCGACCAGTACGGCGATGAAGGCAGTGTCTTGGGCTTGGTGAGGACGTTGCGACCAATTGGGCCGTCATGAGCGCCGGCGTTGTTCAGCGCGACTATGAGTCGTCTCTCGTTGTCACCCGCACGCCGCTGTAGGTCTTCACCGCTTGTGGCCCGGACTTGCGGCGGCGCCGTAGCACCAGGGGATGAGAAGCAGGTACCGCGCCCGTGTGTGCAGGGTGGAGGTCCCCGGGAACAACTGGTCGGTGAACGAGTCCCGGACCTGACCGATCCCGAGCTCATCTCGGCTCTCCGTCTGGGAGAACAGATTGATGACCTCGCGTATGCGGCGCTGCTCTTCGCGGCTTGAGTCGAGCCAGGCGATGGTGCTCGGCATGGGACCTCGTTCTGGACTGTGTGCGCGTATCGCCACGTTGGGAAAGGCATATCAGTACTCGCAACGAGATTGTCCCAATTTGGCGGAAGGCGACCACAGGGCGGTCGCGGTGAACCATTCGTGGTAGGCCCTGCGGGCGGTCGAGTGCGCTCGTCGCGTTCTCGCCGCAGAAATGCGCGGCGCCACCACTGGGGCCGCACTGGGGCCGCAGAACAACGAAAAACGACCCCTGACGCCGGAAGACGTTGAAAGACGTTTCCGCAGGTCAGGGGCCATTTTTAGCAGTTGCTGACAGAGGGTGAAAACCCTCAAATCAGATGTCGTAGTAGAGCTCGAACACCCCGAGTGGTGTTGGACACCTCGGAACATCTCGGGAAAACACGGTCTGACCTGCGGAAACGTCAATCTGGGCGGTTGGGCGAAGTTGGCCGATTTCGGCCTCGAACGGATCTCCTGCGGAATCCCTGCGGAATTTCAACCGGCAGTTGAGGTCATGCGACGGTGTGCAGTTCGAACCTCAGCCCGAGCGCGTTCGTCACCTTGAGGATGGTCGACCAGGTCGGGTTGCCGTCTTCGGAGAGTGCCTTGTAGAGACCGTCGCGGCTCATCCCGACCCGTCGGGCGAGCTCGCTCATGTTCTGCGACCGGGCGATGATGCCTAGGGCATGCGGAACCGCACTCGGGTCCTCGGCGGAGTCTTCGAGCGCGACCTCCAAGAACACGGCAACGTCGTCGAGGTCCTTCAGGTAGTCGGCGGCGTCGAAGCGCTGATACTTCTCACTCATGGTCATGGTTTGCCCTCCGCTTCTTTCTGCCTGTCGGATCGCCATTCATCGGCGAGATCGTGTGCCTTCTCGATGTCCTTCTGCTGCGTCGACTTGTCACCGCCGCACAGCAAGAGGACCAGCGTGTCTGCGTCCTGCAGGAAGTAGACCCGGTACCCCGGCCCTACATCGAGACGTAGCTCCGAAAGTCCCTTGCCGATCGGCCTCACGTCGCCAGGGTTGCCTGTGGCGAGTCGGTCTATCCGCCGGATGATGCGGGCCTTGCCTCGTAAGTCCTTGAGTTTTTCCAGCCATATCTCGAACTCGTCTGTGCGGACGACTTCGATCATGTGTCGACTATATCTGACAGCTACCGGGCGGGCCACCCGAAGTCATCGCCCGATGATGTCGCGCGCGATTTTGGCTGCTGCGTTCGACGGTCCCCTCCCGGTGGCGGCGTGGAACCCATCTAGTCCGAGGTCAGCGGCACACTGGAGGCACGTCACGACGGAGGAGAAGGCATGAGCACAAACCCTGATGCTGCTGCGGCAGTTCCGCAGTCCGACCACGTCGACCTCGACGAGTTGTTCCGCGACCCCCCGTGCTGATGACTCCGCATGACCTTGCAGCACCGGAACTCTTCCCTGACGACGCTGAGTTCGATGAGTTCCTTGCCTCTGTTCGCCCCGACCGTGCTCGCACCTCGCCTGAGCGATAGCCGCCTTCCTTGTCTCGGATCGTGCTCGACACTGACGTCGTGTCCCTGCTCTTCAGAGACCCGCCCGTTGAGCCGAATCTCCCGCTGATTCCCTGCGGAATCTGGAGGTGCCGGCTCAGGCTGGCACGACTGTGTCGAGATCAAGGCGCCAGACGTTGCCAGGCTCGCCGTCGGCGCCTAGAGAGACGACGCGGGTCTGGTGGGCTACACCGGGCAGCTGCACGCCTCGGTCGTCCCAGACGTGGTGGTGTCCGTGGACGAGCAGTCGCGGCCGGACGGCCTCGAAGACCCGGTTGACTCGTGACTGGGAGACCGCGGCCCAGGCGAGTGAATCCTGTGGCCATCCGTGAGGGTTGCGAGCCAGCGTTTCGCGAACCGCGGGCACGCACCACTCGGACTCTGGTGTGTCGTGGGTGATGAGGACGTCGACCGGTCCGCCGACGACCGCAGACTCAACATCGGTCTCTGAGGGCATCTCCTCAGGCCACCAATCCAAGCCCTCGGTGCGCAGGTGCCGGTCGACCGAGGCAGCGCCGCCGAAGGAGAGAAACGTCGTCTCGTCGATCGTGAATCGATGGCCGCGAGGGAGCACTTGGACGTGGTCGGTCAGACGGAGGGGAAGTGCCTCGCCGGTTCCAGGGTCGCGGCGTTTCGGGTTCGCCCACAGCGTCGTTAGCCGGGCCCAGTCCTCGTGATTGCCTGGGGTGATCATGATGTTGAGGTCATAGCGCGCACAGGTGTTCTCCACTGCCTGGAGGTAGCGCTTGCCGGAACTGCCGGGCCAGATCCCGAAGTCACCGACGTGCAGGATCGTCGTCGCCCTGGAGGAGCCGATGGACTGGAGGCGGCTGGTGGCCCAGGGCAGGTTGCCGTGCCAGTCGCCTGCGAACACAACCTGCTCCATGGTGAACGACGGTACTGGCGAGCGCCGTTCTCGCCGAGTCACTTTCAGGTGTGCGCTGCCTTGGCTGCGGCACGGCGGGCGGCGATGCGCTCCTTGAGTTCCTCGCGCTGGTGCTTGTGGGCCTCGTCGACGCCGACGTAGATCGGGTCCTCGATCGGCCCGTTTCGAGCGTCGTCGATCAGCGTCTGCCACGCCTTGCGGAGCGGGTCGGGGAGGTCGAGGTCATCCCACAGGTCGACGAGGAGGGCGCCGTCGACCCACGGCCACCTCTGGCCCGACCGTGACGACTCCTCACGAGCAGCGGTCGCGGCTGTTTATCACGAGCGATCTCTGGGTGGTGCTCGCTTCGAGTGACGCACCACAACTCGCATGCGATCGCAAGGACCGTGCCGCCAGTCGGCCACATGGCTGCTTTGGGCACGGCGGCGGAGCATTCCACCCAGTATGACGCGGCCGACGAGCGCCTCGATTGCGGTCAGTCCCATCTCCGACCTACCCCGTTCACGCGTCGGTGGTTGCGGGGCGTCCAAACCGTTGGATGTCAGGGTCCGGCGGCGTGCGCGTGGGGGGCTCGATCAGTTGAGTGGAAGTCCCGCAGGGTTCGGCTCGTACAAGCATATGCGCAGCAAGCTCCCTGATTGGCCACAGAAAACGTACAGGCCCTCGGTGGCCTGCGACGGCGTCCCATCTAACGGTCGTGGCTGCCGAGCATGAGTTCGGCCGGGCGGCTTCCCTCATCGCGTAGCTCTGGCCTCCGACGTCACACCGGGCGGAGAGGTAAGGGGCCTGTTGCCCGGATAGGCGTCAACCAATCGGGGGCAGCCCATGGTGGTGTCGCGGCCGTCGGTGGTTGCTAGGCGTGCGCCCCCAGTCGACCAGGGTTCGTGGCGGCGAGGACGGCTTGGTTGGGTTGGGCGATCAGCGTCGTGTAGTGCTGCAGACGCTTGGGCGCGTTGATGGTGACGACGCCAACGAGGGTGTCTGCGCGGGTGTACGCGGCGACGAGGCTGCGGGTACCCACGCTGCCTTCGACCACGGTGATGGTGTCAGCGGGGCCGGGCATGCCAGCGGCCTGAATCTTGGTTCCATGTTGTTCAGACCAGAACCGCGGAATCGGCGTAAACGGCTGAGCCTCCTCGGGGCGCAGCAAGGTGTGGGCGACGTGGGGTCCCATCTCGACGGCGTGGATCCAGTGCTCGATGCGACGCGGGATCCCATCGAAGCGCAGGTTGGCCCACCGGGCGATGTCGCCCGCGGCGACGATCTCGGAGTGCACGTGCTGCAAGGAGTCGACCGCGGCACCGGCCGCGGTACACAGGACGCCGTTGCTGATGTCGAGGCCGGAGCCGCCGAGCCAACCGGTCATCGGGGTGGCGCCGACACCCACGAC